>JAGWVB010000037.1 GCA_018971105.1 Burkholderiales bacterium
CTCGAGTTCGCGCGCCGGCTGTTCGAGCACCGGCCCGCGGCCTGGCTGGACCTCACGAAGGCGGCGATCGTCCTCGCCGGCGCGACCTTGTCGAGCCTGGTGGGGTTCGCGTTCGCACCGTTGACCGCCTTGGGACTGATCGGGGTCGGCGACGACCCGGTGGGAGCGATCCACACCATCCTGTGCTGTTCGATCGCCATCCAGCTCTATGCGGTCTGGCAGCTGCGCAAGGAGATGCGCTGGGCCGCGATCTGGCCCATGCTCGCCGGAGGCGCGCTGGCGGCCCCCTGGGGCATCTGGCTGCTCCTGCATCTGAACGCCGCCGGCTATCGCCAGGGGCTGGGGCTGTTCCTGGGCGCCTACGGCGCCTATTCGATGACGCGGATCGAATTGCGGCCGATCCGGGTCAGCCGCCGCTACGATGTCCTGGCCGGTGCGCTGGCAGGGCTGGTCGGTGGCATGACGGCGTTTCCGGGCGCGCTGATGACGATCTGGTGCTCATTGCGCGGCTGGGAAAAGTGGCGCCAGCGCGCCGTCTACCAACCCTTCATCCTGTCGATGCAGCTGGTCAGCCTGGCGTCGCTGCACGCGCTCGGCGGTTCCGGCTCGGGCGGCCTCGGCGATCTCGGCTATCTCGTGTTCGCGCTGCTGGGGGCGCGATGGGGATTCGGCTATTTCCAGCGCCTCAGCGGCGCGCAATTCCGGCGCTCGGTCGGCGCGCTGCTCCTGTTGTCGGGTCTCGGTCTGTGGCTCGCGGCCGGTTCCCATGCGCCCGGCGGCGCGGTCGCGCATCCGGGGCGCGACGCGCAGGCCGGGCCCGCGCCGAGCGGCAGGCCCTGACGCCGGGTGGCCGGCGCCGCTGCCGCGGCTCCTTTCAATAGCCCAGCTGCGTGACGATGGCGGGATTGGTCATCGGGTCGCTGTTCAGCGTGCCGGCGGTGGCGGGTGCGGCGAGCATCGCGTCGAGGTCGATGACGACCACCTTGTAGGGCGCGTAACCGCCTTGCAGCACGAATCCGTAGGGCTTGCCGGCGATGTTGAAGGCACCGACCGTGTGCGGGTCGTGCGGTTCGAACTGGTAGCTCGACACGCCATAGCCGGCGCTGGCGAACTGCGTGAAGCCCTGCCAGTTCGCGTGCGTCGGGTCGTCGAGCGTGCCCACGCCCAGCGAGCCGCCCTCGCCGACGAAGAGCCCGGTATGGCTCACCGGATCGATCGCCGCGCCCGAGAGCGGCGCGCCCGTGTCGTAGCTCATGAACTTGGCGCCGCCCGGGATCGAGCCCACGCTGGTCGTGGCGCCGGACACCGGGGCGTAGGCGAGCAGGCCGATCTGACTGCCGCCCTCCAGGGTCATCACGGCCAGGTTGTACTGGCTGTCGAGCGCGGCGCCGTCGATTTCGCCCAGGCCGGACCAGCTGCCGACCTGGGTCGACCAGGTCGCCGCATCCATCTGATAGGCCTTGGCCTCGGCCAGATTGAAGACGACCAGGCCGCCGTTGTTGTAGTCCGGCGAGAACACGATCCCCTTGGCCGGATCGCCGCCGAGGTTCTCGTCGATGGTCGTGCCGGCGGGCTGGGCGATCACGACGGGTGCGGCCTGCAGCTGGCTCGGGTCGATGCCGTACAGCCCGTCGCCGGTGGCGAGCCAGATCTTGCCGCGCGTGCCGTCGGCGATGCCGCCCGCGATGGCGGCCGACGCGCCCGAGAAGCTGGTCGTCTGGGCGATCGGCAAGGTGGTCGAATCGGAAACGACGCCGTCGGTCAGGTTGACCGAATACACCGTCCTGCTCGAATAGCTGTAGAGGATCGCAAACACCTTCGCGCCCGCGGCGGTGTTGATCGGCGTCGGATTGATGACGATGCCGTCGATCGAGCTCAGGCGACCCGGCGCCGACCCCAGCACCGCGTTGTTGATCGCCGTGACCTTGGACGCCACCGGCATCGCCGGCTGGCTCATGTCGAGCTCGACGAGCCCGTCGCTGCGCGCCGCGAAATACAGCTGCGTGCCGCCCGACTGCGTCAGCAGCGGTGCGATCGAACCCGAACTGCCGATCGCGATGCCGGCGGCCTGCGCCGACGCCTGCAGCGCGGCCGAGATCGACGAGGTGGCATTCGCGTATTGGGGCTGCGCGACGCCCCAGGCGTTGGCCGCGCCCGACCATTGAGTCGTGAACAGGCTCGACGACAGCAGGCCCGTGCCCAGGGCGATGGGCTTGCCGTTGGCCAGTCCATCGAGATTGCCGTCGGCGGCGTCGGCCGTGAGCGCCTGATACAGGTCGGCCGCCTTGATCGCGGTGTTGGCGCGCAGCGTCTCCAGCGTGCCCGCCAGGGCCGCGACGAGCCAGGCGTCGCCGGTGCTGGCGCTGGTGTCGGGCGCCGTGGCCGAGGGGTCGCCGGCGAGTGCGCCGAGCCCGAACAGCGATTTGATCTTCGCCGTCGCGGTCGTCGAGGCCGCCGCCACGGTGCCGCCCGAGGCCGCCAGCAGGTTGCTCGTCGCGGCGGCGATGACGGTCGTCATCGGGCTGATCTGGGCGGCGTTCTGGCCACTCGCGACGCTGGGCAGCAACACCGTCATCGTGCCCAGGGTCTGGGTCGAATGGTCGGCCTCGCTGGTGTAGGTGCCGCCGCTGGCGACGACGAGCACCGCGCCGGCCGGCAGGCTGTTCAGCGTCAGCGCATAGCCGCCCTGCGCGTCGGTCGTCGCCGTGGCCAGCGCGGCGCCGGTCTGCTGGCCCTGCGCATCGGCGGCATAGGCCGAGACGCTCGAACCGGCCACCGGGGCCGCGAACACGGTGCCGCTCAAGGTCGCGCTGGCGGTCGTGACCGGCGGCGCGCTGTTGCCGCCCGATCCCCCGCCGCAAGCCGTCAAGGCGAGCGCGACGGCCGAGACGGCCCATCGAGTTCCAAATGCGAATCTTGAATGCATGGTTCTCTCCCTCACAGGCTGCAAGCCGAGGGTCACCCGCCCGGCGCGACGACCGATCGGCGTCGCGGCTGCAGTCTAGTTAGCGCGATCCGCGGCAACATCGTTCGACTTGGGGAAATGGCCGTTTGCGGCCCATGGTCTGCTGCGAGGGCCTGTGTTCGGGTTCTTTATCCGCTTACGGAATCGATGTCGAAACGGGCGCGCAAATGATGTCCGTGATTGGAGATTCAATCGAATCATGAGGCTCGGCCGACCCCCTCACGACGGCATCACGATTCCTGCGCAACGCGGTTGCCGGACCGCGCGCCGGGCCCGCGTCGCCCGATTCCGGGCAAGGCGCTGATGGCCGAAGGCGGCCGGCGGATGTTGCGCGCGACGGACTCGGCGAGACTCCGGCCCGCGCCGGGCCGAGGGCGGAGGTGGCGGCCGCCAGTCCCCGAGGGAGGCCCCGCGCCCCGCCGTCGGACGTCGCGTCGACCGGGGAGGGCCGCGACGGCGTACGACGTCTACGGCCCGACCACCCGGCGCGCAAGCTTGAGAAAGCTCATGCGGTCCGCGCCGCCCAGCGGCCGCAGGATCTCCTCCTGCAGGTCCTCGACGATGGGCAGCAGGGCCGCATGGACGCGCTTGCCCTGCGGCGTCAGGGACAGTTCGCGCGCCCGACGGTCGCGTTCGCTGACGATGCGGCGTATCCAGCCTTTCTGCTCGAGCCGGTCGATGACGCCGCCGATGGTGGCCCGGTCGTACGCGATCATCTCCGCCACGCCGGCCTGATCGGTGGCCCGGTGGGCCTGGATCACGTCCAGCGCGGCGAATTGCACCGGCGTGACGTCGTAGCCCGCCGCCTTCGTGCGCTGCACGAAGACCTGGGTCGACTGCTGATGCATGCGGCGTATCAGATGCCCTGCCGTCTCGAGTAGGTCCATGCCAGCGCTCCGTTCGTCGGGTCGGGTCCGCACCGGGTGCGCCGGCGGCGGCATCGATCGATAAGTATACATATCGGCTTGACGGCCGATAGTAAGTGTAGATATTATTCGGCGAAGCGTCGGCGCCTCGCGCGCGGCGTTCATCCACCCGAGGAGACCGGCGATGCAGTTCTACAAGAATGGCTTCAGGGGGGGCAACCCGGATGTCCGGGAGGCCGCGCCCAACCGCCGCAACCGCGGCATCAACGAACCGCTGCCCGAGAAGGTCGACGTGCTGATCGCCGGCACCGGACCGGCCGGCCTGTGCCTGGCGGCGCAGCTGTCGCAGTTCCCCGAGATCGACACGATGATCGTCGAGCGCATGCCGAGCAACATCATCAAGGGCAAGGCCGACGGCATCAACACGCGCACGATGGAGATGTTCCAGGCCTTCGGTTTCGCCGACAAGGTCAAGCGCGAGACCTACTGGGTGAACCAGACCGCGTTCTGGATGCCGGACCCCGAGCGCCCCGACCACATCCGGCGCGTCGGTCGGGTGCAGGACGTGGCCGACGGCAGCTCGGAGATGCCGCACATCCTGATCAACCAGGCGCGGCTGCACGAGCTCTTCCTCGAGGTGATGAAGAACTCGCCCTCGCGGCTCGAGCCCGATTACAACTGGGAGGTCGTGGGCCTGACCATCGATGCGTCGACCGGCGACCACCCGGTGACCGTGACGCTCAAGGACGCCAGCGGCGTGAACTGGTGGGCCACGCGCCAGGTGCGGGCGAATTACGTGGTCGGCTGCGACGGCGCGCATTCGGCCGTGCGCAAGGCCATCGGCGGCGTGCTGCACGGCGATGCCGCGCACCAGGCCTGGGGCGTGATGGACATCCTCGCCAACACCGATTTCCCGGACGTGCGCCAGAAATGCCTCATCTCCTCGGCCGACGAGGGCAATGTGCTGATCCTGCCGCGCGAGGGTGGCTACGTGTTCCGCATGTACGTCGAACTCGACCAGCTCAGGCCCGACGAGAAGGCGGCGAGCCGCAAATTCACGCAGGACGACATGATCGCGGCGGCGAACCGCATCATCCGGCCCTACGCGCTCGACGTGAAGGAAGTGGTCTGGTGGTCGATCTACGACATCGGGCACAGCATCACCGACAAGTTCGACGACGTGCCCGAGGGCTCGAACCGCAGTCCCCGCGTGTTCACGGCGGGCGATGCCTGCCACACCCATTCGCCGAAGGCGGGTCAGGGCATGAACGTCTCGATGCAGGACACCTTCAATCTGGGCTGGAAGCTCGTGCACGTGCTCCAGGGACGGGCCGACGCGAGCCTGCTGCGCAGTTACTCCAAGGAGCGCCTGACCGAGGCGAGGCGGCTGGTCGAGACCGACCACCAATGGGCGCGCATCATGTCGGCGCCGACGACGCAGGCCGAGCGCGACGGCACCGAGGAGCCGCGCATCATCCGCCAGTTCAAGCAGAACCTGGAATTCACCGGCGGCACGGCGGTGCAATACGATCCCTCATCGCTCATCGCCGCCGGGACCCACCAGGCGCTCGCGCGCGGGTTCGAGATCGGCCGCCGTTTCCATTCGGCGCCGGTGGTGCGCCTGGCCGACGCCAAGCCGATGCAGCTCGGCCATGCCGCGGAGGCCGACGCGCGCTGGCGCCTCTACGCCTTCGCCGGACGAGCGGACGGCTCGAGCCCGGGTTCGGCGATCCACCGCCTGGCCGACTGGCTGGAATCGGACCCCCGATCCCCGGTCCTCAGGCACCGGCGCCGCGGCGAGGACATCGATGCGGTGATCGACTTCCGCGCCGTGTTCCAGCAGACCTTCGATCGGCTTGCCTTCGAGGACCTGCCGTCGCTGCTCAAGCCCAGGACCGGCAGGCTGGGCCTGCAGGACCATGAGAAGGTCTTCTGCGTCGATCACAAGGGCGCGGGCGACATCTTCGATCTGCGCGGCATCGACCGCGACCACGGATGCCTGGTGGTCGTGCGCCCGGACCAGTACGTGTCCCATGTCCTGCCGCTGGACGGGTTCGAGGCCCTGGCGACATTCTTTGCCGGCTTCCTGCGCTGAAGCGACCGGGCTTGCCACTCGGCGCCCCCTGTTTGCACCGGGTGCGGCGCAACGTCAGGTTGGCGGGGCGCCGATCACGCTGCCGGCGTGCGGATCAGGTGGTCGAAGGCACTCAGCGCGGCCTTGGCCCCGTCGCCGGCGGCGATGACGATCTGCTTGTACGGCACCGTGGTGGCGTCGCCGGCGGCGTAGATGCCGCTCACGCTGGTGTGGGCCTTGGCGTCGACGATGATCTCGCCATGGCGGCTCAGCTCCACCGTACCCTTGAGGAACTCGGTGTTGGGCACGAGCCCGATCTGCACGAACACGCCGGCCAGGTCCAGCCGGTGTTCGGTGCCGCTCGCGCGGTCCTTGTAGCGCAGGCCGTTCATCTTCTGCCCGTCGCCGGTGATCTCGGTCGTCTGCGCGTTCGTGTGGATGGTGATGTTGGGCAGGCTGCGCAGCTTGTCGACCAGCACCTGGTCGGCGCGCAGGCGGTCGGCGAACTCCAGCAGCGTGACGCTCCTGACCACGCCGGCGAGGTCGATCGCCGCCTCGACGCCGGAATTGCCGCCGCCGATCACCGCCACGTCCTTGCCCTTGAACAGCGGGCCGTCGCAATGCGGGCAGTAGGCCACGCCGCGCGTCTTGTAGGCCTCCTCGCCGGGCACGTCGATGTGGCGCCAGCGCGCGCCGGTGGCCAGGATCACGGTGCGGGCCTGCAGTGCGGCGCCGCTTTCCAGCCGCACCGTGGCATGGCCGCCGGGCGTGGCCGCCGGATCGATCCCGGCCACGCGCTGCCGCGTCATCAGGTCGACGCCGTAATGGCGCACATGGGCTTCGAGCGCGGCCGCGAACTTCGGCCCTTCGGTCTCCAGCACCGAGATGTAGTTCTCGATGCCCAGGGTGTCCAGGGTCTGGCCGCCGAAGCGCTCGGCGACGATGCCGGTGCGGATGCCCTTGCGCGCCGCGTACACCGCGGCCGCGGCGCCGGCCGGGCCGCCGCCGATCACCAGCACGTCGTAGGGCGCCTTCGCATCCAGCTTCGCGGCCTCGCGCCGCGCGCTACCGGTGTCGATGCGGGCCAGGATCTCGCCGAGCTCCATGCGGCCGTTGCCGAAGGCCTCGCCGTTCAGGAACACGCTGGGCACGGCCATGATCTGCCGCTGCTCGACCTCGGCCTGGAACAGCCCGCCGTCGATGGCCACGGCGCGGACGCGCGGGTTGAGCACGGCCATCAGGTTCATGGCCTGGACCACGTCCGGGCAGTTGTGGCAGGTCAGGCTCATCCAGGTGTCGAAGCGGAAGTCGCCTTCGAGCGAGCGGATCTGCTCGATGACTTCGGCTTCGACCTTGGGCGGATGGCCGCCGGCCCACAGCAGCGCCAGCAGCAGCGAGGTGAACTCGTGGCCCATCGGCACGGCGGCGAAATGCACGCCCATGTCGTGGCCGGCGCGGGTGATCTGGAACGAAGGGCGGCGCTCGAAGCGGCCGTCGAGGCGGGCCGCGATCTTGGCCGGCGCCACGGCGGCGATCTCGGTGACCAGCTCGCGGATCTCGGCGGCGGCGGTCGAATCATCCAGGCTGGCGATCAGCTCGATCGGCTGGCTGATGCGCTCGAAGTAGCTGGCCAACTGGGCCTTGATGCTGTCATCCAACATGGAGTGTGCTCGTGCAGGGCAGGGAAGATTTCGGGCGCGGCCGGCCCGGGCCCGCGGCCAGCCCCCGGCGGCTGACGCCGCGGAGGCCCACCACCGGGCCTGAGCCGGTGAAACTTGGGGGCGGCCTCAGATCTTGCCGACGAGGTCGATCGACGGCGCCAGCGTCTTGGCGCCCTCGTTCCACTTCGCCGGGCAGACCTGGCCCGGGTGCTTGGCGACATACTGCGCGGCCTTGAGCTTGCGCAGCGTTTCCTTGACGTCGCGGGCGATCGCGTTGTCGTGGATCTCGGCCGTCTTGATCACGCCCTCGGGGTTGATGATGAAGGTGCCGCGCAGCGCCAGGCCTTCCTCGGGGATGTGCACGCCGAACAGGTTGGTCAGCGTGTGGGTCGGGTCACCGACCAGCGGGAAGCGGGACTTGCCGACGGCGGCCGAGGTCTCGTGCCAGACCTTGTGCGAGAAATGCGTGTCGGTGGTGACGACGTAGACCTCGGCCTCGGCCTTCTGGAACTCGCCGTAGTGGTCGGCCGCGTCTTCGACTTCGGTCGGGCAGTTGAAGGTGAAGGCGGCCGGCATGAAGATCAGGACCGACCAGCGGCCCTTGAGGTTCTGCTCGGTGACTTCGACGAACTTGCCGTTGTGGAAGGCCTGGGTCTTGAAGGGCTGGACGGTGGTGTTGATGATCGACATGGTGGTGCTCCTGGGGAGGGTGGGGGATCTGCAATGGAATGAATACTATCGACAGTTATTGATCAATAGGTTTGATTGATACTATCTCGGAGGTAGCCCGGCGCTATCAACCGCGCCAGGAGCCGGGCCTGGCGCCTGGCGCCTGCACCGCGCCAGGCAGCGCCGGGCCGATGGTCTGCACCCGGTGACCGGTTCCCTGGCGTTCGAACTCGCAGTACCGGTCGCTGGCTGCAGTCACCCGTCCGCGCGTGCGGGCGCTCGATCGCAGTTGACTTCAGAATATGATGGTCGTAATATTGCGCCCATCATGCCGATGCCCGCCAGCCGCAAGGAACTGACCCACGACCGTATCCTGGATGTCGCCGCGCGCGCCATCCGCCGCGCCGGCTACGACGGCGTCGGCCTGGCTTCCATCATGAAGGAGGCCGGCCTGACGCATGGCGGCTTCTATGCCCACTTCGCCTCGCGCGATGCGCTGCTGGCCGAGGCCACGCAGCGCGCCGGCCGCGCGACCGGGGCCGTGCTTGCCGAGCGGCTGCGCCTGGCACGGGCCGACGGGGTGAGTCCCTTCTCCGCGCTGGTGCACACCTACTTGGCGGACGCGCAGCTCGAGAATGCCGAGTGCGGTTGCGTGGTCGCCGCGCTGGCGTCCGAAATCCCGCGCCAGGCCGAAGCCGTCGCCGGCGCCGCCCGCGCCCGCGTGCTGGGCCTGGTCGAACTCGTGCGCCGCGCCCTTCCGGCCGGCGTGGACCCGGCACAGGCCCAGGTGGTCGCCGCCACGATGGTCGGCGCGCTGCAGCTGGCGCGCACGCTGCAGGGCAAGGCGGGCAGGGCATGGCTGGCCAACGTGCGCGCCAGCCTGATGCAACAGTACGACGCCTGAGGCGGCGGTAGAAGCCGCCGTCGCACGCCTGCGCGTCGATAAATATGATGATCATCATTTTAGGAATCCCGTGAAACCCGACCATGCCACCGTCCCCATCACCGGCGCCGATCACGGCATCGGGCTCGCCTTTGCGCAGGCTGCCCGGGCACGCGGAGCGCGCAAGGTCGGCGCCGGCGCGCGCGTCCCGCAGGACGTCACGCTGGCCGACCCGGCGACGCAGCAGGTCCAGCCGGGCCTGTCGACGCAGCCTGGCATGGACCTGCAGGCGCGGGGGTGCAGATGAGCCCGCCGGGCCGCTCCCAAGCGCTCACGCCGGTGCCCTTCAAGGGCGAAGGCAGTCCGGTGAGCGCCGCCATCGAAACGCCGGCCTTGCGCGCCGCGACACCCGCTTCGCCCTGGCCCGTGTTCCGGGTCGCCAGCGTCGCCACCTTCCTGGTCTCGCTCGACACGACGATGCTGTTCGCGGCCTTCGATCCCCTGCGGCACGCCTTCGCCGATGCCACCGCGGCCGAGCTCTCGTGGGTGCTGAATGCCTACACGCTGGTGTACGCGACGATGCTGATTCCCGCCGGCGGGCTGGCCGACACCCATGGCCGCAAGCGCGTGTTCCAGGTCGGCGTGGCGCTGTTCCTGGCGGCCTCCGCCGGCTGCGGACTGGCCGGCAGCGTGGGTTGGTTGATCGCGGCCCGGGTGTTGCAGGCCGTCGGGGCGGCGTTGCTGACGCCCGCATCGCTGTCCATCCTGCTGGCGGCATTTCCGCAGAGCCGGCGTGCGGTGGCCGTGAGCCTGTGGGGCGCCGTCGGCGGCCTGGCGGCTGCCGTGGGTCCGAGCGCAGGCAGTTTCGTGATCGACCACTACGGCTGGCCCTGGGCGTTCTACATCAACCTGCCGCTGGGGGGCCTGGCGCTGTGGCGCGGTGCGTCGCTGCTGCAGGAATCGGCGAAAGCGGGCGTGCCGCGACGCGTGGACGGCGTCGGCATGGCGCTGCTGATGCTGGCGGTGGGAGCCGTCACCCTGGCGATCGTCGAATCCGATGGGCCGACCTGGAGTCGCCTGCAACTCGGGCTTCTGGGCTTCACCGGGGTCGCCGCCGCCGGCGCCTTCGTGGCGTGGGCGCGCAAGGCCCAGGCGCCGCTGGTCGATCTGGCGCTTTTCCGCAACCGCACCTACGGCTACGTGAATGTCGCGACGCTGGCTTTCGGCACGGCGTTCTCGATGATGTTCCTGACCTTCTTCTTCTTCATGATGAAGGTCTGGCATTTCAGCCTGCCGCAGGCCGGGCTGGCGGTGACGCCGGGGCCGCTGCTGGTGATGCCGACAGCCATCGTCACCGGTCGCCTGGCGACGCGGCTGGGCCATCGCCGCTTCCTGGTCGGCGGCTCGCTGCTGTATGCCTGCAGCAGCCTGTGGTTCCTGCTCGTGCCCGGAATCGCGCCGCACTACCTGTCGCAATGGCTGCCCGGGCTGATGATGAGCGGCATCGCGGTCGGCCTGGTGCTGCCCTCGCTGTCGGCCGCGGCGGTGAGCCGCCTGCCGGTGGCCCACTATGCCGTCGGCAGCGCGGTGAACCAGGCCACGCGCCAGATCGGCTCGGTGCTGGGCGTGGCGCTCACCGTGGCCTGGCTGGGGCATGCGGCGCTGCAGCGTGCCGACTTCAATGCGGTGTACCTCCTGCACGGCGCGCTGGCGCTGCTCGTGGGCCTGCTCTGCCTGCCGGTGGATACGAAGCCGCGCGCGGCGCCGCCCTGAGCCGGCGGTCGCCCCGGCGGCTGCCCTGAACGTGGCAGATCCGCGCATCCGGATGCAGGCGGCCGACTGGATGGATACTGCGGGTCCGTTGCGCAGCGCCAGGGTCCTCATGAACAGCGAATCTTTCGATGCCATCGTCGTCGGGGCCGGCCAGGCGGGTCCGGCCATCGCGGCCCGCTGCAGCCGCGAGGGCCTGCGCACCGCCGTCATCGAGCGCGGGCACTTCGGCGGCACCTGCGTCAACGTCGGCTGCGTGCCGACCAAGACCCTGGTGGCAAGCGCGCGGGCCCTGCACCTGGCCCGCCGCGGCGCCGAGTTCGGCTTCGAGACCGGTGCGATCCGGGTCGACATGGCGCGCGTGAAGGCGCGCAAGGACGGCGTCGTCGCACCGTCCCGGGCGGGGGTCGAGTCCTGGATGCGGGGCCTGCCCGACACCGAGGTCCTCGTCGGCGCAGCGCGCTTCGTCGCCGCCTCGACGCTCGAGGTCGGCGGCCGCCGGCTGACCGCGCCGCGGATCTTCCTCAACGTCGGCGGCCGTTCGGTGCGGCCCGACCTGCCCGGCATCGACACCGTGCCGACGCTGGACAACGTCTCGGTCATGGAACTGAACGAGGTGCCCGAGCACCTGCTCATCGTCGGCGGCAGCTACATCGGTCTGGAGTTCGCGCAGATGATGCGCCGCTTCGGCGCCGAGGTGACGGTGGTCGAGCGGTCGGCGCAGCTGCTGCCGCGCGAGGATGCCGACGTCGCCGACGGCGTGCGTTCGATCCTCGAAGCCGAGGGGGTGCGCTTCGCGCTGGGCTCGGAGTGCCTGTCGCTGTCGCGCGCGGGCGACCGGATCGCCGTCGGCGCGGCCTGCGGCGGCGAGCGGCCCGCGATCGTCGGCAGCCATGTGCTGCTGGCCGTGGGCCGGCGGCCGAACACCGACGGCCTCGGACTCGAGGCCGCCGGCATCGCGACCGACGCGCGCGGCTACATCACCGTCGACGACCAGTGCCGCACCACGGCCGAAGGCGTCTGGGCCGTGGGCGACTGCAACGGCCGCGGCGCCTTCACGCACACGTCCTGGAACGACCACGAGATCGTGGTCGCCAACCTGTTCGACCACGATCCGCGACGCATTTCGGACCGCATCGGCTGCTACGCGCTGTTCATCGACCCGGCGCTCGGCCGGGTCGGCATGACCGAGACCGAGGCGCGCGCGACCCTGGCCCAGGGCCGCCAGGTGCTGCGCGCGAAGATGCCGATGCAGCGCGTGGGGCGGGCGCGCGAGGCCGGCGAGACCCAGGGTTTCATGAAGGTGCTGGTGGACGCCGACAGCCGGCAGCTGCTGGGGGCCGCGATCCTCGGCCTGAACGGCGACGAGGTGATCCACGGCCTGCTCGACGTGATGGCCGCGAAGCAGCCGTACACGGTGATCGCGCGCGCGATGCACATCCACCCGACGGTGTCGGAGCTGGTGCCGACGCTGCTGCAGCAGCTGAAGCCCATGGTCTGACCGGAGCCGCCGGACCGGAACAACCGGCTGCGCCCCCCGTCAAGGACGACCCCGCGGAGCCGCGATTCGAGCGTCCGCCGGTCCTGCCTGCAGCGCCTCGGCCGTACCGATGGGCGGGCCCGTGCCCATGCCTGTGCCGAAGGGCGTTCGGCCGCGACGGGCACCGGCTCGTGCGGCTGAATCAGCGCTTCAGCCGTTCGTTTTGCGGGAACATGGCCCGGCGCGCCTGTTCGTCCATTTCGGTCTTGAAGGTGTATCGATCCTTCAACGCGGCGGCCCGCTGCGCGGCCGGGCGCTCGTTCACCGTGTCGAGCAGCCGCTTCACGTGCGGCAGCTGCTCCCACGCCTCGGCACCCAGCGCAAACGGAATGGCGCGGGCCCAGCCCCACACGGCCATGTCCAGCAGCGTGTAGCTTGCGCCCATCATCCACGGCCCGTCGGCCAGGCGGGCTTCGAGCAGCTTCCAGTGCCGCCAGGCCTCGAAGTCGTAGCGGTTGACGGCGTAGGGATCGGGCTCGGGCGCGTAGTGCTTGAAATGCACGCACTGTCCCGTGAAAGGTCCGATCCCGGAGGCCACGAACATCAGCCACGACAGCATCGAACCGCGTTGCTGCGCCGCGGGCAGGAACTGGCCGGTCTTCTCCGCCAGGTACAGCAGGATTGCGTTGCTGTCGAAAACCGTGGTCGCGCCGTCCACGATCACCGGCACCTTGGCGTTCGGATTCAGCGCCGTGAACGCAGGCAGGTGTTGCTCGCCCTTGCGCGTGTCCACCGGGATGGCCTCGTAAGGCAGGCCCGATTCCTCCAGGAACAGGGCGACCTTCATCGGGTTGGGTGCGAGCGAGTAGTAGAACTTCAACATGGGTCTCCCGTTGCGTGGTGGACGGACGGGCGATTCTGGCTCAATGCGGGAGCCTGCGCTGCGGCGGATGCGACGGCCCGACCGCGCTCGCGGCCGGGGCCCGGCGCGCGGGCGGGGCCGCCTCGGAATCGTCGCCGATGCAACCGCAGTGCCGGCCCAGAAACCGGGCACGACGTTCAGCGGCGCGGCGGCAGGGGCGGCGTGTCGCCCAGCGTCGTGCAAGCCGACCGTGATCCATCGGGTCGAGCGGTGCGTACAAGCGTAGGAGGGCCTGTCGCGGACGCGCCCGGACGCGCGCGACCCCGCCCGATCACCCAGCCCCTGCTGACTCGCAGGTCCGTTCCTCCACCATTGCGGACGCCCCATGCGGGATCGTGCCCGACCCGACCCGTCCCGCCCTGCCCATGACGCATGACCCGACCACGCGCCTGCGGACCCGTGCCCTGGCCTTGCTGCGACCCTGGATCAGCCTGGCCGCCTATCAGGCCGCCTGGTGGGCCTGCGTCGCTGCGGCCGCACGCGGCCGGCCGCTGTGGGGCGTGGCTGCCGTTGCGGCCCAGCTGGCCTGGCAGCTGGCGACCAGCCGGAAGCGTTCGGCCGACGGTCTGCTGATCCTGCTGGCCATCGCCGTGGGCCTGATGGGGGACACGGCGCTGGGCCGCAGCGGCTGGCTTCGCTACGCTGCGCCGGGCCCGCTGCCAGGCTATGCACCGGCATGGATCCTTGCGTTGTGGGCGCAGTTCGGATCCATCCTGCGAGAGCCCCTGCGCTGGCTGCATGGGCGCCCGGCGCTGACGGCCATGCTGGGCGGCGCGGGCGGCGCGCTGTCGTACGCCGCTGCCGCCCGCATGGGCGCTTGCCAATTCGTCGAACCCGCGCGCGCGCTGGGCGCCCTGGTGCTGGCCTGGGCGGTCATGGCGCCGGCCCTGATGGACGTGGCCAGGCGTCTCGACTCACGCCTGCATTCGAGCTGAGCGGCGCGCGGTTTCCCGTCCCCCGAGGGCCGGGCGGTGGCATCGAGACCCGGGTCGGGCAGCCACGCATCCAGTCCGCTGCGCGGGTGGGTGCGAACGGGATGGTGGCTGCGCTGCGGCATGCGCGCCGGCAAGCCGCGCTTTCTCCGTCGCTCGAACCCGGGGACCGCTGTCCGAGTTCGCTGCTCGAATTCAAGGCGCGTCAGCGTCGGCCTTGAAAACCAGCGGCGCGGGGGTTGCTCCGCCGGCCCCCAGCGTCGCGGCGACGGCGGCCCCGCCATGGCGCTCGATCAGCGCCCGCTGATCGGCCTTGGCCCGGGCATCGACCGCCTCCGGATCGCAGATGCGCCGAAGTTCGGTTTCCATGGCGGCGAGGACCGCGGCGCAGTCGGCGCGCGGCGCGAGATCCTGCAGTTCCTCGGGGTCGCGCTCGAGATCGAACAGCTCGGGCCGGTGGCCGACGTAGTAATGCAGCTTCCAGCGCCCCTTGCGCAGCATGAAACCCGCGCTGTTGCTGCCGGCGGCGTGGTACTCGCTGAAGACGACGCGCTCGGGATCCGGCGCGGCGCTCGCGATCTCGAACAGCGAGCGGCCGGGGCGCCCCGCCATCTCGGGCCCCGCCTGCAGCCCCACGCCTTCGAGCAGGGTCGGATAGAGATCCAGCAGATCCACCGGCGTCGCGCAGACCCCCTGCGGGACATCCGGGCCGGCCAGGATCATCGGCACGCCGACGCTTTCCTGGTACAGCGTCGACTTGCCCCACAGGCCGCGCGCGCCCAGGTTGTCGCCGTGGTCCGAGGTGTAGATCAGCGTCGTGTCGCCGGCCAGCCCCGCGTCCTCGACCGCCTGCACGATCGAGCCGACATGGTGATCGAGGAAGCTGCACAGCCCGAAATACGCGGCGCAGGCCTGCTGCCGCTCCGCCGCGTCGGTGAACGATTCCTCGTTGCGCATGAAATCCGCATAGGCCTGGACCCAGGGGTGGCGCCGGTAGCCCTGCTGCGGCTGGAGCTTGGGCGCCGGCAGGCCCTCGGGCGGGTAGAGGTCGAAGAAGGCCTGTGGCGCGATCAGAGGGAAATGCGGCGCGACGAAGCCGATGTAGAGCGCAAACCGCTCGTCGGGCCGCCGGCCCGCGTCGCGGATCCAGGCCACCGCGCGTGCCGCGACCTCGCGGTCGTATTGCGTGTACGACGATTCGCCGGCGCCCACGCGCGGCCCGAGCATGCGCTGGCCGCTCGGGCTGCGGACATAGGGATCGCGGATCGATGCCCAGACCATGCCGTGGCCGCCCACGACATGCATCGGAATGTGTTCACGGTCGAATCCGGCCGGATCCTCGTCGGCGCGGTAATGCAGCTTGCCGATGCTCTCGACGCGGATGCCCTCGCGCTGCAGCACATGGCCCCAGCCGCGTGGCGTGCCGGTGTAGGGCATCGCGTTGTCCCAATGGCCGGTCTGGTGCACGCGCAGGCCGGTGGCGAAGGCGGCGCGCGCCGGCACGCAGATGGGGCTGGGCGTGTAGGCGTGGGCGAAGCGCAAGCCGCGCGCGGCAAGCGCATCGATATGCGGTGTCTTCGCGATCGCGTGGCCGGCGCAGCCCAGGATGCGCGGGTCGTGCTCGTCGGACATGATCACGATGACGTGGCGGCGGGCCATGGCGCGTTCGGGCTTGCGAGTCGGCCGCGTCAATCGGTGGCCTTGAACCCGGCCAGCCGCACGCGGCCGGCCCAGGCGTCCCGCTGCTCGCGCAGCAGGCGCTTGAAGTCTGCCGGCTGCGCCGTCGGCACGCCGTAGCCCATGCCGCGTATCGTCGCGACGAACCGGGGACTCGCCACCAACTTCGCGACCAGCGCGCGCCATTCGGCCAGCCGCGCCGGCGGCGTGCCGGCCTTGGCGAAGAGGGCGAACCAATCGCTCGCCTCGAGGCCCGGCAGTCCGACCTCGGCCGCGGTCGGCACCTTGGGCATGTCCGGATTGCGCTCGTGCGAGGTGACGAACAGCGTCTTCAGCTTGCCCTGCGCCTCGTACGCCGGCAGCAGCTGCTCGGTCGTGATGAGCAGCGGCACCTGGCCGCTGAGCAGGTCGTTGATCGCCGCCGCGCCGCCCTTGTACGGCACATGCTGGAGCTCGACGCCCAGCGCCTTCTGCAACTGCGCACCCAGGAATTGCTGCGGCGTGCCCAGCCCGGGCGACGCGTAGGCGCTGCGCTGCGGGTGGGCCTGGGCCCAGGCCTTGTAGGCCTGCCAGGTGCCGACATTCGCGGCCGGGCCCGCGGCGACGGCGAAGCCATATTCCGCCAGGATGCCCAGCGTGTCGAAATCGCGCACCGCGTCGTAGTGCGCCGACTTCATCACCTGCGGCGTCAGCACGGCCACGCTGACCGGAATGAGCGCGACGGTATCGCCCTGGCCCGACGCCGACAGCAGGTCATCGATGGCGATCCTGCCGCTGGCGCCGGGACGGTCCTCGACGATCACGGTCGAGCCGTTCTCGTCCTTCAGTTGCGCGGCGAACGCGCGCGCGACGAGATCGACCACACCGCCGGCCGGGAAGCCGACGAGGATCTTCACCGGCGCGTGGGCGGAGCTGGCCTGCGCCAGCGCGGTGCTCAATGCGAGGGCGCAGGCCCAGGCCTGGATGCGGCGACGGGAGATGCTCATGGTGTCCTTTGCAAACGGGGGTGTCCGGATTCAGGCCGCTCCGATCGGCAGCGGGAGGGGGTCGCGGATGTCGTCGGGGCGGGCGTGGATCAGCGCCGTCAGCTCGTCGCGCAGGCCGCGGCAGCCCGGGTCGTCGTAGCGGTTGAACATCTCGTCGCGGTCTTCGTCCAGCAGGTACAGCTCGCCGGCACCGCTGCCGAGTTCGAGCGTGAGCTTGGCGTGGCGCGTGCGCACGACGCGCAGGTCCAGCGCGACGCCGCAGCGCTGCGGACCCAGGCGCCATTCGCCGTAGGCGTGGCGGCGCGACTCGCGGCCCTGGATCACCGGCAGCAGGCTGCGGCTGTGGCGCGCGGCGTCGATCGGCACGCCGGTCCAGTCGGCGAAGGTGGCCGCCAGATCGAGCGTCGAGACCGGGTCGTCGACGATGCCGCCGGCGGGTATTCCCGGACCCTTCATCAGCAGGCCGACGCGCAGCAGTCCTTCGTAGAACATCGGACCCTTGAGCACGAGCCCGTGGTCGCCCAGCCACTCGCCGTGATCGGAGGTGAAGACGATGAGCGTGTCGTCCGCCAGGCCCAGTTCATCGAGTGTCGTCAGGATGCGACCGACCTGGTGGTCGACGAGCGAGATCATCCCGTAGTAATTCGCGATCAGGTGGCGCAGTTGCGCGTCGGACTGCGGCCCGATGCGCGAATAGGCCTGGCGCACGCGCCCCATCTCGCCGCCGATGCCGGGCGGCGACTCGACGGCCGCGCGGTGCCACCAGGGGCGTCGTTCGAAGTCCCGCTCCCGGTGCGGCGGCAGCATCATGTCTTCCGGGCGATGCAGGCGGCTCCAGGGCAGCGGCGCGTCGAAGGGGTGGTGCGGGTCGGGGAACGACACCCAGGCGCAGAAAGGGCGCGCGCCGCCGCGCCCCTGGGCCCGGAGCATTTCGACGGCACGGTCGCCGATCCAGCTCGAGTTGTGCCAGGCCAGGGGCAGGGCCGACTGGTGCGTCTGCGCGGCGTCGCCGTCGGGGCCGGCCGTTTCGAGATAGAGCGCGTCCTTGAGGTCGCCGCGACCGTCGCCGTGGTACCAGCGCTCGTAATGGCGACCCTGCGGCGCGCGCGCCGGCAGCCAGTAGTGGTGGCCCATCAGCGTCATCTCGACCTGCTCGAAACCCATGTAAGGCCCTTGCCAATCGTCGCCATACAACGCCGATCCGGCGACGTTCTCCGGCCGCGTCGTCGGCTCGTGGCTGAAGTACGTCGAGAAATGTCCCTTGCCGATGAACCGCGTCGCGTAGCCTGCGGCGGACAGCGCGCCGGCAAATCCGGCCTCGCCGTAGCGCTCGCCGAGTTCGATGCCGTTGTCGTGCACGCCATGGGTCAGCGGCAGCAGGCCCGTCAGCAGCGAGGCGCGCGCCGGCTGGCAGACGACATTCGGCGTGATGCAGGCCGAGAAACGCGTGCCCTCGGCGGCCATCAGGTCCAGGTGCGGCGTGCGCACCGGGCGCCCCTCGAAGCCATAGGCGTCGCCGCGATGCTGGTCGCTCGTGATGAGCAGGATGTTGGGGCGTCGGACGCTGGGCGTCGGCGTCGGCATGGGCGGCTGTCCTTGACCGGGATGGTGCCGATTGTCGCCGATTGATTGTTGATTGGTCAACAAAAGACCGGACCGGAACGGTCTCGGCACAATGCGCCGATGAATTCGTCCCGGACCACCTCGAAGCCCGCATCGGACCCGTTGCAGGCGCTCGACATCGATGCCGCCCTGCCGGTCGAGCGCTTCGTGACCTTTCGCGTCAACCAGCTGTCGACCGCGTTCGAGCGCCAATGGTCACGCGTGATGCGCGAGCGCGCCGGCGTCAGCCTGAGCCAGTGGCGCATCCTGGCGATGCTCGAAGCGGGGCCGGCCGTCTTCGCGCGCCTGGTCGACGGCATCGGCATCGACAAGGCGCTGATGAGTCGCTCGACACGCGAACTCGAGGCACAGGGACTGGTGCGCATCACGGCCACTCCCGCGGATGCGCGCAGCCTGACGCTGGCATTGACGCCCGAGGGCCGGCGCCTGCTGTCGCGGATGATGCCGCTGGCGCTGCGCCGGCAGCGTTACCTGCTGTCCGCGCTCACATCGAGCGAGCGCTCGGTCTTCTACAGGGCAGTCGAGAAATTGAGAACGGCGGCCGACCGATGGGAGATCGACGAGCCCGCGGGCGAGGCGGGCGATGCCGCTCGTTGAGCCGGCCGCGAGCTCACCCGTCGCCAGGGCTGATCGGCCGGCTCGCGCCCATCGCCGCCGGTTCGTTCCCGAACGGCGATCCGAGCTTGTTCCGGTGCAGCGTCCGCAGGCCGCGCAAGGACGCGCCGCCGGTCCTGATGCAGCTGTCAAGCGAGTTGGGACAGCAGCCATCCGGTGGCAGCGATATGCCCGAGGGTGACCGCCACGGACAGCCCGTGCAGCCACTTGAAGCGCTGGCGCAGGCCGGTGTCGGTGGCGCGATTGATCGCCGGCATCAGGAGTTGCCGCAACGGCACGGTGGTGACGGCCACCGCCGCCATCACGGCGGCGAAGACGGCGTCGCGGGGCCACCAAAGCAGGGCGGCCGCCGCCGACGTCGCCATCACGAAGGTGTAGAACCAGGGAAATGCACGGCGCAGGGTCGCTCCCGCGGTCTCTGCAGGCAAGCTCGCGAACAGGAAAGCGGCAAAGCCGAACGCGTACAGCGTCATGCCGCCGAACAACAAGGCCGTGCTCAGGACCGCCAGGGACAGGATCATGCTTTCGCTCCTTCAGTTGGATAAACAACAAGCGGGGACCGGCCAGCCGGGCCACCGGCCCCGCTTGCGGAAAACCACCCTCGGCAAGGCCTGCCCGCCTGCGTCCCCGGCCCTGGCGTTCCGCACCGCCTCGGCCAAGACGCAGGGCGGGTAGGGGCGCGATGCCCGGTGGTCGATGGGCCTGGTGACCTTGTGCCGGGTTCTTCGATGGCGTGGCTGCGCAAGGGCAAGGCGGTCACGGTGAGCGGAATCAGCAAGCGATGCATGGCCAGGGTGGAGGTGGGACCAGGGCTGGGCTCGAGGGGTTGGCCCAGGCCGTGGATGCCGGCGCCCGCTGTGCCCGCTTCAGTTCACGCCGCAGGGCCCGGCCTGGCGGCCGCGATGCCCCTGGCGCGCCGCGCAGGCGCTGCCGGCGGCGCCGCGCCGGCTTGCGCCGGCGAGGGCAGCAGCAGGCCCTCGTGCAAGGCCACCTGCTCGAGCGCCGCCTCGAAACGGGTGCGCGAGGCCGTGGCCACCTGGCGCAGGTAGGCGTGC
Organism: Burkholderiales bacterium; assembly: GCA_018971105.1. Classification (GTDB taxonomy): domain Bacteria; phylum Pseudomonadota; class Gammaproteobacteria; order Burkholderiales; family Burkholderiaceae_C; genus Rubrivivax. The sequence goes on from JAGWVB010000037.1 coordinate 20,179, forward strand.
AGTTCGGCGTCGGACGCGTTGCGGTGCGCGCACCCGGCGCTGTAGGCCTCGAAGTGCGAGAGTTGCATCAGCAGTTCGGCCACATGGCGCGGACACTCGCAGGCGATCGGGGGCGGCTGGCTGGCGAACTCGGCCAGGGCCGCGTCGCTCCAGCGGCGCGGCGGCACGGGGTCGGCCCCGGGGCTGGGCGCCGGCAGGTCTGGCGCGGCCGGCGGCGCCGGGGCGGCCTTGGCGGACAGGCTGTTCAGCCATTGCGCCAGCACCACGTCGGGCTGGGGCTCGCGCAGCAAGGCCGTGCCCGCCGTCGCCAAGGCCTCGCACACCGTAGCGGCCGCGAAGCCGTACAGGACGGCCTTCGGCACCCGCGCAAGGTCCGGGGCAGCCGCCTCGATGGCGGCCAGCCAGCCCGCGTGCAATTGCGGTTCGTGGATCAGCAAGGCGTCGAGGGGCGCGCCCTGCAACCCGGCCGCGGCCTGCGCGATGTCGTCGAACGGACCCAGCAGCACGACGGGTCGGTCCAGCCGACGCAGCAGCGCGGTCCGCTGCAAGCGCGAGCCCAGCGCCGCGCCGATGACCGCCAGCCGCCAGGCCGCCCGCCCGGGCGGCGCGTGGGTCACGACGGCGCGCTCGTCGCCCTCGGTGGCCGCCAGCGCCTGGGCATGGGTGGCGGCCACGCGCTGCAGCTGCGGCATGTCCAGCGCTGCCAGGCTGCCGATGGCGTGACCCCGGTCGGTCAGCTGCTTGATCAAGGCCAGCCGCCGGACGTCGGCGGCCGAGTACAGGCGCTGGCCGCTCGGCGTCAACTCGGGCTGGGTCAAGCCGTAGCGGCGCTCCCAGACGCGCAGCGTCGCCACCGGCATGCGCAGCATGCGCGCCACGGCACCGCTGCGGTGGACCGCCGGCGCGGCCGCATCCGGCGCGGGCGGGGGCGGCGGCACCGAGGTCTTCTGGTTGATCATGCTGTCTTCTCTTTGAATCGGATTTGACGCCGATCATAGCGGGAATCTGTCGAAGTTCAGGTCGATACGAACCGTATTGAATCGCTTCTGCCGTACAATCCGGCCGATGATGAATCCGAAATGTCCCTCGGTTGCCGTGGTCGGTGCCGGCATCGCCGGGGCTGCCGTGGCGCGTGCGCTGGCGCTGGCCGGGCATTCGGTGCACGTGTTCGACAAGGCCCGTGCGCCGGGGGGCCGCCTGGCCACGCGGCGGGTCGAATGGGTCGACCGCCAGGGTCAGGGCGCGAGCGCGCGGCTCGACCACGGCGCCCCGGGTTTCACGGCCGTCCATCCGGCTTTCCAGGCCTTCGTGGACCTGGCCCTGGCTGCCGGCTGGCTGGCCGAGTGGAGGCCCAGGCTGGCGCCCGGCAGTTTGGCGCTCGAAGGCGGAGCGCCGCTGTACATCGCCGCCGCAGACAGCCCGGCGCTGTGCCGCCATCTGCTGGAAGGCGTTCCGGTGAGCCTGTCCTTCGCGGTCGATGGCCTGCAGCGGGGCCCGCTCGGCTGGCAGGTCCAGGGCGGCGGCGTGCGCCACGCCTCGGCCTTCGATGCGGTCGTGCTGGCGCTGCCGCCGGCGCAGGCCGCGCCGCTGCTGCATCCGCACCGGCCCGACTGGGCGCGGCACGCGGCGACGGCGCTGATGCAGCCGTGCTGGACCTTGATGGGCATCGCCGAGGACCCGGGCCCCGGCCCGGCCTGGGATCTGGCGCGGCCGCGCTCCGGCCCGCTGGCCTGGGTCATGCGCAACGATGCCCGTCCGGGCCGGGCCGCGGCGCCGGGGCTGGCGCAATGGGTCGCCCATGCGCGAGCGGGCTGGAGCCGCGAGAACCTGGAACAGCCGGCTTCCTGGGTGCTGCAGCACCTGCAGGCCGCGCTGGGCGAGCACCTGGGGCGGCCCGTCGATTGGCAGCACGCCACGGTGCACCGCTGGCGCTACGCATGGCCGCAGGCCCAGGGCACGGCGCCGGCCGCAAGCTGCTGGTGGGACGCCGGGCAGGGCCTGGGCGTCTGCGGCGACTTTCTCGGCGCTTGCGGCAGCAACGGCGTCGAAGGCGCCTGGCGGTCGGCGCAGGCGCTGACTGCGGCGCTGCTGCAGTCCGCATCCGAAGGAGCCGGCGTGTCCGCCCCCCGAGCGCAGGTTCAAGCGCACGATCCAGCACCCACTCAAGCGCAGGCTCGAGCGCAGGCTGAGGCGGATCCCGCAAGCGCTGCCCAGGCGCGCCGGCGCTCCGAGGTCGGGCCGTCGACCCCGTCTGCCCCTGGCCAGGCCGGCGCCGACCGCGCGCCCGACCCGGGCAGCCCCCTTGCCGAGGCGGGCGGCTGTGGGCGGGTGCCGCACGCGGGCGAGGCCGGCATGGACGCGCCGGTCAACTGCGAGGGGCCGCGGTGACCGTCAGACCCGGCTTTCGAGGCAACAAGCAGGCCTTGCCGAGCAAGCCCTGCGTGGCTTGCGGCCGGGCCATGAGCTGGCGGCGGCGCTGGGCCAACAACTGGGCCGAGGTCAGGTTCTGCTCCGACGCCTGTCGGCGCAAGGGGGCCGCGCGTGGCTGAGCTGCGCTGCCTGACCGTCGTGCTGGGCGACCAGCTCGACCCCGACGCGGCGGCCTTCGATGGTTTCGACGCCGCGCTCGATGCCGTGTGGATGGCCGAGGTCGCCGAGGAATCCACCCACGTCTGGTCGAGCAAGCCGCGCACGGTGATGTTCCTGGCGGCAATGCGCCACTTCGCGCTCGACTTGCAAGCCCGGGGCCGCCCGCTGCACTACACGCGCCTGGACGCCCCCGGCAACGCCGGCAGCCTGGCCGCGCAGCTGCAAGCCGACGTCCTGCGCCTGAAGCCGGCGCGCCTGGTGATGACGGCGCCGGGCGACTGGCGCGTCCTGCAGGCGATCAAGGCCTTGGCCGAGGCCAACGGCCTGGCGCTGGACATCCGCGAGGACCGCCACTTCTTCTGCAGCGTGGCCGACTTCGCCGCCCATGCCAGGGGCCGCAAGTCGCTGCGCATGGAGTACTTCTATCGCGAGCAACGCCAGCGCCATCGGGTCTTGATGCAAGGCGACGAGCCCGCCGGCGGCCAGTGGAACTTCGACGCCGACAACCGCGAGGCCTTCGGCGCCGCCGGCCCGGGCGCCGTGCCGGCGCGCGCGCACTTCGCGCCCGATGCCGTGACGCGCGAGGTCATCGCGCTCGTCGACACCCGCTACGCCCACCACCCGGGTCGGCTGGAGAGCTTTGCCTGGCCCGTGACGCGGGCCCAGGCTCTGCGGTCGTTGCAGGTCTTCATCGAGCAGCGCCTGCCGTGGTTCGGCCGCTTCCAGGACGCGATGTGGCCGGGCGACCCCTGGCTGTATCACGCCCAGCTGTCGGCCGCGCTCAACCTGAAGCTGCTGAACCCGCGCGAGGTCGTGGCTGCGGCCGAAGCGGCGCACCGCGGCGGCCAGGCACCGCTGGCCGGCGTCGAAGGCTTCATCCGCCAGATCCTGGGCTGGCGCGAGTACGTGCGCGGCGTCTACTGGACCCAGATGCCGGCTTACCAGGAACGCAACGCCCTCGGGGCGCAGCAGGACCTGCCGGCCTGGTTCTGGACCGGCGCCACCGACCTGGCCTGCCTGCGCGACGCGCTGGCCCAGACGCTCGAGCACGGCTATGCCAACCACATCCAGCGCCTGATGGTCACGGGCCTGTACACGCTGCTGCTCGGCGTCCAGCCCAGGCAGGTGCACGCCTGGTACCTGGCGGTCTACGTCGACGCCGTGGAATGGGTGGAGTTGCCGAACACCCTGGGCATGAGCCAGTACGCCGACGGCGGCGTGATGGGCAGCAAGCCCTACGTGGCCACCGGCAAGTACATCCAGCTCATGAGCCCGCACTGCAAGGGCTGCCGCTACGACCCGGCACAGCACAGCGGCGACGCCGCCTGTCCCTACACCACGCTGTACTGGGACTTCCTGATGCGCCATCAAGCCGCGCTGGCCAGGAACCCGCGCATGGCCTTGCAGGTGAAGAACCTGGCGCGCCTCGCCGATGCGCAGAAGCAGGCGGTGCAGGAACGGGCGGCGGCCATCCGCCGCGGCGAGGTGGGGGGCGTCCATGGATGAGCGCTACGCCCCCGGGTTCGGTCCGGAGTTCGCGCCGCGGTTCGTCCCCAGCCTGGCGGCGGCGCGGGCGCGCATCGCCGCGGTCCGTCCTGCCGCCTATGCGCGCACGCGCAACGCGCTCGACGGCGCCGTGAGCCAGCTCTCGCCCTACCTGACGCACGGCTTCGTCACGCTCGCCGAGGTGCTGGCCGGCGTGGTCGGGCGCCACGCCCTGCACGTGCAGCACAAGTTCGTCTACGAGCTCGGCTGGCGCGCCTACTTCCGCCACGTCTGGCAGCACCGGGGCGACGCCATCCTGCAATCGCTGCACGAAGGCCCGCTGCCCGACGCCGCCTACGCCCGCGAGTTGCCGGCGGACATCCGCCAGGCCGGCACGGGCGTGCCCGTGGTGGACGAGGCGGTGCGCACGCTCTACGCCACCGGCATGCTGCACAACCACGCGCGGATGTGGCTGGCCAGCTACGTGGTGCACCTGCGCAAAGTGCACTGGCGGGCCGGCGCCGATTGGTTGTACGGCCACCTGCTCGACGGCGACCTGGCCAGCAACCACCT
>JAGWVB010000308.1 GCA_018971105.1 Burkholderiales bacterium
GCGCAGCAGCGTCGTCTTGCCGCAGCCCGAGGGGCCGAGCAGCGCCAGCACCTCGCCCGGCTCGACCGTCAGCGTCGTGCGCTGCAGCGCCACCGCCGCGCCGTAGGACTTGGCGCAATCGGCGAGGTCGACGCGCGTGCGTTCGGGCGCGGGCTCAGGCGAGCGTGCCATGGCGTCCCTCGATCGCGCGCGCCAGCGCCTGCATCGCCCACAGCACGGGCAGGATGACGGCGAAGAAGACGAGGGTATAGGCCGAGCCGACCTCGATGCGCATCGACGCGTAGCTGTCGGCCAGCCCCACGGGCAGCGTGCGCGTCAGCGGCGTGTGCAGCATCCAGGTGAGGTTGAACTCGCCCACCGAGAGCGTGAACACCATCAGGCAGCCGGCGACGATGGCCGGCAGCACCGCCGGCACGAGCACGCCGATGAAGCGGCGCGGAAAGCCCGCGCCGAGCGAACGCGCCGCCTCGTCGAGCGTGCGCAGCTCGTCGCGCGCGAAAGCCGCGGCCACGGTGCGGACCATGAACGGCAGCGTGAACAGCAGATGGCCGACCCAGATGAAGGCGTAGCTCCGGCGCAAGGCGCTGAAGGTGCCGTAGGCGAGGATCAGCGCCAGCGCCGTCGCCAGCCCCGGCACGGCCACCGGCAGCGTGATCAGCTCCTCGAAGACGCGCGCGGCGCGGCTGCGGCTGTGCGCCAGCGCCCAGGCCAAGGGCACGCCGGCGAGCAGCGTGCCGGCGACGCAGGCCAGCGCCAGCGCCACCGAATGCCAGGCCGTGTCGCCGTAGCCGTCCCAGACCTCGGCCAGCCAGCGCAGCGTCAGTCCGCTGGCCAGCCCCTGGGCGTAGTTGACGACGAGCCCGGCGCCGATCGAGAACAGCATCGGCGCGATCGTGAACAGCGCCACCGCGAGCGTGAGCGCGAACAGCAGCGGGCTGTCGATGCGGCCGCGCCTCACCGTCAAGCGCCGGCCCCCGCGACCTCGGGCCCGAAATGGCGCGCCGCGAACAGCAGCGCCCAGGTCATCAGCCCGAGCGCGATCGACAGCGAGGCGGCGAGCGCGAAATTGGCGTAGTTGGTGAACTCGTTGTAGATCGTGATCGGCAGCACCTCGTAGCGGCTGGCGAGCGTGAACGCGGTGCCGAAGGCGCCCATCGCGGTGGCGAACAGGATCGCCCCGGCGGCGGCGGCCGTCGGCGCCAGCGCCGGCAGCCAGACATCGCGCGCCAGCGCCCAGCGGCCCGCGCCGAGCGAGCGCGCCGCCTCCTCGAGCGCCGGGTCGAGCGCCTCGGCCGCCGCCGTGAACGCCGCGATGGCGCGCGGCAGCGAAAAGTAGAGGTAGGCGATGAAGAGCCCCGCGAGGCCGAAGGCGAAGGTCGCGCGCTCGCCGGTCAGCGCCTCGGCCAGGGCCGCATAAGGCCCCTGGCGGCCGCCGACGAGGATGACGAAGAAGCCGACGATGACGCCAGGGAACGACAGCGGCAGCGTCAGCAGCGACAGCAGCAGGCGCCGGCCCGCGAAGCGCGCACGCCCGAGCTGCAGCCCGACGGCGGCGGCCAGCCCCAGCGCCGCCGCCGTCACCGCCAGCGACAGCGCCACCGTCTGCAGCAGGCTCACGAGGTAGCGATGCTCGGTCAGCACGATGAAATAGGTGCGCCAGCCCTGCGCCGCCGGCAGCAGCGCCAGCCGCGCCATCGGCAGCAGCCAGAAGGCCGCGAACAGCGCCGCCGCGGGCGCGGCGCAGGCGGCGGGCAGCGCCGATGCCGGCGCGGACCAGGTCCCGCCGCGGCGCGTCACTGCACCTCGCGCAGATAGCGTTCGGAGAAGGCCTTCTGCACCGCCGCCATGTGGCCGTAGTCGACCGTCCTGGCCCGCGCGTAGTCGGCCGCGGGCAGGAAATGCGCGGCCGCCGCCTTCGAGATCGCCGAAGCGCGCACCGGGCGCAGGAAGGCGTTGGCCCAGATCGCCTGGCCCGCGTCGGAAAGCACGACGATGAGACCCTTGTACTCGGGCTTGAGCAGGTCGGCCCAGGAGCGCGGCACCGGCTTGCCGTGCAGCGCATCGACGTTGACCATGAAGCCCAGCGTGCCCGAATGGATCGTGAACCAATGGCCTTCGGGATCCTTCAGCCCGGCCGGAATCTCGTCCCAGTGCGCCGGCTTGTAGGCGGCCGTCACGCCCGCCTGCCGGGCCTGGATGCCGAACGTGACGCCGAGGTAGGTCATGTCGGCGACCGGGCTCGCGCGCTCGGCGACGAGCTGGGCCAGCGACTGGCCCGAGTTCTTGTTGTCGGGCGGCACCGTGACGCCCGTGTGCTCCTGGATGGCACGCAGCTCGGTGCCCCAGTCGGCCCATTCGGGCGGGCAGTTGTAGCAGATGGCCGTCTGCGCCTGGGCGAGCTGGGCGGCGGCGAGCGCCAGGCAGGCCGCGAGAAAGGTGACGATGCGCATCGAGGACTCCGATGGAAGAGGCCGGCCTTCCTGACCGGCCCCGCTGCCGTGAACCAGCGGGCAGCGACCCGCACTGCCCACGCAAAAAGAGGCCGGCGGCTGCCCTGCAGGGCGACACGGGCCGGCTTGAAGGAGACACGCGCCCGTCCCCGGGCACGCGCAGGCAGTCTGCGCGGCGCCGATGACAGCGCCGTGAATCAGCTCACCAGGACTGGTAGACGATGTGATGCCAGGCGAGCAGGGCGCCGAACTGCGATGACGGCAGCTCGCAGCAGGGCCGGTGCGACGGCTCGGGACCCCGCAGTTCGACCGCGCCCGGACATTCCAGGGCTTCGTAAAAGCCCGGCTCCAGGGGCACTAGGCCGCTGTCCCGGGTGTCTGCCGGCAGCGGTGCATTCACGCGTACGCGCCGGATCGTCGATCGGTTCTGGCTCATCGCATCCCTCGCCCCACCTAGTCTATACCCGAGTCTTGGCGCCTCGCGCGGTCGAAGTATCCTCGGCGCGCAGCGGCCGCCGCCGTCCACGGAGACATCCATGACCAGCCTGCTCCACCGCCAGTCCCTGGCCGACCTGCTGCGCCGCACGGCGGCGCGCTACCCGAACCGCCCGGCCATCCGCTGCGGCGCGCTGCAATGGACGTGGCGCGACTTCGAGCGCATCGTCGCGCGCCTGGCGGCCGGACTCGCCGCCGACGGCGTCGGGCGCGGCGACCGCTACGCCATCCTGGCGCGCAACTCGCACGCCTACGCCGCGCTGCGCTTCGCGCTCGCGCGCCTGGGCGCGGTGCTGGTGCCGGTGAACTTCATGCTCACCGCCGACGAGGCGGCCTACATCCTGCGCCACAGCGGCGCGACGCGGCTGGCCGTGGACAGCGGCATGGCCGAACTCGGCCGCGCCGCGGCGGCGCGCGACACGCGCGTCGAACGCCTGGTCTGGCTGCCTTCGGAGGCGCCGACAACGCCGCTGCCCGGCGCCCTCTCCTTCGACGAGCTCGCGCGCTGCGAAGCCCTGCCGCCCGAGGTCGGGATCGGGCGCGACGACGCGCTGCAGATCGTCTACACCAGCGGCACCGAATCGCTGCCCAAGGGCGCGCTGCTGAGCCATGGCGCGGTGATCGACCAGTACCACAGCTGCATCATCGACGGCGAGATGCACGAGGGCGATACCGTGCTGCACGCGCTGCCGCTGTACCACTGCGCGCAGCTCGACTGCTTCCTCGGCCCCTGCGTCATGCTCGGCAGCTCGAGCGTGATCACGGCGGCGCCGACGCCCGAGAACCTGCTGCCGCTGCTGGCCGGGCACCGCATCACCAGCTTCTTCGCGCCGCCGACGGTCTGGATCTCGCTGCTGCGCTCGCCGCTGTTCGACGCCGTCGACCTCACGGCGCTGCGCAAGGGCTATTACGGCGCCTCGATCATGCCGGTGGCGGTGATGCGCGAGATCAGCCAACGCCTGCCGCAGATCCGGCTCTGGAACTTCTACGGCCAGACCGAGATCGCGCCCCTGGCCACCGTGCTCAAGCCCGAGGACCAGCTGCGCAAGCCGGGCTCGGCCGGACGGCCGGTGCTGCATGTCGAGACGCGCATCGTCGACGAGGCGATGAACGATGTCGCGCCGGGCCAGATCGGCGAGATCGTCCACCGCTCGCCGCAGCTGCTGCAGGGCTACTACCGCGACCCCGAGCGCACGGCGGCGGCCTTCGCCGGCGGCTGGTTCCATTCCGGCGACCTCGCCGTCGCCGACGACGAGGGCTACATCACCGTCGTCGACCGCAAGAAGGACATGATCAAGACCGGCGGCGAGAACGTCGCCAGCCGCGAGGTCGAGGAGGCGCTGTACCGGCTTGCCGGCGTGAGCGAGGTCGCCGTGATCGGGCTGCCGCATCCGCGCTGGGTCGAGGCGGTGACCGCCGTCGTCGTCGTCAAGCCCGGGCACGCGTTGGGCGCGGCCGATGTCCTGGCCCATGCGGCGCAGCAGCTGGCCGGCTTCAAATGCCCGAAGGCGGTCGTCTTCGTCGACGCGTTGCCCAAGAACCCGAGCGGCAAGCTGCTCAAGCGCGAACTGCGCCAGCGCCTGCAGGCGCATTTCGACGCCGCCTGAGCAGCGGCACTGAAGCGAAACCCCCACGCTCACTTCGTTCGCTGCCCCCCGAGGGGGCGCTCAGTGCCTTCGGGGCGGCCGGGCGGCACTGAAGCGAAACCCCCACGCTCACTTCGTTCGCTGCCCCCAGGGCCACTCGGGGGCCCCTTCGGGTCCCTTGGGGCGCTCAGTGCCTTCGGGGCGGCCGGGCG
>JAGWVB010000309.1 GCA_018971105.1 Burkholderiales bacterium
GTCGACGAGGCGAGCTGGGTGCTGCGCAGGGTCAGCTCCTGCACCGCGATCACCGAAGCCAGCGACGAATTCTTCAGCGTGCTGACCGCCTCGTTGCCGAGCGCGGGGATCATCGAGCGCAGGGCCTGCGGCGCGACGACGCGCCGCATCAGCACGCGCGGCGTCATGCCCAGGGCCTGGGCCGCCAGCACCTGGCCGCGGTCGACGCCGAGCACCGCCGAGCGGAACATCTCGGCGATGAAGCTGGCCTCGTTGAAGGCCAGCGCCACGCCGGCGGCCAGCAGCCCCGGCAGCTTGATGCCGACATGCGGCAGCGCGTCGTAGACGAAGACCAGCTGCAGCACCAGCGGCGTGCCGCGGAAGACCACGGCATAGCCGCGGGCGATGGCGGCCACGGGCTTGAAGCGGCTGAGCTGCATGGCTGCCAGCAGCAGCCCCACCACGACCCCGCCGCCGAGCCCGATGGCCGTCGCCGCCAGCGTGAAGCCGATGCCCTGGATCAGGTAGCCCAGGGTCAGGTAATGGAGAAACAATGCCATCTCAGCCTGCCGCGGTCACTGGGCGAGGAGCAGCTTGGGGGCTTCCATGTTTGCCACCGGCAGGCCGTTCTTCTTCAGCAGCTCGGCGTGGAGGCCGGCCGACTGCAGCGCCTCGAGCGCGGCCATCACGGCGTCGCGGAAGTCGGTCTTGCCGCGGGGCACGGCGATGCCGACCGAATACGGAATCGTGACCGCGATCGCCTTCTGCAGCTTGTCCGGGTAGGCCTTGACCGCCGCGTCGACCGTGTTGACGTCGTTGACGTAGGTGTCGGCGCGGCCGGCCAGGATGGCCTGGATGCAGTTCTGGTTGTTGTCGTAGAGCTGGATCTCGGGCTCGGCCTTGCCGGCGGACTTGCACTGGGGCGCCACCGCCTGGATCAGCGGCACCTCGACATAGCCGGTGTTCTCGGCCGCCGCCGCGCCGCACAGGCTGGGGTTGATGCCGGTGATCTGCTTCGGGTTGCCCTTGGCCACGAGCACGCCGTCGAAGACCTTCGAGTAGGTGATGAAGTCGGCCGCCTTGGCGCGCTCGGCGGTGGCGTAGATGTCGGAGATCACGATGTCGGCCTGACCGGCCTGCAGCGTCGGCAGCAGCGCGGCGAAGGCCACCGGCTTGTAGGTCAGCTTGAAGCCCAGGCAGTCGCCGATCGCCTCGCCCAGATCGATGTCGAAGCCGACGTATCGGGTCGGATCGTTCGGGTCGAGGGTCTCGTAGCCCGGGGTATGGGGGTTGATCGCATTCACGAGCGTCTTGCCCTTGAATTGCGGGAACCTGGCTTGCAGCGCGCTGCACGCGGCCGGCATCCTGGCCGACTCGGCATGGGCCGCCGAGGTGGCGACGGCGAGCGCCGACAAGCCGAGGGCTGCGATGCCCCAGCGGCGCAGCCAGGCCCCTGCGGCGGGGCGGCGGGGGACGCTGCGGCGGGGCGAAAGGGAAAAGCGATTCATGGTCCGAGGCTCCTGTGGAGACGACGTCAGCCGGCAGGCCCCTTGCCTGCCTTGCTGCACCGCACCATGCAAGCCTAGGGGAGCGGACGCCGGCGCACTTGTGTGTACGCGCACGACTGCTTGCGCCGGCCGCCGCCGCAGGCGCTGCGCCCGGCGCACCGGGGCACTCGGGGCCGGACGGGTCGCGTCCACGCCGGCCAGCGGATCCGAGGCTTGCCCGCCTCTCGGCCTGAGCCTGGGCGGCCCGGGCGGACTGTCAGCGCACCGGTTTGTCGTATCCGGTAGCCGAGGTGCGCGAGAAGTTGCGGCAGAGGACCGGCGGGCGCTAGGGCCGAGATCGACGCAAGGTCCAAAGCCGAGTGACCTTGGACCTTCGCCTGCTCCGTGCGGCAGCGGCGAGAACAAGACTCCCCGTGATGGATGAGCTCATGGACGGGCAGGCCGCAGCCGGTTGCCAGGGTGTTGGGCCGCGAGCGCGGTCGAATGGGCCTTGGGAGATCAAGCCACCTCGAGGTCGATCAACAGCGGGCCGGCCACGGCCTCCTCGGCCAGCGCCTGGCGCGCATGCTGCATCGTCGCCCCGAGTTCCATCGACCATGACGGCGCGACCGGTGTCCCGGTGAGCGCCGCCGCGATGCCGGTCCGCGCGGCGAGGGCGCTTTCGTAGTCGGCCGCCTCCATGTGCCAGGGCCGGGCGCCGCAGGCACGCAGCACCTGGTTCGCGATCGCGATGCCGGCCCAGTCGAAGTCGCCGTGATAGCGCAGTTCTGCGCCCGCCCGCGCGAGCTGCGCCAGCAGCGTGCGCTGTGCCGCGGCCGGCATGCCGTCGGTGCAGACCAGCGGGGCGCAGCGCGCGCCCAGGGCGTCGGCGGCGATCGCGACCAGGTTGGGGTTCTCGCAGACGTAGACCTTGCGGCCCTGCATCGACTCGACCAGCGGCGCGCGCAGCAGCCGGCGCAACGAATAGAAGACCGGCTCGCCGTCGGCGACCCGCAGATTGAGGGCCAGCGCCGGCCGCGCGAGTTCGTTCACGCTGACCCCGACGGCCGCCCAGCGGGCGCGCCGGCTCTCGTCGTCGTCGTCGGGTTCGCCTTCGCGCCTGTGTCGCAACGCCGCGAGCACCAGCGTCGCCGCGGGCTGACCGTCGTCCAGCGCATGGGCGTCGCCCAGCGTCTGCGCTGCCAGGCGCGCCCGCGGCCAGCCCGGCGCCGGCAAGGCGGACAGCACGGCGCGCGCCTGCGTCAACAACGATGCCGCTTGCGTCGCATCGCCACCGGCCAGGCGCTTGAGCAGGCCGCGGCCCGCGGGTGCGGCGAGCCAGTTGCGCAGCGCCGCGTCGGCCTCGTCATCGACCAGCGCCGACCAGGCGGCAAGCCGTACTTCGCGCTCGGCGGTGACGGCGCGGATGGGCCCGTCGAGCTGTTCGAGCGCATCGCGCAGGTTGCGCGCCAGGCCGGCGGCGGCCAGCCGGGCGCCGGCTTCGACGAGGTCGACGCGGATCGATGCCGCTACCCGCGGCGGGCGTGCGGCGAGCGCCGCCAGCGCCTCGCGTTCGTGCACCGCCAGCCCGGTCAAGCGCAGGGGCGGCGGCGTGGCGTCGGGCGCGACGCGCTCGAAGGCGGCACGCAGCCTTGCGCGCAAGCCGGCGAGGGCATCACCGCCGAGCAGGCGCTGCAGCCGCGGATCGCCCATGGGCCGCCTCAGGTCGTCTCGGCGGCAGGGAAGCGCCGCGCCGGGTCGGCCTCGCGGCGGCGCGCGCTGCCGTCCCAGTGCCAGCGCGAGACGAACACGGCATCGATGCCTTCGCGCCGCTGCAGCTGGCAGATCGCGACGCCGGGCAGGGTCGCGTAGCAGCCCCATTCGCGCTCGCTCGTGATGACGAAATCGAGGTCGAATTCGTGCACCAGTCCCATGCAATGGGCGCGCGCCGCGTCGTCGATGCCGGCGAAGGCCTCGTCGAGCATCATCAGCCGCGGCGCCAGCGGGCGCTCGCGGTAGAAGCTGGCGATGGCGGCGAACAGCGGCACGGTGAGGCCGAGCGCGCGCTCGCCGCTCGACGCCGGCCCCGAGAGGCGGCGCCATTGGCCGTCCTGCAGCCGCTCGACGCGGAAGCGGTGCCAGCGCCGGTAGTCGAGCGCGGCGGCGAGCTGTTCGAGCAGCGTGCCCTCGGCGTCGAGCGCGTCGGCGGCGCGCTGGTCCTGGATGCGCTGCTGCAGCAGCGCGCCGACGATGCGGCGATCCTCGGCGCTCCAGAGTTCGCTGCGCGTGGCCAGCAGACGCTCGCGCGCCGCGTCGAGCCCGGCCGGCGCGCCTTCGCCCTCGGGCAGCGCCTGCCATTGCAGCCGGAAGCGCACGCCGGTGCCGGTCGGGCGCTTGTGCAGTTCGGCGTTGACCGATCGGGTCTGCGCCTCGGCACCGCGCATCAGGCGCTGGATCTGGCTCGCGATCTCGGCTTGCAGATGGTTCTCCAGCACCTCGCGTTCGCGCGCCGAGAGCAGCCCCTGGCGCGCGTCGACCTCGGCCGCGAGCAGCGCCGCGACGCGCTCGGGGCGCTCGGGCTGCTGGTGCCAGTACACATGCACCGCGAGCCCGAAATCGTTCGGCTCCGAGGCCGCCTGGTGGCCGAGGGCGCCGAGCGTGCGCTGCAGTTCGGTGAGGTCCTCCGAGAGCTGCGCCTGCACGCGCTTCCAGCGCTCGTCGCCGTCGTCGAGATCGGCCAGGGCCTGCTCGGTGCGGCGCGCGAGCGTGAGCGCCGGCTCGATCGTCCAGGGCGTGCGCGTGTCCGGCATCGCCGCGTCGCCCTCGGGCAGCGCGGACGCGAGCAGGCCGGTGGCGGCGTAGGCCTGCCAGCGTTCGACCTGCGCGGTGCGCTGGCCGCTGCGTTCGGCGTAGGCGGATTCCGCATCGGCATGGCGCTGCTCGGCGCGGGCGCGTGCCTCGGTGGCCAGGCGCAAGGCCTCGCCATGTTTGCGGCCGGCCGCGTCGATGCGCTCGACCAGGGCCCGCGTGTGGGCGATGCGTTTCTTCAGCGCCTGCACGTCGTCGCCATGCGTGGCCTCCAGCGCCGCGAGGCGGGTGCGCGCTTCCTCGTGTTCGACGAGGCGCAGCGCCAGCTGCTGCTCGCGTTCGGCGCGTCGCTGCGCGGCTTCGGCGCCGCGCTCGCGCTGGCGTTCGAGCTCGCCCAGGGCGGCGGCGAGCAGCCGCGCCGCGCCGGCGAGCGCGTGCAGCGCCGCGTCGAGCC
>JAGWVB010000499.1 GCA_018971105.1 Burkholderiales bacterium
GTGGCCGTGGCGATACCGCCCGCCGAGGTCAGCGTGTCGACGGCCTTCAACGCGAAGCCGTTGACCAGGCAGGCATCGAGCATGCTCACCAGATCGCCCCAGTTGTTGGCGATCTGAGGCGCGCCGGTCATGCCGCTGTTGAAGTACTTGACGGTGAGATCAGGCATGTCGTGAGTTCCAGTCTGCGAGTTCAGGGGGTATCCACGTCGCCGCGGATCAGCAACGTGAAGTTGTCGTCGGGCACGCTCTCCGGGCCCTGCTGGACAGTGCGCACCACCCACACCGGGAACTGCGCGCCGATGGTGTTGAAGCGCAGGACGTTGCCGGTGGCCCAGCCGTTGCCCCAGCCGAGCGCGGGAAGGTGGAAGTACGGGACACCGGTCGCCGGGTTGTTCGGTGCGCAGTCGGCGCTGGTGTTGCCGGTGGCGATGACGCCGACGTTCTCGCCGATCACATCGAACGAGGTGTTGTTGGTGAAGCGCACGATCCAGCGTTCGGTCAGCGCGCCGCGATTGGTGACCTGGATCGGGTACTGCGTGTTGTTGAAGGTCGCGGTGGCGGCACTGCCCACCAGCGCATCCGACCAAGCTCCGTTCCAGGTGCCCTGATCGAACACCAGACTGACGCGGGCGAAGAGGTCTCCCGCGATCAGGGCGCTGGAGACAAAGCTCCCGGACGCCGGATCGCCCGGAGGCGCAACCGGGTACTCGTGCGTCAGCGCCCGCGTGAAGCTGATCTCGCCGCTGATCTGCACGTCGCGCACCACGGCCATGTCCTCCACGCGGTGCTCGATGGTCACCGGCTGGCTGTAGCCGGAGACATCGCTGAAGGTGACGGTGCCGGCTTCCAGATCGGCGGTGTAGCCGGTGTGAATCACCACGCCGTCGTGGCCGACCACGCGCACGCGAGACAGGCGGACCCGCGCGCAGTTAATGGTTTGCCCGTTGCTGACCGAGGTGGTGATGCGCCCGGTGTGCCCGACCACCGCGAAGCCACCGGGCCGGAAGATCGGCACGCGCCCGTCACTGGGCAGACGAACCGGATCGATGCCCAGCAGGTTCGCGTCCAGCGGCAGGTAGCTGTAGGCCACCGCGCTATAGCGCACGCTGGAGGCCGCCACCGGCTCGGGCTTGAAGATCTTGCCGTCGGCGCCCACCCCTTCAGCGGCAAACCAGGGCTGGCTCTCGTTGCCGGCGGCAGTGACCATGCGGCCGAAGCGCAGACGAACCAGACCGCTCTCGTAGTCCACCGCGCCGGTGACGCCGGTCGCCTCGATCTTGCCGTCGATGCCCGCCGTCACGCTCTGCGTGCCGCCGACCGCGCGGGCGAACTGGACAGACAGCGATCCCGGGCGCAGCGGCGCAGCGCCGGTGCGGAACACGTACTCGCTGGAGATGTTCTCGCCGACCGTGGTCACGCAACTGGCGCGCGTGATCGCGTTGTCTGTGCCGGCCGTCCAGGACGTCAGCGCCACGTCGCCGGAGAGGTAGTTGATCGAGCCGCGCGTGACCCAACCGCTCGGTGTGAATTCGCGCAGCGTTCCCTGGCCGTTGTCACCCCAGGGCTGCGCGCCGGCAACAGTGAGCAGCACGGTGCCGGTCACCACCTGCGCATTGACGCCGGGCACCAGCTTGAACGAGGGTGTGAACGGATGAGTCTCGGTCAGACTGCTCGTGGAACCCGGGCTGTTGTAGCGTAGCTTAACGAAGCCGGATTCGTCGTTCGGATACACCGACGGCGCATCGATGTACGACAGGCCGCTGTAGTTCAGACGCCAACGGCCCGTGCCGTTGATGGCCACCGCCGTGTAGTTGGGTCTCGGAATCCGGACCGTCACATCGGGGTTGAACGCCACCTGCCCGGTGGCGTAGTTCACCGTGCCGATGCTGATGCCGTTCAGCACCACGGCGCCGCTGCCGTTGTCGCGGGCGATCTGGATGGGATCGCGCCAGATGGACACGGCCACGCCCATCTCCAGCAGCTGCTGGATGGTGTAGGCCCCGAGCACGGCCTCGTCGGTCAAGGTGTTCCACTCGACTTCGAGGGAACCGGGCTCGATGGCGCCGAGCGTGGCGGTCACCGGCACCTGGCCCGAGCCGTTGCGCGAGGGGTGCGCGAAACTGTCCTCCTGCTTCGGGCCCGCCACGTAGCTGACGGTGAGCGGCGTTCCCACTGCAGGCAGCACGTTGGGGGCGAACTCCACACGGCTCTGCGCGATGCTCACCCTTCCCGTCGCCGCCCCGGAGATCTCGCCGGCCGCGTTGGCCGTCGCAGTCTTGGCGCCGTCGTACTCCCAGGACACCGACAACGTTCCCGGCTGCACCGCCTTGTCGGCCGGTGGATTCAGGACGAGGGTCTGCGATGCCTTGAGAGTCGTCGACGGCTGCTGCGTCTCCTGCGTGGGAACGTTCCAGGTCAGGATGAGCGATGACCCGACGTCGGGCAGCGCGCCCAGAGTGACCACGAAGGCGCCGGTGTTGCGGTTGACCGTGCCCGCGCCGTAGCTGGTGTCGAGGCCCTTGAGCGATCCGTTGCCGCCGTCGGACAGCACGTACCAGCGCCCCTGTGCCATGTAGCTGATCGACAGCGTGCCGGGCTGTGGCACCGGCAGCACGGCACCGACATAGGACTGGCTTCTCGACTCCGGGGTGATCGGAACCTCGGAGCTTTGCGGCGCCCGGAGAATCCGCGCGGCGGGGGTGTAGGTGACGGCCTTCGAACTCGACATCGAGCCCGAGTTCAGGGTCAGGATGCCGTTGGCGTAGTCGATGGTGCCGATGGTTCCGCTCGCCGTCTTGAGCAGACCCGCGTCGTCAAAGATCGTGATGCCGGCTGTCTGGATGGAGAGCGATCCCGGCAGGCAGCCGCCCGGCATGTTGAACGCCACGGTCGGCGTCCAAGTGTGGCTAGCCGTGTAGCTCACCGCCACGGCGCCTGGCACCGGCAGACCGGCAGCCGCATACGGCGGCACGAACGAGATCGGCGTCTCGGTCTGCGCACTCGGCACCAGCTGGGTGTAGATCGAGGTGCCCTTGATGGTGAAGTCACCAACGGACGCCGCCTGGGTGAGTGGCACCACGCCGACATAGGTACCGGCGTCGGCTACCACCGTGTCGCGCACCTTGGTGCTGCTGCCAATCCGGGTGAACGTACGGCTTGCAGGCGAGCCGGTGAAGTCGTACCGCAGCGCGTCGCTGATGCTGACCGTGACGACGCTGGCCTTGTAGTCCTGGTCGTTGTTGTAGGTGAACGTGCGCTCGACGACGGAGACCGATGTCGCCCGCACGTACTGCTCCTTCTGCGTGCCGAGTCCCTCGTTCTCGATCAGCACCAGCGTCTGCCCGACGTTCGGGATGGTGTCGGTCGTGCGCTGGAACAGCTGAATCACGCGCTGACCGGCGATGTGGTTCTCGAACAGGTAGCCCGCCCACTCCGGTCCCTTGTTGAGGTAGGCCTCGATGCGCACCTGCGCCTGCTCGCGCGTGTCGAAGGTCTTGGCCGTGCTGAACAGCGTCACGCTGACGCGCGGGTCCTGGGGTGGCTCGGCGACGATGACATTTGCACCGAAGTAGGTGTCGGTATCGCCCGTCTGCACCGAGACGAAGGACTTGCGCAGGTTCACCCGGCCGCCCGCACGATCCAGTTCGGAGATGTCGGGAAAGATGGCGTTGGAGACGCCGTCGGCGATGGTGATTCCAGTGGGCGCGCCCCCGCCTTCCGGCACGTCCGCCATCACGGCGGACTTCAGCAGTTTCACGTCGCCGGATTGAATCGGCATGTCAGAGCTCCAGGAGTCTCAAGGTCAGTCGGTAGAAGTCGTCGTCGGATCGGGCGGGGAACCCGGCGACGGGCTCGGCCTCGACGGGTGTCTCGCCGTGCCGAAAGGCCACCTCGAACATGCGGCTGTCGGCCAGCGTCAGTTCGAAGCGGCCGCTGCTCGCGCCCAGCGGAACAGCGGCCCACTCGTAGAGCGCGGCAACCGTGGCCCGGGTCACCCAGGCCATATCGATGGCGCCCGCCAGCGTGATCGGCCGACCGGCTTGGCGCACGGCGGACTGCACCAGCAGCGCGCCGGTCACGAGGTAGGACATCGAGGCGACGGCCGGCGTCCAGGCGTGCTCGTCGGTCCACAGCAAGTCGTCGGGCAATGGCAGAGCCACCCCGGTGGCGAGGTTCTTCAGTTGCATGGGGATGGGACTCAGACCGCCCGAGCTCGGGCGACTTCCAGCAGTTGCAGCAGGCGCGACTCGTCGCGCGCATCGACGGTGGCGGTGACCTTGCGGTCGCCTGCAGCCAGCTCCACGCGGACGGTCCGGGACGGTGTACCGTCGGCAGGCAGGACCGGGCGGGCCGGTGCAGATCCCGCGGGCCGAACGAGACCGCCAGTGGCAAAACCCTGGACGCGCTGAGCGAGCGCCCTGGCCGGCACGGACAGGTTGTTCACCGCCTCGAAGAAGCCCGAGCCGTAGCGCGCCACCGCGGCCTTGTTCACCACGTACTCACCCGGCGTGAGCATGGCCGGCACGCTGTCGGACTTCGCCATGCCGCCGCGCCGGTAGAACTCGCCCTGGTTCTGCTCCATGTAGTCGATCAGCTCGCGCTCCAGGTCTTTTCCCCAGAGCAGCGGCTGGGCCATCGCCTGCCGCCACGTCTGTTTGATGCGCTCCAGATTCTGGCGCTCGTTGCCGGTGAGCGTCTTGCGGCTGATGAAGTCCTCCAGCGCCC
>JAGWVB010000310.1 GCA_018971105.1 Burkholderiales bacterium
CGGCCGGCGGCCCGCGCGGGCGGCGACGCAAGGGGGACCGTTCACGGCACGGCGCCATGCAGACATGCAAGACCTTTCACGGGGCGATTCCCGGGCCGCCGCCGGGCCGGGGCCGGGGCGTCGACGACCGGGGGCGGGCGCAGGAAGCGCAGGGCCTGCCGGTGGCAGCGCCCTGTGCCTGGGGTGTGGGCGATGACTATACCGAGAAGGACGCAGCGGGGTCGGTTGCGCGCGCCCGCGCGCCCGCGCGCCCGGCGTGCGCGATCGAGAAGTGGCTAAACTGCCGTCACCGACACGCCGGCGCTCCCGCCGCAGCCGCGGCGACCCATCGAAGCCCGATCCGGTGCGCCGGCCCTGCACCGGCCACGGCGAGCGGCGGGTCGCCGCGCACCGAGTGGCGCTGCGCGCGGAGGCGGCCGCGATCGGACGCCGCGATGTGATGGGCCCGCCCCGGCTGCCGGAGGACCCGCATGCCGTCGATCCATCCGCCGCGTGGCGGCCTCCAGGATGAAACCGATGTCTGATGCCTCCCCCCCGAGCCCGCGCTACGCGCGCGATCTGCGCGGCTACGGCCGCCGCCCGCCCGCCGCCGCCTGGCCGGGCCAGGCCCGCGTGGCGCTGCAGTTCGTGCTGAACTACGAAGAGGGCGGCGAGAACTCGGTGCTGCACGGCGACGCCGGCAGCGAGCAGTTCCTGTCCGAGATGTTCAATCCGCCGGCCTACCCCGAGCGTCACCTGAGCATGGAGGGGATCTACGAATACGGCTCGCGCGTCGGCGTCTGGCGCATCCTGCGCGAGTTCGAACGCCGCCGCCTGCCGCTGACGGTGTTCGGCGTCGCCATGGCGCTGCAGCGCAACCCGGAAGCGACGGCCGCGTTCCGCGAAGGGGGCCACGAGATCGCCTGCCACGGCTGGCGCTGGATCAACTACCAGCAGCTCGACGCGGCGACCGAGCGCGAGCACATGGCGCAGGCCATGCAATGCATGCAGGCGCTGACCGGCGAGCGCCCGCGGGGCTGGTACACCGGGCGCGACAGCCCGAACACGCGCCGCCTCGTCGCCGATTTCGGCGGCTTCGAATACGACAGCGACTATTACGGCGACGACCTGCCGTTCTGGCTCCAGGTGCGCAAGAGCGACGGCGCGCTGGCGCCGCACCTGGTCGTGCCCTACACGCTGGACGCGAACGACATGCGCTTCGCGCTGCCGCAGGGCTATGCGCAGGGCGACGACTTCTACGCCTACCTGCGCGACGCCTTCGACGTCCATTACGCCGAGGGCGACGAGCGCCCCGCGATGATGAGCATCGGCATGCATTGCCGGCTGCTCGGCCGGCCCGGCCGGATGCGCGCGCTGCAGCGCTTCCTCGACCATGTGCAGGGCCACGACCGCGTGTGGGTGGCGCGGCGCATCGACATCGCCCGGCACTGGAAGGCGCATTGCCCCTTCGATGCCGCCACCGCCTTCGTCTGGGAGTGAGGACGTGACCCTGCGCATCGAGCAGATCAATGCCGCCGACGCGGCGCAGTTCGTCGAGCTGCTGGCCGGCACCTACGAACACACGCCGTGGATCGCCGAACGCGCGGCCCGGCTGCGACCCTTTGCCAGCCTCGTGCAGCTGAAGCTGGCGCTGGCCCGCGTCGTGCGCGAAGCCGATCGCGAGGAGCAGCTGGGCCTGATCCGCGCCCACCCGGAACTGGCCGGCCAGGCGATGGTCAGCCGCACGCTGACGGCCGAATCGACGCAGGAGCAGCGCCAGGCCGGGCTGACGGCCTGCACGCCCGCCGAGCTCGAGCACATCCGCCGGCTCAACGCCGACTACCGGGCCCGCTTCGGCTTCCCGTTCATCCTCGCCGTGCGCGGCCCGCGCGGCCGCGGCCTGACCAAGGCCGAGATCATCGCCACCTTCGAGCGCCGCCTGCTCAACCATCCGGATTTCGAGCGCGCGGAATGCCTGCGCAACATCCATCGCATCGCCGAGATCCGGCTCGACGACAAGTTCGGCCAGGTGCCGGTGCTCGGCAACCGGGTCTGGGACTGGGCCGAGCAGCTGGCCGTGCACAGCGACCCCGGCTATGCCGAACGCGGCGAGCTCACCGTCACCTACCTCACCGATGCGCACCGCGCCTGCGCCCGGCAGCTGGCGCATTGGATGAAGGCCGATTGCGGCTTCGACGAGGTCGGCATCGACGCCGTCGGCAACGTCGTCGGCGTCTACCACGGGCTCGACCGGTCGGCGCAACGCCTGCTGACCGGCAGCCATTACGACACGGTGCGCAACGGCGGCCGATACGACGGCCGGCTCGGCATCCTCGTGCCGATGGCCTGCGTGCGCGAACTGCATGCCCAGGGCCGCCGGCTGCCCTTTGACCTCGAGGTCGTCGGCTTTGCCGAAGAGGAAGGCCAGCGCTACCGGGCCGTCTTCCTCGGGTCGGGCGCCCTGGCGGGCCAGTTCGACGCGGCCTGGCTCGAGCAGCAGGACGCCGACGGCATCTCGATGCGCGAGGCGATGGAGCACGCCGGCCTGTGCCCGGCCGACATCCCGCAGCTGGCGCGCGACGCCGCGCGCTACCGCGGCTTCGTCGAGGTGCACATCGAGCAGGGGCCGGTGCTGGGCGAGCTCGACCTGCCGCTGGGCATCGTGACCTCGATCAACGGCAGCGTGCGCTATGCCGGCGAGATCGTCGGCATGGCCAGCCACGCCGGCACGACGCCGATGGACCGGCGGCGCGACGCCGCCGCTGCGGCGGCCGAGTGGCTGCTCTGCGTCGAGCGCCGCGCCGCCGCGGTGCCGCATCTGGTCGGCACGGTCGGCATGCTCGAGGTGCCGCATGGTTCGATCAACGTCGTGCCGGGGCGCTGCCGCTTCAGCCTCGACATCCGCGCCACCACCGACGCGGTGCGCGATGCCTGCGCCGCCGACGTGCGCGCCGAACTCGAGCGCATCTGCGATCGACGCGGCCTGCAATTCAAGCTCGAGGAGACGCTGCGCGCCGCCGCCGCGCCGTCGGCGCCGGCCTGGCAAGCGCGCTGGGAAAGCGCCGTGGCGGCGCTCGGCCTGCCGCTGCACCGCATGCCCAGCGGCGCCGGACACGACGCGATGAAGCTGCATGAAATCATGCCGCAGGCGATGCTGTTCATGCGCGGGCTGAACGCCGGCATCAGCCACAACCCGCTGGAGTCGATCAGCAACGACGACACCGAACTCTGCGTGCAGGCCTTTGCGAACCTGCTCGAACAACTGGCCATGGAACAAGCCCGATGAACACCGCCCGCAACGCCGCGCTCGACGCCTGGATCGACCACCATTTCGACGCCGAAGTGCGCTTCCTGCAGGAGCTGGTGCGCGTGCCCACCGACACGCCGCCCGGCAACAACCGCCCGCATGCCGAACGCACGGCCGAACTGCTGCAGGCGTTCGGCTTCGAAGCCGAGCGCCATGCGGTGCCCGAGGCCACGGTGCGCGCCGCCGGCCTGCAGACGATCACCAACCTCGTCGTGCGGCGGCATTACGGCGCCGGACGGACGATAGGCCTGAACGCGCATGGCGACGTGGTGGCGCCGGGCGAGGGCTGGACGCACGACCCCTACGGCGGCGAGGTGGCCGACGGCAAGCTCTACGGCCGCGCCGCGGCGGTGAGCAAATGCGATTTCGCGACCTACACCTTCGCGACGCGCGCGCTCGAATCGCTGCAGGCGCCGCGGGCCGGCAGCGTCGAGCTGTACTTCACCTACGACGAGGAATTCGGCGGCGAACTCGGCCCGGGCTGGCTGCTCGGCCAGGGCCTGGTCCAGCCCGATCTGCTGATCGCCGCCGGCTTCAGCTACCAGGTCATCACCGGCCACAACGGCTGCCTGCAGCTCGAGGTCACGGTGCACGGCAGGATGGGCCATGCGGCGGTGCCCGAGACCGGCGTCGACGCGCTGCAGGCGGCGACGCGGATCCTGCATGCGCTGTACGACCAGAACCGGCTCTACCGGCAGATCAGCAGCCAGGTGCAGGGCATCACCCATCCGTACCTGAACGTCGGCCTCATCGAGGGCGGCACGAATACCAACGTCATTCCGGGCAAGGTCGTGCTCAAGCTCGATCGGCGCATGATCCCCGAGGAGGATCCGGCGCAGGTGGAGGCGACGATCCGGCGCGTCGTCGCCGAGGCCGTGGCCGGGTCGCCCGGCATCACGGTCGACGTGCGGCGCATCCTGCTGGCCCATGCGCTCAAGCCGCTGCCCGGCAACCGGCCGCTGGTGCAGGCGCTGTGCGAGCAGGCCAGCGCGGTGTTCGGCGAGCCCATCGAGGCCTCGGGCATGCCGCTGTACACCGACGCCCGGCTGTTCTGCGAGCGCGGCATTCCGGCCGTGCTCTACGGCTGCGGCCCGCGCACGGTGTCGGAAAGCAATGCCAAGCGCGCCGACGAGCACATCGAGCTCGAGGACCTGCGCCGTGCCACCAAGGTGGTCGCGCGGGCGCTGGCCGATCTGCTGGCCTGAGCCAGGACCCCGGCCGGCGCTGGCTGCGCGCCGGCGGTCGGGCCCGCGGCGCCGCGGCCCGCCCTCAGTGCGCGAGCAGCAATTGCAGGATGACGCCGGTCGCGATCGCGACCAGGATGTATTCACCGCCCGTCTGCACCCAGTGGTAGCCGCGCGGCGGTGCGCTCAGGTGATGGCCGCGCCGGTCGT
>JAGWVB010000311.1 GCA_018971105.1 Burkholderiales bacterium
GGTGTCATCGGTACACTTTGGCATCGGCAGTCCTCGGTTGCCATGGGGGGTGAGATACCTATGACAACGGGCTTAGCCACGAGGCTGCCGACCTGCTACTGATGAAATTTCCGGGCTAGGCCTGCCGCTTGCGCCGCCATACCGGGCCTTGTGCGCCGCGTAGCGCTGACGCCGCGCTTCCTTGGGATCGACCAGCAGCGGACGATAGATCTCGACGCGGTCGCGTTCGCGCAAGGGCTGCTCCGGCGTGCAGGCGCGCGACCAGACGCCGATGCGCAGCCCTTCCTCGACCAGGCCATGGCGCTGCAGCACGCCGCTGGCGCGCAAGGCATCGAGGACGGTCGCGCCCGCGGCCAGCGTGAGCGCGACGCGGTCGATCGACCCCGGACGCGGCCCGTAGACGACTTCGACCTCGATCGCGTCAACGCGGGCCATAGACGACCTCGGCGCGGCGCACGAAGGAATCGACGAAGGTGTTGGCGACCTTGTCGAAGGCAGGGCTGAGCACCGACTCGAGCGCGCGACTCGCGAAGCCGTAGCGCAGGTCGAACTCGATCTTGCAGGCGCGCCCGCCCTGCTCGCCCGAGCCCAGGCCGATGAAGCGCCAGGTGCCGTCGAGCATCGAGAACGGCCCGTCGACGAGGGCCAGCGTCACCGACTCGCCGGCGACCTCGACATTGCGCGTCGTGAAGCTGTGGTGCACGCCCATGTAGGCGAGATCGATCGACGCCGTGGTGCCGTCGCCGTGGCGCTCGACGACGCGCGCGCTGCGGCACCAGGGGAGGAAGGCGGGATAGTCCTCGACGGCCGTCACCAGGTCGTACATCTCGCGCGGCGAATACCAGAGGAGGACGGTCTTGCGCACATGCTTCATACAATGCGGTCGATTGTAGAAGCGCGCGACGGCCTCATCTCCCCCGCCAGCCCATGTCGAACATCGCCGAAAACCGCCGCGCCCGTCATGAATACGCCATCGAGGAACGCTACGAGGCCGGCATGGTGCTGGCGGGCTGGGAAGTGAAGGCCATCCGCGCCGGCCAGGTCCAGCTCACCGACGGCTACGTCCACATCCGCGACGGGGAGCTCTACCTCATCGGCTGCCGCATCAACGCGCTGCGTTCGGCGTCGACCCATGTCCAGCCCGAGGCGGACCGCACGAAGAAGCTGCTCATGCACAAGGCCGAGATCCGGCGCCTGATCGGCAAGGTCGAGCAGAAAGGCTTCACGCTCGTGCCGCTGAACCTGCACTACAAGGGCGGGCATGTGAAGGCCGAGATCGCGCTCGCCAAGGGCAAGGCCGAGCACGACAAGCGCCATGCCGAGAAGGAACGCGACTGGAACCGCGAGAAGGGCCGCCTGATGCGGCACAAGGTTTCGTCCAAGGCCTGAGCCGGCGTGCCGCTGGGCCGCGCGGCTCAGCCGAAGGCCGCGGCCAGCGCCTGCGCGAGGTCGGCGCGCAGGTCGGCCACGGCCTCCAGGCCGATCGAGAAGCGCACCAGGTGGCCGCGCAGGTGCGGGCGCGGCCCGCCTGCGCGCAAGGCACGGACGTCGTAGGGCACGACCAGGCTCGTCGGCCCGGCCCAGGAATAGCCGATGCGGAACAGCCGCAAGGCATCGACGAAGGCGTCGACCTGCGCCGCGCCGTAGCGCTCGTCGAACAGGACCGAGAACAGCCCGGCGGCGCCGCTGCAATGGGCGCGCCAGTGCGCGTGCCCGGGCGAGCCCTCGAAGGCCGGGTGCAGCAGCTGCCGCACGGCCGGCTGCGCCTCGAGCCAGGACGCGATCTCGCGCCCGGCGCGGTCCTGCGCCGCGTAGCGCAGCGCCAGGCCGGGCAGCGAGCGCAGCAGCAGCTCGGCATCGTTGGCGGCCACGCCCAGGCCCAGGTGCATGTGGCCGAGCTTGATGCGCTCGTGCAGCGCCGCGTCGCGCGTGACGACCGATCCCATCAGCAGGTCGGCGCCGCCGCTGGGGTACTTGGTCAGCGCCTGCATCACGATGTCGATGCCATGGTCGAAGCCGCGCAGCCCGATGCCCGCGCCCCAGGTGTTGTCCAGCGCCGTGAGCACGCCGCGCGCGCGGGCCGCCGCGGCGAGGCCGGCGAGGTCGGGGAATTCCATCGTCACCGAACCCGGCGCCTCGAGCCAGACGAGCTTGGTGCGCTCGCCGATCGCCGCCGCCAGGGCGGCGACATCCATCGGGTCGTAGAGCCGGTGCGCGATGCCCCAGCGCGCGAGTTCGTGGCGCGCGAACTCGCGGCTCGGACCGTAGACGTTGTCGGGCAGCAGCAGCTCGTCGCCCTGGGCCAGCAGCGCGATGTCGACGAGCGTGATCGCCGCCAGCCCGCTGGGCGCGAGCAGGCATTGCGCGCCGCCCTCGAGGGTGGCGATGCGCTCCTCGAGCGTGAACGTCGTCGGCGTGCCGTGCAGCCCGTAGGTGTAGCCCTGCTTGTGGCGCCAGTCGCGCGCGCGCAGCGCCGCGACGTCGGGGAAGATCACCGTCGAAGCCTTGTACACGCCCGGCTGCGCGGCCTCGAAACCGGGCGGCGCCGCGTAGGGGTGGTGGATCAGTTCGGTCGTGAGTTCGCGGGACATCTGGGCAATTTCCGGTTCGTTCAGATCGGCTCGCCGATCAGGTCATGGCCCTCGGCGGAGACGATGCGCACGCGCGCGAACTCGCCCACCTTGAGCGTGCGCGACGCCTTCGCGGGCGCGAGGATGCGCACCTGGCCGTCGATCTCGGGCGCGTCGGCGTAACTGCGGCCGATGCCGCCGCGCCGCCCCAGCGCCGGCGCATGGTCGACCAGCACCTGCATCGTCGCGCCGACGCGGCGCTGCAGCTTGCGCGTCGACACCGCCTCGGCCACGGCCATGAAGCGCTCGCGGCGCTCCTCGCGCAGCGCCTGCGGCAGCGCGCCGGGCAGCTCGTTGGCCGCCGCGCCGGCCACCGGCGAATAGGCGAAGCAGCCGGCGCGGTCGATCTCGGCCGCGCGCATGAAGTCGAGCAGGGTCTCGAACTCGGCCTCGGTCTCGCCGGGGAAGCCGGCGATGAAGGTCGAGCGCACGACGAGCTCGGGGCAGGCCTCGCGCCAGCGCGCCAGCCGCTCCAGATTGCGCTCGCCGCCGGCGGGCCGCTTCATGCGCTTGAGCACCTCGGGATGCGCATGCTGGAACGGCACGTCGAGGTAGGGCAGGATGCGGCCGCCGGCGAGCAGCGGCAGGATCTCGTCGACGCTCGGATACGGGTAGACGTAATGCAGCCGCACCCAGGCGCCATGGACCTCGGCGAGGTCGGCGAGCTTGCTGCAGAGCTCGAACAAGCGCGTCTTCACCGGCTGGCCGTCGTGGAAGCCGGTGCGGTACTTGACGTCGACGCCGTAGGCGCTCGTGTCCTGGCTCACGACGAGCAGCTCGCGCACGCCCGACTCGAACAGCGCGCGCGCCTCGGTGAGCACGTCGCCGATCGGGCGCGAGACGAGGTCGCCGCGCATCGACGGGATGATGCAGAAGGTGCAGCGGTGGTTGCAGCCCTCGCTGATCTTCAGGTAGGCGTAATGGCGCGGCGTGAGCTTGATGCCGGCGCCGCCGCGGAATTCGGCGCGTGCCTCGGGCACGAGGTCGACGAAGGGATCGTGGGGCTTGGGCACATGCTTGTGCACGGCGTCCATGACCTCCTGCGTCGCATGCGGGCCGGTGACGGCGAGCACCTTCGGGTGCACCTCGCTGACGAGCCTGTCGCCCTGCGATCCGGCGCGCGCGCCGAGGCAGCCGGTGACGATGACGCGGCCGTTCGCGGCCAGCGCCTCGCCTATCGTGTCCAGACTCTCCTGGACGGCCGCGTCGATGAAGCCGCAGGTGTTGACGATGACGAGGTCGGCCCCGGCATAGGTCTTCGAGGTCTCGTAGCCCTCGGCGCGCAGCTGGGTCAGGATGAGTTCGGAATCGGTCAGCGCCTTGGGGCAGCCGAGCGAGACGAATCCGATGGTGGGTGATGTCATCGCGCGATTTTCGTGCATCGCGCAGGCGCGCTACTTCTTGCCCGGCGGAAATCCCGGCAGACCCGGGAACAGCGCGCCCGCCTGCTGCATCTGCTCGAACATCGCGCGGCTCTGTTCGAGGTAGCTGCCCATCAGGTTCTGCACCAGGTTCGGCTGGCCGGCCATGAACTGGGTCCAGGACTCGGGCGAGAGGTGCTTGGGGTCGTAGAGCCCCTTGCTCTGGCTGATGAACTGACTCTGCAGCTCGGCGAACGCGGCCATGTTCTTCTCGAGCATCGTCCCCATCAGGCCCTGCATCGCGTGGCCATAGAAGCGGATGATCTGCGACAGCGTCTGCGTGCTGAACATCGGCACCCCGCCCGATTCCTCCTCGAGGATGATCTGCAGCAGGATGCTGCGCGTCAGGTCCTCGCCGGTCTTGGCGTCGCGAACCTCGAATTCCTCGCCGCCGAGCACCATCTGCTTGACATCGGCGAGCGTGATGTAGCTGCTCGTGCGGGTGTCGTAGAGGCGCCGGTTGGGGTACTTCTTGAGGATGCGCATCGGGTTGCCGTCTTCTTGCGGCATCGGTGCGGTGGCGCGGCGCTGGGCGGGCATGCGGTCCTTCCGGGTGCAGTTCAGCGACCCATTCTAGGAGGTGCGACCGCGGCGGCGGCCCCGGGGGTACCCCGGCC
>JAGWVB010000312.1 GCA_018971105.1 Burkholderiales bacterium
GGCCAGCGCGGCGCCGGCGCGCTGCCGCGCCGCCTCGCTGCGGCCGCGCGCCATGCGCAGGTTGAAATAGATGAAACCGAAATCGCCGCTGCCGTCGGCGACCGCGCAATGCGCCGCCGGGTAGGCCAGCACGCGCACGCCGGCGGTCGGGAACACCGGGCTCCCGGCTTCGTCGCGCACGGCGAGCATCGCGTCGGCGAGCGCGCGGCACAACGCCGTCATCCCGACCTCGGCTTCGAGATTCGGCGTGTAGAGGATCACGAGGTGGGGCATGCGCGGCCTGCGGCGTCCGACTACAGGCGCGTCGCGACGCGGGTGTAGCCGTCGGCGCGCGAGGCGACCGGCTGCGGCACCGCGGCGCCGGTCTGCGGCGTCACCGGCAGCACGACGTTGATCTGTCCCGTGCCCGAGGCGCCGAAATACGGCGTGACGACCTCGGCCGGCGCGTCGTAGTCGCTCCAGCCGAGCGCGCCGAGCAGCATCGCGGTGTCGTGCATGAAACCCTCGCCATGGCCCTTGGCGGCGTACTCGGGCAGCATGCCGCAGAAGGTCTTCCAGTCGCCGCGCTGCCACAGCTCGATCACCTTGCGGTCCAGCGCCTCGAGGAAGGGGCTCCAGATCTTGAACGCGTATTCGGGCGCGAGGCCGTTCTGCGCGAAACGGTGGCTCAGCGAGCCGCTGGCGAGGAAGGCCACGGTGCCGGGGTAATGCTGCTCGACGGCGCGCCGCATCGCCCAGCCCAGGCGCGCGCTGTCGTCGAGGTAATGGACGGTGCACAGCGCCGAGACCGAGACGACCTTGAAATGCCGGTCGGCGTTCATGTAGCGCATCGGCACCAGCGTGCCGTACTCGGGCGCCAGCGTCGTGCGCGGATGGGCCAGCGCCTCGACCCCCATCTCGTTGCAGCCACGCGCCAGCAGCTCGCCGAGCCCGGGGTTGCCCGGGAAGTCGTAATCGAGGTTGGCGATGAAATGCGGCAGTTCGTTGCTCGTGTAGCGGCCCTTGAATTCCGCCGCGCAATTGAAGTGGTAATTGGCGTTGACGAGCCAATGCGTGTCGAAGACGACGAGGGTGTCGACCCCGAGCTCGCGGCAGCGCTGTCCGATCTCGCGATGACCGTCTATCGCGTCCTGGCGCGTGCCCTGGCGCGGGCCGCCCTGTTCGCTCAGGTACATCGAAGGTACATGCGTGATCTTCGCGGCCAGGGCCAGCTTGCCCATGCTCAGGCTCCCCAATGCGGGATGTGATGCGCGCCGAGCGACACCGCGACGTTCTTCGGCTCGAGGAAGACCTCGTAGCTCCAGGTCCCGCCCTCGCGCCCGGTGCCGCTGGCCTTGGTGCCGCCGAAGGGCTGGCGCAGGTCGCGCACGTTCTGGCTGTTGACGAAGCACATGCCGGCCTCGACGGCGGCGGCGACGCGGTGCGCGCGGCCCAGGTTCTCGGTCCAGACATAGCTCGACAGGCCGTAGGCGATGTCGTTGGCGATGCGGATCGCATCGGCCTCGTCGTCGAACGGGATCAGGCAGGCCACGGGGCCGAAGATCTCCTCCTGCGCGATGCGCATCCGGTTGTCGACCTCGGCGAACACCGTCGGCCGCACGAAATGGCCCTGGGCCAGATGCGGCGGCAGCTCGGGCCGGTCGAGTCCGCCGCACAGCAGCGTCGCGCCTTCCCGGGAACCGAGTTCGATATAGCGGCGCACCTTGGCCAGATGGCCGGCGCTGATCATCGGGCCGAGGGTCGTCTTCTCGTCCAGCGGGTCGCCGACCGCGAGCCGGCGCGCGCGCGCGGCGAATTTCGGCGCGAAATCGGCGTAGATCGATTTCTGCACCAGGATGCGCGAACCGGCCGTGCAGCGTTCGCCGTTGTTGCTGAAGATCATGAAGACGGCGGCGTCGAGCGCGCGCGCGAGGTCGGCGTCCTCGAAGATCACGAACGGGCTCTTGCCGCCGAGCTCCATGCTGAACTTCTTCAGCCCCGCGGCCTGGACGATGCGGTTGCCGGTGGCGGTGCTGCCGGTGAAGCTGATCGCGCGCACGTCGGGATGGCGCACCAGCGGCTCGCCGGCGGCCGCGCCATAGCCGTGGACGATGTTCAGCACGCCGGCCGGGATGCCGGCCTCGAGCGCGAGCTCGCCCAGCCGCGCGGCCGTCAGCGGCGAGAGCTCGCTCATCTTCAGCACCGCGGTATTGCCGAAGGCCAGCGCCGGCGCGACCTTCCAGGTCGCGGTCATGAAGGGCACGTTCCAGGGGCTGATCAGCGCGCACACGCCGACCGGGTGGTACAGCGTGTAATTCAGGTGCGTCGGCGTCGGGTAGGTGTGGCCGTCGACGCGCACGCACATCTCGGCGAAATAGGAGAAGTTGTCGGCCGCGCGCGGGATCAGCTGCCTGCCGGTCTGGGCGATGGGCTGGCCGGTGTCGCGGGTCTCGGTGTGCGCGATCCCGGCCACCTGGGCGGTGATGAGTTCGCCGAGGCGGCGCATGAGCTTCGCGCGCTCGGGCGCCGGCAGGCCGGCCCAGCGGGGAAACGCCGCCTTGGCGGCGGCGACCGCGGCGTGCACTTCGGCCTCGCCGCCGGCGGCGACCTCGGCCAGCACCTGCTGCGTGGCCGGATTCACGGTCTCGAAATAATCCCGGCTGGCGACCGCCTTGCCGGCGATCAGATGGTCGATGCGCATGGGGTTCCTCAGCGGCCGTAGGCGTCGTCGCCGACGATGGTGTTGACGAGGCGGCCGATGCCGTCGATCTCGGTGACGACCTCGTCGCCGACCTGCACGTCGACGACGCCCTCGGGCGTGCCGGTGAGGATCACATCGCCGCTGTCCAGCGTCATGAAGCCGCTCAGGTATTCGATCAGCGCCGCGACATCGTGGACCATGTTCGCGGTGCTGCCCTGTTGCGTCACGCGGCCGTTGACGAGCGTGCGCAGCGTCAGCGCCTGCGGGTTGGGCACCTCGGCGGCGGGGACGAACCAGGGTCCGAGCGCGGTGGCGCCGTCGCGGCTCTTCACGCGCAGGTTCGGCCGGTACCAGTTCTCGAGGTAGTCGCGCACGGCGTAGTCGTTGCAGACGGTGTAGCCGGCGACATGCGCCAGCGCGTCGGCACGCCTGACGCGGCGCGCCCGGCGGCCGATGACGACCGCCAGCTCGCATTCGTAATGCATGCATTGCACGCCGGCGGGCCGGCGCGTCACGCCGCGGTGGCCGACGAGCGCATTCGGCCCCTTGAAGAACGCCAGCGGCTCGTCCTGGGCGCCGACGGTCAGCTCGCGCGCCAGCTCGGCCACGTGCGCGGCGTAATTCAGGCCCAGCGCGACGATGGTGCCGACCTCGAACGGCGGCAGCCAGACGACCGCGTCCTCGGCCAGCACGCGGCCGTCGTCGAGCCGCAGGCCCTGCGGGTGCGGCGTGGCGCCGTGCAGCGCGCCGGCGCAGGCGACGCGGGCGCTCCTCATGCGGCCTCCGCGACAAGCGTGAAGGACAGGCTGCCGACGCCGTCGACCTCGATCGTCACCGCCTGCCCCGCCGCGGCCCGCGGCGCGCCCAGGCTGGCGCCCAGCGTCAGCACATCGCCGGGCTGCAGCGTGATGAACTCGCTCACGTCGGCGATCAGCTGCGCGACGCCGCGCAGGCGCGCACCGGTGCTCGATGCGTGGACCAGCCGACCGTCGACGCGCACGCGCAGCGCCAGCGCGTCGGCATCGCCCACCTCGTGCGCCGGCGCGACGCGCGCGCCCAGCGGGCAGAAACCGTCGCGCGCCTTGTGGCGCAGCGCCGGGCGGTAATGGCTGGCCAGCGGCAGGCCGAGTTCGCCGACGGCGAGATAGCCCGCGACATGGTGCATCGCGTCGGCCGCCGCCACGCGGCAGGCGCTGCGGCCGATGACGATGCCGAGCGAGGCGCCGACCTCGACCGCCGCCGGCACCTCGATCGCGGCGCCCTCCCCGGCCAGCATGTGGCGCGGCCGCAGCGCCAGCACCGGCGCGCGTGGCGGCGCCTGGTACGGCGCGGCATGCACGGCATCGCCCAGCGCCGCCAGCTGCGGCCGGTGATTCAGCAGCGCCGCGATCACCGTGCCCGAGAGGCGATGGGGCCAGGCCTCGAAGCGGGGGTCGGGCCGGGGATCGTGCGCTGGACGACTTACTAACATGTGAGTAATATAGCGAGCGCAACCCGACCATGTCAACCCGCAGCACCACGCCCTCGACCTTCCGCCACCGCAACCTGCCGCTGCTGCTGCTGCAGGCGCGCGAGGCGGTGATCGCGCGCTTCCGCCCGCTGCTCAACGCGCAGGGCGTGACGGAGCAGCAATGGCGCATCGTGCGGTCGCTGCTCGACACCGGCCCGCAGGAGCCGCGCCAGATCGGCCGCCTGTGCGGCATCTCCAGCCCCAGCCTCGCCGGCGTGCTGGCGCGCATGGAGGACCTGGACCTGGTCAGCCGCGAACGGCTGGCGCACGACCAGCGGCGCGTGCGCGTGAGCCTGACGGCCAGGAGCCGCCGCCTCGCGGCCGCGCTGGCGCCGCGCATCGACGCCGAATACGCGGCGCTGCAGGCGCGCGTAGGCCCCGAGCTGCTGGCCCGCGCCTATGCGACGCTGGACGAGTTGATGCGGCTGCTGGGCGCGGCGTCGGACGCGGCGTCGGACGCGGCGCCCGACGCGGC
>JAGWVB010000313.1 GCA_018971105.1 Burkholderiales bacterium
AGCAGGCCGAGCCCGCTGCCGGTCCCGGCGGGCGCGGGGCCGCGGCCGTCGTCGGCGACGCTGAGCGCCAGCGCCGCGGCGCTGCGCACGAGGCGCAGCCGCACCGTCGACGCGCCGGCATGGCGCATGACGTTGCTCAGCGCCTCCTGGGCGACGCGGTAGACGGCGATCTCGACCTCGTCGCCGAGGCCGTCGACCTCGCCCTCGTGGTGCAGGATGCAGGCCACGCCCGAGCGCGCCTCCCAGGCCTCGCACAGCTCCTGCAGCGCGCCGCGCAGGCCCAGGGCCTCGAGGTCGGGCGGCCGCAGCCGGCGCAGCAGGTCGCGCACGCGCTCGTACAGGCGCTGCGCCTCGGCATCGGCGCGCGCGGCGGCGGCGCCGATCGCGCGTGCCGCGTCGGGCGCGATGCCGGGCGCGGCCACGCCGTGGCGGATCGTCGTCGTCTCGACGCGGATCGCGCTGCAGGCCTGGCCGAGGTCGTCGTGCAGTTCGCGCGCGAGCGCGCGCCGTTCGTCCTCCTGCACCGCGATGAGCTGGCGCGCGAGCTCGCGGTTGTGGCGCAGCAGCTCGTGCACGCGCGCCTCGGCCTGCACGCGCAGCCGCAGCTCGGCCAGTGCCTCGGTGCGGCGGCGCCAGGCGAACCAGCTCAGTCCGAGCGCGAGCACGACGAGCCCGAACGGCAGCTCGTCGCCCTGCCAGCCCTCGTAGCCGGCGAGCGCGAGCGACAGCCATTCGCTGAGATTGAAGGCCGCCGCCAGCGCATAGCCGGCCAGGGTCAGCGCGGCGACGGCGAGCGCGTCGACGCGCCAGCCGCGCCGGCCGGGCCGGCCGGGCAACAGCGGCAGCGTGGCGGTGTGGGCGGTCTCGGACATGGCGGATGATCATAGGTGGGGCGCCGCCCCGGCACGCCGATGCGGGGTTACCCGGGCCGGCGCCGGGAACTTTTCCCTGGCCCGGCCGCCGGGCGCGGGGCAGACTGCGCCGCGGCGGGCCGCCGCCAGGCCGCTGCGCCCCCGCCCGCCGGCCATCGCGTCCGCCGCAGCGTCCGCCATCCCGCCATCCCGCCATCCCGCCATCCCGCCATCATCCCAGCCGCGTTCGACCCGGCCCCGACCCCCGACCGATGACCCCACGCCACCCGTCCCGTCCGCCGACCCCGGTGCCGACCCCGGCGCCGACCCCTCACGCCGTGCGCGCCCGCGCCCTCGTCGGCGCCCTCGTCGGCGCCGGCTTCGGCTTCGGTCCCGGCCCGATGCTCGCGGCGCCGGCCGCCGCCGACGCGACCCCGGTACAGCAGGTCGAGATCATCGGCACCACCGTGCTGCCGGGCCAGGGCACGCCGCTCGACGAGGTGGCCGGCAATGTGCAGACGCTGCGCCAGGCGCTGACCTCGACGCGGCGCGCGCTCAACCTGTCGGAGGCGCTGAACCAGTCGGCCGGCAGCATCAGCGTCAACGACACGGCCGGCAACCCGTACCAGATGGACGTGCTGTTCCGCGGCTTCGCCGCCTCGCCGGCGCTCGGCACGCCGCAGGGGCTGTCGGTCTTCGTCGACGGCGTGCGCGTCAACGAGGCCTTCGGCGACACCGTCAACTGGGACCTGATCCCGGCCGTCGCCATCGACTCGGTGACGGTGATCCCGGGCTCGAATCCGCTCTTCGGCCTCAACACCCTGGGCGGCGCGATCAACGTCACGACCAAGAGCGGCGCCACGAACCCGGGCACGCGCGTCGAGGGCTGGGCCGGGTCCTTCGGCCGCCGCTCGTTCGAATTCGAGAGCGGCCACCAGGGCCCGCGCCACGACTTCTACGTCGCCGGCAACGTGGCGCGCGAATCGGGCTGGGGCGAATTCAACCCGAGCCAGGTGCGGCAGCTGTTCGCGAAGGCCGGCCTGCACGACGCGCGGGACAAGTTCGAGCTCAGCGCGACGCTGGCCGACAACCGGCTGCAGGGCAACCAGACGCTGCCGCTGTCGTGGCTGGACACGCCGCGGCAGTCGTATTCCTGGCCCGACTTCCAGACCAACCGGCTCGCCTTCGTCAACGCCAGCTGGACCCGGCGGCTGGACCCGGCGCTGGCGCTCGACGCCGACCTGTACTACCGCGCGCTGCGCACCTACGCCTTCAACAGCAACGTCAACAACAACTACGACCCGGCGCTGGCGATCGGCCCCGGCAACCAGCCCACCGGCAATGCCGTCAACGCGATCGACGAAGTCCGCCCCGGCGCCTCGCTGCAGCTGAGCTCGGTGGCGCCGCTGGCCGGGCGCGCGAACCGCTGGACGCTGGGCGCGAGCGCCGACCTCGGGCGCACGGCGTTCACGCAGTCCGACCAGGAGGCCGGCTCGTCGCGCGACACGGCGTCGACCGCGCCGCTCGTGCTCGCGACCTCGCTCGACGCCAGCGCGCGCTCGGCCAGCGTCTACGCCACCGACACGCTGGGCCTGGATGCGCGCACCTTCCTCACCGTCTCGGCGCGCTACAACCGCGCCCGCGTGCTGCTGCGCGACCAGCTCGGCAGCGCGCTCGACGGCGACCATGGCTATGCGCGGCTCAACCCGGCCATCGGCCTGACCTTCAATCCGCACCCCGAGCTGACCTTCCACGCCTCGTACAACGAGGGCATGCGCGTGCCCACGCCGGTCGAGCTGACCTGCGCCGACCCGAACGCGCCCTGCTCGCTGCCGAACGCCTTCGCCTCCGACCCGGCGCTCGCGGCGGTGGTCTCGCGCACCTTCGAGATCGGCGCCCGCGGCGGCGCGCGCGGCGGCTTCGAATGGACGACGGCGCTGTTCCGCACCGACCTCAGCGACGACATCCAGTTCATCAGCAGCGGCGGCGGCGCGAGCAGCGCGGGCTATTTCCAGAACGTCGGCCGCACCGAGCGCCAGGGCTTCGAGCTCGGCCTCGCGACGCGCGCCGCCGGCGTGCGGCTGAGCGCGCATTACAGCTACATCGACGCGCGCTTCCGCACCGGCCTGATCGAGAACTCGCCCAGCAACTCGAGCGCCCAGCCGCTGTCCTGCCCGAGCTGCAGCGACATCCTCGTGCGGCCCGGCGACCGCATGCCCGGCATCGCGCGCCAGCTCCTCAAGCTGCGCGCCGAGTTCGAGGTCGCCGCCGACGCGACGCTCGGCGTGAACCTGCAGGCGGCGGCGCCGCAAACCGCGCGCGGCGACGAGAACAACCGCGACGTCAACGGCCCGGTGCCGGGCTACGCGACCGTCGACCTCGACGCGCACTGGTCGCCGGCGCCGCGCTGGGAGCTGTCGGCGCGCGTCGCCAACCTGCTCGACCGCCGCTACTACACCTTCGGCACGCTGGGGCAGAACGTCTTCACCGGCCCCGGCCGCACCTTCGATGCCAGCGGCGCGAGCTGGCGCCACGAGCAGTACCGCAGCGTCGGCGCGCCGCGCGGGATCTGGCTCGGCGTCGGCTACCGGTTCAGCGACGGCTGAGGTCCGCCGGCGGCCGGCGCGCGGCCGCCCGGCCCTTCGCCCCGGCCCCCGTCCGGGTCAGGCCGCGCCATCCGCGGCGGGCTCGATCGCCTCGCCCTCGACGACGACGCGCCGCAGCCGCAGCGTCTGCGCATCGAGCAGCACGAGGTCGGCCCAGGCGCCGACGGCGATGCGGCCGCGGTCGGCGAGGCCGAGGTGCTCGGCGGCGTGGCGGCTGACGCGCGCCGAGGCCTCGGCCAGCGGCAGGCCGATGGCGACCAGGTTGCGCAGCGCGCGGTCCATCGTCAGCGTGCTGCCGGCCAGCGTGCCGTCGGCCAGGCGCACGCCGCCCAGGCATTTGTGCACCGTCTGGCGCCCGAGCCGGTAGGCGCCGTCGGGCATGCCGGCGGCGGCGGTGGCGTCGCTGACGCAGTACAGGCCGGGGATCGCGCGCAGCGCGACGCGGATCGCGCCCGCGTGCACATGCAGCAGGTCGGGGATCAGCTCGGCGCGCTCGGCATGGGCGAGCGCCGCGCCGACGGCGCCGGGCGCGCGCTGGTGCAGCGCGCTCATCGCGTTGAACAGATGGGTGAAGCTGCTCGCGCCCTGCTCGATCGCGGCCAGCGCCTGCTCGTAGGTGGCCGCGCTGTGGCCGACCTGGACGCGGATGCCGCGGCCGACCAGCGCCGGGATCAGCGCCAGCGCGGCGCCGATCTCGGGCGCCAGCGTGACGAGGCGGATCGTCGCGATGGCGGCCAGCGCCAGGATCTCGTCCAGCGCCGGCGCGCGCGCGCAATCGGGCTGGGCGCCCAGGCGCGCGGGGCTGATGTAGGGACCCTCGAGGTGCACGCCGAGCACGCGCGCGCAGCCCGGTGCGCGCCGCGCGACGGCCGGCGCCAGCGCGCGCAGCGCGTGCCGGATCTCGTCCAGCGGCGCCGTCATCGTCGTCGCCAGCAGCGCCGTCGTGCCGTGGCGCGCGTGCAGCCGCGCCAGCGTCGCGACGGCGTCGCCGCCCTCCATCGTGTCGGCGCCGCCGCCGCCATGCACATGCAGGTCGATGAAGCCGGGCAGCACCAGCGGCAGGTCGGCGCGGCGCGCCTCGTCCTCGCTGGCCGGCTGGCCGTCGATGGCGGCGATGCGGCCGGCGGCGTCGACGGCGAGCGTGCCGCGCACGAAGCCCTGCGGCGTGAGGATGAGGCCGGCCGTCGGATTCATGCGCG
>JAGWVB010000038.1 GCA_018971105.1 Burkholderiales bacterium
GGCGGCGTCCGGCGCGTCCGGCGCAGCCGGCGCGTTCGGCGCGTTCGGCGCATCCGCCGCGTTCGATGCGCTCGGCGCGCTCGGCGCAGGCCGCGCCAGCGCGGCCGGGGCTGCTTGCGGGGCGGGGCTCATCGTCAGGCGGCGGCGGGCAGGAACAGCGACTGCAGGTCGGAGAGGAAATCGTATCCCAGCGGCGTCGGCCGCAGCGTGTCGCCGTCGCGCTCGAGGAGGCCGCGCTGCAGCGCCTGCGCCAGCGCCGGCTCGAGCGCCGAATGCGGCAGCCCGGTGCGGGCGCGGAATTCGGCGAGTTCGAAACCGCCGCGCAGCCGCAGCGCGCCGAGCAGGTACTCGAACGCGAGGTCGCGCCGCGCCACCTCGTGCTCGTTGGAGACGGCGCGCCCCGCGAGCGCCTCGCGCAGATAGGCCGCCGGCTCGCGCCAGCGCACCTGGCGCAGCACGCGGTGCGGGAAGCTCAGCTTGCCATGCGCGCCGGCGCCGATGCCGAGGTAGTCGCCGAAGGCCCAGTAATTGAGGTTGTGGCGGCAGCGGTGGCCGCGCCGCGCGAAGGCCGAGACCTCGTAGCGCTCGAGCCCGGCGGCGGCCGTGCGCGCGGCGATGAGGTCGAGCATCTCGCTCGCGAGATCGTCGTCGGGCAGCGGCGGCGGGTCGAGCGCGAAGGCCGTGTTGGCCTCGATCGTGAGGTGGTAGATCGACAGGTGCGGCGGTGCGTAGGCCAGCGCGGCGTCGAGGTCGGCCGCCAGCGCCGCCATGCCCTGGCCGGGCAGCGCGTACATGAGGTCGAGGTTCCAGGTCTCGAAGGCGCGCCGCGCCTCGGCCACCGCGGCATGCGCCTGCGCCGCGTCGTGGACGCGGCCGATGCGCGCCAGCGCCGCATCGTCGAAGCTCTGCACGCCGATCGACAGCCGCGTCACGCCGGCGGCGCGGTAGGCGGCGAAGCGCTCGCGCTCGAAGGTGCCGGGATTGGCCTCGAGCGTGATCTCGGCCGCCGGCTCCAGCGGCAGCAGCGCGCGGATGTCGCTGATCAGGCGCGCGATGGCGTCGGGCGCGAACAGGCTGGGCGTGCCGCCGCCGATGAACACGCTCACGACCGGCCGGCCCCAGACCAGCGGCAGGGCCGCCTCGAGGTCGGCGCGCAGCGCCTCCAGGTAGCGCTGCTGCGGGAACTCGCCTGCCGCCGCGGCATGCGAGTTGAAATCGCAATACGGGCATTTGCGCAGGCACCAGGGCAGGTGCACGTAGAGCGCCAGCGGCGGCAGCGCCGCCAGCTGCAGCGTGCCGGCGCGCAGGTAATGGTCGACGGCGGTCATGGCAGCCCCGGCTCGGGCCCCGGCGCGGGACCCACGTCGCGACCCGGCGCCGGACGCACCGGGAGCCCGCCATCGCGCCCGACCCCGCCCTCCGCCACGCCCCAAGCCGCGCGCAGCAGCTCGCGCATCCCCGCCATCGCCAGCGCGCGGTGGCTGCATGCGTTCTTCGTCGCCGCGTCGACCTCGGCCACGCTGCGCCCGAGTTCGGGAATCAAGAGCAGCGGGTCGTAGCCGAAGCCGCCCGCGCCGCGCGGCGCTTCGAGCAGCGTGCCGCGCCAGCGCCCGGTCGCGATCAGCGGCTGCGGATCGTCCGCATGGCGCAGCGCGACCAGGGTGCAGACGAAACAGGCCGCGCGCTCGCGGCGGCCCTGCATCTCGCGCAGCAGCCGCGCGTTGTTGGCGGCGTCCTGGAGCCGGCGCTGCGCCTCGCGCTCGAGCCCGGGCGCGGCATCGACGGCCGCGTAATGCGCCGAGATCACCCCCGGCGCGCCGCCGAGCGCATCCACGCACAGGCCCGAATCGTCGGCGATCGCCGCCCCGCCGCAGGCCGCCGCGGCATGGCGCGCCTTGGCGAGCGCGTTCTCGATGAAGGTGGCATGCGGCTCCGGCGCCTCGCCGATGCCGAGCTCGCCCTGGGCGACGAGCCCGATGTCGAGGCCGGCCAGCAGCGCGCGCAGCTCGACGAGCTTCTTGGCGTTGTTCGAAGCCAGCACCAGGCGCATGGCGCTCACGCGGCGCCAGCGCTAGCGGGCGAGCGCGCGCCGCTGCGCGGCGACGAGCTCGGCGATGCCCTGCCCCGCCAGCGCCAGCATGCGGTCCATCTCGGCGCGCGTGAACGGCGCGCCCTCGGCCGTGCCCTGCACCTCGACGAAGCCGCCGCCGCCGGTCATGACGACGTTCATGTCGGTGTCGCAGGCCGAGTCCTCGACGTATTCGAGGTCGAGCAGCGGCGTGCCCTGGACCATGCCGACCGAGACCGCGGCCACCGCGTCGGTGATCGGCGTCGCCGCGATGCGGCCCTGGGCGATGAGCCAGGCCACCGCGTCCTGCGCCGCGACATAGGCGCCGGTGATCGCCGCCGTGCGCGTGCCGCCGTCGGCCTGCAGCACGTCGCAGTCGAGCGCGATCGTGCGCTCGCCCAGCGCCTGGAGGTCGAACACGCTGCGCAGCGAGCGGCCGATCAGGCGCTGGATCTCCTGCGTGCGCCCGCTTTGCTTGCCGCGCGCGGCCTCGCGGTCGCTGCGCGTGTGGGTGGCGCGCGGCAGCATGCCGTATTCGGCCGTGACCCAGCCCTCGCCGCTGCCGCGCTTGTGCGGCGGCACCTTCTCCTCGACCGAGGCGGTGCACAGCACGCGCGTGTCGCCGAAGGCGATGAGCACCGAACCCTCGGCGTGGCGCGTGTAGCCGCGTTCGATCGTCACCGGGCGCAGGGCGTCGGCCGCGCGGCCGGCGGATCTCTGGAATGTCATGCGGATGTCCTGTCGGGAGTGGCTGGCCCGGGGCTGCCGGGCGCGGGGAGGAAAGGCTAGCGGCGCTTCTTCGAACTGCGCTGGATCGCCTCGTTGATCTCGCGGATGCTGCGCTCGATCTCGGCCTCGTCGAGGTCGTCGGCCGAGGCATCGCCGCCCAGGCTGGCCTGGATCGTCGAGGCGAAGACCTCGTCGCCGAGCGAGAGCGTCGAGATGCCGCTCTTGCTGTCGCTGTCCTCGGCCGATTCCCATTCGACGGCGAGCACCGTGACATTGTCGCTGCGCTCGCCGGCGACGCGCAGCGCGCGCTCGACAAGTTCGGGCACGGCGTCGGCGATCGGGTTCTTCGCCAGCAGGTCGGTGATGATGGGGTCGCTGACGCTGCCCCACAGGCCGTCGGAGCACAGCATGAGGCGGTCGCCGGGGTGGATCAGCAGCGGGCCGGTGGTGTCGATCACCGGCTTGCCCGGGCTGCCCAGGCAGGTGAAGAGCACGTTGCGGTTGACGCGGTCGCCCATCGGCACGACCTGGGCCAGCGTCTCCTGCAGCTCGGAATACGAATGGTCGCGCGTGCGCGCGACAAGCTTGTCGCCGCGCACCAGGTAGAGGCGCGAATCGCCGCAATGCGCCCAGTACGCGGCGTTGCCCTGCACCAGGCAGGCCACCAGCGTCGTGCGCGGCGTGTCCATCAGGCCATGCTCGGTCGCGTAGCGCAGCAGCTGGTGGTGGCCGGCGATGATCGCATCGTGCAGGAAGCGCAGCGGCTCGGCCAGCGTCGGCTTGGCCTCGCGCTGGAAGCGCGCCGCCAGCGTCTGCAGCGCGAGCTGCGAGGCGACCTCGCCCTCGGGATGCCCGCCCATGCCGTCGGCCAGGGCGAACAGCCCGGCGTCGCGCGTGTAGCAGTAGCCCATGCGGTCTTCGTTCTTCTCGCGCCCGCCCTTGCGGCTGACCTGGTAGACGGAGAACTGCATGGATGGGGTCAGGGGCCGGGAAGGCTCAGGTCTTGGCGCCGGTCTTCAGCGTCTCGAGCTGGAGCTTCAGGCGCTCGCCGAAGCTGAGCTTGGTGTAGCGGCGCTCGGTCTCGCGCGCGAGCTCCTTCTGCAGCGCGAACACGCTCTGCGGGCGCGACAGCGGGTCGAGCGACATGCACCATTCCGTGACCTCGATGAGATTGTCGGAATAGATGTTGCGCAGGCGCGAGAGCGAGAGCGCGAGGCGGTCCTTCTCGATGCGCTGCGGCGCGTCGTTGGGCGGATAGCCCTGCATGCAGGCATAGATGCAGGCGCCGATGGCGTAGATGTCGGTCCAGGGGCCGAGCGTGCCGTCGCGGCGGTACATCTCGGGCGCCGCGAAGCCCGGCGTGTACATCGGGCGGATGAAGTTGCCTTCCTTGCTCAGCACCTCGCGCGCGGCGCCGAAGTCGAGCATCACGGCCTTGTTCTCGTTCGTGACGAAGATGTTCGCCGGCTTGATGTCCAGGTGCAGCATCTTGTGCTGGTGCACGATGCGCAGGCCGCGCAGGATCTCGTCGAAGAGGCTGCGGATGGTGCTCTCGCGGAACACCTTGTCACGCTTGAGGTCGCGCGCGGTGACGATGAAATCCTGCAGCGTGTCGCCCTGCAGGTAGTTCATCACCATGTAGACGGTCTCGTTCTCGCGGAAGAAGTTGAGCACGCTGACGACGCTGGAGTGGCTGATCTGCGCCAGCGAGCGGCCTTCCTCGAAGAAGCTCTTGAGCCCGAGCCGGTACAGCGGCTGCTTGTCGGGCTTGACGCGCGGCGTGAGCTCGCCCGGCGAGCGCTCGGCCAGCGAGGCCGGCAGGTATTCCTTGATCGCGACCAGCTGCTGGCCCTCGCCTTCGGCCAGGTAGACGACGCCGAAGCCGCCGGCCGCGAGCTTCTTGACGATCGTGTAGCCGCCCACGACCGTGCCCGAGGGCAATGGCGCGGGTTTGGGCTTTGACATAATCGGTTTCGACTTCAGGGGCGCGGTGGATGGCGGTTTATAGCATGACGGGGTACGCCAACGCGGCGTCGGAGGCCGGCTCCTCCCCTGCTGGAGTGACGGTCGAAGCGCGCTCGGTGAACGGCCGATTTCTCGACCTGACGCTGCGCCTGCCGGACGAGTTGCGCGGCCTCGAGCCGGCGCTGCGCGAGCTGCTCACCGCCGCCTGCCGGCGCGGCAAGATCGAGTTGCGCATGAGCACCGCGCGCGACGCCGAGGGCGCGCTGCCGAATCCGACGCCGGAGCAGCTCAACCGCATCGCGCACCACCAGTCGCATATCCAGGGCTGGCTGCCGCAGGCGCGCGAACTCAGCGTCAACGAGGTGCTGAACTGGTGTCGCGGCGCCGGCCCGGGCGCCGCGCTCGACGAGCCGGCGCTGGAAGCGGCACGGCGCTGCATCGACGGCCTGCGCGAGGCGCGCGCGCGCGAGGGCGCAAGGCTGGCGGCGATCCTGCTCGAGCGCGTGGCGCATCTGCGCGCGCTCGCGGCGCAGGCCGCGCCGGTGCTGCCGGCCGTGCTGCAGCGCCAGCAGGCGCGCTTCCTCGAGCGCTGGAACGAGGCCCTGGCCGGCGTGCAAGCCGCGGCGGCGATCCCGGCGCAGGCGCTGCAGGAGCGCGCGCTGGGCGAGGCGGCCTCGTTCGCGATCCGCATCGACGTCGCCGAGGAGCTCGCGCGGCTGGGGTCGCACCTCGACGAGATCGAACGCCTGCTGCGCGCCGGCGGCGAACTCGGCAAGCGGCTCGAGTTCCTGATCCAGGAACTGCAGCGCGAGGCGAATACGCTGGGCAGCAAGTCGGCGGCGCTGGAGCTGACGGCGATCGCGGTCGAGATGAAGGTGGCGATCGAGCAGATGCGCGAGCAGGTGCAGAACGTCGAGTGAGTTTTCGGGGGGTCCCAGGGGATCCCGGAAAGTTCACTAACCCGTTGTCGCGCAAGGATATTTTGTCCTAGACCGTCCCAGGCCGTTCCAGGGTGTTGCAGCGCAGCGCGCGCATTCTGTGGGGTTTATTGTGGGGTTCGGGGGGTTCGCGGCGCTCTTTTGCTGTCCCCATCCGATCGCGAACCCCACAGCTTCACAGGAGCTCGTGGGACATGAACCACCAAGCAAAGCCGATCACCGACCGCCAACTCAAGGCATGGCTCGCTGAGGGCAACGTCGATCGCAGCGTGGGCGAAGGCCTGACCTTCGTCGCCAGCGCCACCGCAGCGCAAGCCGGCAAGGCCTCCTGGATCCTTCGCTACCGGCTGAACGGACGCGGCCGCGAAAAGGTGCTCGGCCGCTACCCGGAACTGTCGCTGAAAGTCGCTCGCGAGCAGGCGCGGCAGGATCGAAAGCAGATCGAGCGCGGCATCGACGTGTCCGCCGCCAAGCAGGCAGCGAGGGCCGCCTCGATCGGCGTGCCCACGACCGAGCGACTCACCGAGGCCTGGTTCGCTCGCTACATCAAGCCACGCTACAAGCATCCGGAAGTCGTTGAACGCGTGCTGCGCAAGCACATCGTCCCGGTGATCGGCAAGATCGCAGTGCCCGACGTGCAGCCGGTCCATGTCGACGAGGTGCTGATGCGCATCGTCGCCCGCGGAGCGCCGACAGTCGCCAACGACGCCCTTCGATACATGACGCGCATGTTCAAGATGGCGGTACGCAATCAGTGGATCGAGCGCAATCCGGCGGCCGAGTTCGAGCTCATCGATGCCGGCGGTGACGAGGTCGCGCGTGACCGCTGGTTGTCGCTGGACGAGTTGCGACAACTTTCGAAGGCGATGCGGAACACGCCCAATTTCGGCCGCGAGAACGAGTTGGCCATCTGGCTGCTGCTCGCGCTCTGTGTACGCAAGATGGAGCTGTTGTCGGCGCGCTGGGATGCCTTCGACCTGCAAGCCGGCGTGTGGACACTCGCGAAGGAAAATACCAAGACCGGCGCGGCGATCCGTATTCCCCTGTCCGAGCCCGTCATCAACTGGCTTGCCGAGGCCAAGGTGTTCTCCTTCGGCAAGCCCTACGTCTTCCCTGCCCGCCGGCTGGTGCATCGCCGCATGGGAGTCGCAAGGGTCAATCGGTACGAGCATGTCGGCGCTGACACGCTGAACGTCGCGCTCAAGCGCTTGAAGTTGCTCGACATCGAGCATTTCACCGTCCACGACATGCGACGCACGGCCAGAACGCACCTGGCCCGACTCGGCATCGACCGCTTCGTGGCCGAGCGATCGCTCAACCACAAGCTCGGGAACATCGAAGGTATCTACGACAGTCACGACTACTTCGCCGAGCGTCGTGCGGCACTCGGGGCGTGGTCGGCTTTGCTCGCCGAGGTCGAGCGCGGCGCCAACCC
Organism: Burkholderiales bacterium; assembly: GCA_018971105.1. GTDB lineage: Bacteria > Pseudomonadota > Gammaproteobacteria > Burkholderiales > Burkholderiaceae_C > Rubrivivax. Next base: position 7,136 of record JAGWVB010000038.1, read on the forward strand.
GGCTGAATCGACCAGGACTCCGCCCGTCGAAGGTTCGAAGGCGGCGAGGCGATCGATGAACACGAGCATCAAGCCGCGATCCTCCAGCGTGACGTGACCGACACCTCGCTCGCGTCGACGGCAAGGGATTGTTCCTCGCACGGCCAGAAGTCCAAGCAGGACCACGCCCCTGTGCCGCGGGTACCGTCAGCGGCGAGGGCTGCGGGTGGGGTTGTTCCAAGGGCGCTTGAATCATGCGGTCTAGCGCACGGCCCGCCGCTTGCGCTACGACGACTGCCTGCTGTCCGGGTGAAGCCTTGCCTTCGACATTCCAGGGCCATTTTCGAAAAGCCGCCTTTGCTCGCAGATGAGCGACGTCGGCATGACCGCACCTCCTCACCAGCGGGCAGTCGCGACATGTCTCCGAAATGGCGTGCCGTAGTACGTCCGCCGACATTTTTTTGTCGGAAGCCATCGCGCCCTGACGCTGCTTGCTGGCCTGCGACGGACAACTTCACTCCCCGATGCGGGTCCGCGGATAGCGCGCCGTCTTGATGGAGCTGCAAGGCCGTCAGCGCGCGCAGCCTCACGATTACGCCGTCCGCGTCCTCGGTCAACGAGTGTCGTTCCACTGGCGCCGACTCGAAGCTCAGCGACTTGCCCTCCGAGCCGGACTCCAGTCGAGTCTGAACCTCGTCGAGGTTGCTCCCGCCTATGGCGATCCGGCGATGCGCCGCCGTGCGACCGAGCCGCTGCTACTTGGCATTTTCGATTCCGATCTGTTTGCTATCCGGCATTCTGCCGTCGAAGGCTACGCGCGAGTCCCGCGCGGAGGCCGGGTCGGACTCGCAAGCAGTCACAATCAGCCGTCGCTCTTCGCTTCCAGCCCGATCCCGCGATCACCGCTTGGCCATGAACGCCGCGAAGATCGACGGGTTCAGGTCCCTGAGCCTCTTGCGCCGCTCGACGATGTCGCGCTGGCGCCCCTGGCGCTCGAGCCCGAGCAGTTCGACGACGGTGCGCATGCCCTGCTCGGCATCGCCGCACAGCCCACGCTGCGCCTCGCCCAGCAACGGAGCCAGCGCGGGCTCCTCCGTCAGCGTCCAGGTCGGGAACCAGGCGAGATCGGCGGCCGTGCCCTCGCCTTCGTAAGCGGCGTAGAACTTCTCGAGCAGCCGGTCGAGCACCGGGTCGGCGAGCTTGCTCGCCAGGCGCTCGAAGCGCTCGGGCGCCAGCCAGGCCAGTTCGGCGATCAAGGGCCACACGCTGGCCATGCCATTCTGGCCATGCCTGGCTTCAAGCATCCAGCTCAGGGGCGCGGGAATCCTGCGCCACGATTCGATGCCGTTGACGCTGGCGATGGCGGCGGGCCAATCGCCGGCGGCCAGCCAGAGCACGGCCGCATGATCGTCGCTGTGCTCGGCGCGGAAAGCCAGGCGGGCCGAGCGCCCGGCAAGATTCCGCCACAGCGGCACGAGCCAACTGGACGCATCCTTCGTCCCGAATATGCGTCTCGCCGCCGGCTCGATCGACTCGCTCATGAGCCTGCGCACCGCCCGCAGCGCATCGTGATCTGCAAAGCCCTCGAGGCCCGGTTGCTCGATGATGCGCACGAGCAATTCCAACGACGACAAGGCCTCGTCGCGCGGGAATTCAGCCACCAACGACAGCATCGCCACCCGCGCCGCCGGAGCATCGCGCCGCTCCAACGCGGTGATGACGGCATTGCGCAGAATCGTGTCGCGACTGTGCTCGAACAGATCCAGTTGCTCGCGCGCAGGGTTTCGATCCGACATCACGCCTCCATTTCCAGATTGACCGCTTGCAGCCGGACTCAAACAGGCTGCCGGCCGCGACAACCTCGCTGGGTATCGCGTCACATTGGGACCTCGGAGCCTGTCGCCGAGTTCATTTCACGGCGCAGTCGCCATGCGAGGTCCAAGCGGTGACGCGCTGCAAGACATCGACAACACAGCATTATTTTGCAAGAATGTTACGCACGAAATGCTCACGAGGAAAATTCATGCTGGATTGGATGAATTCGATAATGGCGAAAACACCATTCCCAGCGAACCTGTTGGTGGCCTGGCTGTGCTACGTCTTCCTGGGCACCTTGATTTTCGTGATCCCTGGCGCACTGGCAGTGGCACTCTGCGAGTATGTCTCCCCCTGGATCGGCGTGCCTGCAGGCTTGGGCTATCTCGCGTACCTGCTGACGAACGGCAATTTCAGCCGCGCAGGCACTGGTTCGTATCGGACTGGGCGCGGCGACGGCGGGCCATAGCTGGCCATGCATGACGGAGGGTTCGGCAGGAACCGACGCCGGGTTCGATACGCCCGTTCGCATCGGGATTCGCAATCTCATGCCCAAGCAGCCGAGCCTCGCCCGGCGCCGCGCAGCGCCTCTGTCGCCTTCACGCCGCGCTGCCCAAGGTGCCGACCCACGACCGATCCAGGGCCGTCGGCGCGTGGAAGTAGACGACGACAATGTCCAGGCCGTGGCCGGCCGTCGCGCGCACGGCACGCTCGATGGCGGAGCGGATCCACTCGACCTTGTTCCGGAACACGCCACCGCCCACGAAGGTCAGCAGCACCGTCCTCGAGCCGCCGTTCTGGGCGTTGATGACCGCCGCCCACAGCGTGGCCTCGTACAGGGCGTCCAGCACGAGCCTTGCCACGGGCTCCCATTGCTCCAGCGCCGATTGCCCGTCATGGTGGTAGCCGATGGGCAGCGCCGAGCAAAACGCCTGGGTCACCTGCTGGCCCTGCGGCGCTCCGCCGGCCGTGACCTCCACGTCCCACTGGACACCGATTTGCAGCATCTGCCGAATGGCATCCCGCTCGCCTTCGTCCAGGCCGGCCAGATAATTCGACACGCGGCCTACGGCCCGCGGCTCGAACATGGCGTAGCCGTTGCGCATGGTCCAAATCTCGCGCGCCGGTTCATTCATCCGCCGGCCGAGTTCGGCTCCAAGGCTTGCCAGACCGTCGATCTGGCGATCCGCGCGCTGGCCGATCTCGCCGTTCACCGGCACGAAGTAGTTGCGGTAGATCGTCGCCGCCCCAGCCGCGATCGCGCAGGCCGGCCCTTGCGTCGGGTCGTTGACGTAGCCGGTCACGCCCTCTTCAGGCACCACGCCCGGTCCGGCCATCTCCAGCAGGTTGAACTGCGAAGCCACCTGAAAAAGGGCCCGGTGGTGTGCGGCATCGGCGTGCAACTGCCCTGCCTCGCCATGGATCGCGCGGATCCGACACTCGCCGCGCACCGGCAAGCCGCTGCCGGCGCGCTGCCTGAGCTCGCGCAGCGAAAGCAGTTCAAGCCGGCCTATGCCGTAGCTCTTGCCGTTGGCCAGCGAGCGCAGGCGTGCGCCTTCGACCGCGAAGCGGGACTGAGTCTGCCGATAACCGACGGGGCCCGTCTGTTCCTTGAACCCGGCCAGTTCCTCGAACCAGGCTGGCGTCGGCCTGGCTTGCTGGCGACTTGGAAGCGGCGGCGAGGCCTGCGCGTCGCGTCGAGGCAGATCGAGCAAGTACTGCCGCTGGCTCCGGGTCTCGATCGCGCCTTCGCGGGCCTCGCGCACGCGCGCGATCGCTGCCTCGGGCGCCTCGCCCAGCTCGATCAGGAGCCGCGCGGCGACCGTCCCGGCGCGGCCGCGACCGCCCATGCAATGGATCAACAAACGCCGCCCGGCGCGCAGGTGTTCAAGCAACACCGGTCCGCTGGTGCGCCATGCGCGCTCGAAGCGCTCGTCGGGCGCATGCATGTCCTTGATGGGAAGGTGGTGCCATTCCATGCCCAGCGCCTGCACGGCGAGCCCGAGCTGGGTGACCTTGACCGATTCGAACTCATGGTCCTCGATCAGGCTCACCACAGCCGCCGCACCCCAGGCCTTGACCACCTGCAGATCGGCGTCGAGGTCGCGCCTCCACTCGAAGCCCGACAGACTCGGACCCTGCTTGCCCGGGCAGATCGTGATGCCGATCTGGCCGCCGGCGGGGCCGGCCGAGAGGGCATCGACACGCAGAGGATCGGTGCGGCTGGTGCGGACTGGTTGGCCGCTGCGTGGGTTACCCGCGGAATTCGATGTCATGCTCACGGCTCCTGGTGCTTGTGCTGGTGTCGGGCTTCGCTCAGTGCATGGCCGAGGCCAGAACGACGATCAGGATGATCCACAAGATGATCGCCACCGACCGCGCAAGGCTGCCTTCGCGGCGGGCGGGTTCCGGCTGGGGCTGCGAAAGAGGCAGTGACGGATGCTCCGACGGCGCTGAATGGTGGGTGTAGCTCACACCGGTCCCCGGAATGTTCAGGGTGGATCTCGTACCATCCTTGCCGACATTCACCGTCACGCCCTTGCCGCCGACAGTCGTACTGAGGCCGGATTTGCTCAGGTTCAACCAGACGCCCGGCAACACCTTGATCCGCTTCCGAAATCGAATCGCCATTCTTGAGACTCCCTGCCTTGATGATTCCTGTTCTGACCGTGGTCCGGTGGCTGAGGCCCTCGCGTCTTGAGGGCCCGGCGGTCAATGCGGCTCGGCCCTTGATCCTGCCTCATCATGCGTGTGTCGGTTCACGAGTAGCCCGCCGAACTCGCGGTGCAGCAGCAGGTCGATGCCGGTGACGCTCGTGGCGAAATGCTGCAGCGACGTGACCAGCAGATCCTGCACGAAGGGCTGTGCCACGAACTCGTACTCGGCCACGACCATCCGCTTCACCACGCGCAGCCCGATGCCGATCATCGCGTTGAGTTCGTTGAGCTTGCGCCACAGGTCCAGGCTCTCGTCGACCTCGCGCAGCAGCGGTGCCCAGAACTGAATCCACCGTCCCTGTCCCTGGCTGCGCAGGTACAGCAGGTTCCCGTACGCCGTCAGGCCGATGTCGCCGTCCTCGTCCAGCTGCAGGTCGGGCATCGCCGAGATCGCCCGCATCGCCTTGAGCAGGGTCCATTCTGCCGCGTTCCTGGCGCCGCCCGTGATCGCTTCATCGCCAAGATCACGGCTCGCAGCGCGAGAGCGGCGGGTCAGCCCGAGATCGGCGTGGTCGAGCGCACTTCCATCCGCTTCGAATGCGTCGTATTCGAGTTCCTCGGGGTCATCGACGCCGAAGATCCGCGTCAGCGTGCCGATGGCCCGTTCGGCGATCTCGGCCAGCGGCAGCGGCATCTCGAAATCCATGTAATGGTTCACCGAGCCGCCCGAGACGCGCTCGGTCTCCGGTGCATCGGGACGGTGGGTCGGCGGATGCCATCCCAGCGCGGCCAGACCTTCCAACTGGTCGTTGGCGAGACGATCGCCGTCGGCCAGGAACGCGTTGCTGACCGCCTCGAAACGCAGGCCCTCGGGTCCTCCGCAGGCGAACTGGATATATCGCCCGCGCCTGGGAGACTCGATGACGAGGAACTGACCCTTGCCCATCTGGCCGAGGACGCCGGCCAGCGCGGATGCGAATCCGATCCAGCCGCCAGGCAATTCGTGCCCGGATGGTGCGGTGGTGGTGCCTGGCTGCAGCATGATTCACTCCCTGATCAGGTGACGCCACACCATAAGCTTCGCCTGGCTCAAATGGTGAGCCAGCGGTCCTCAGCCACCCGGGTTACGGGCGAAGCCCGTCGTCGGCATGCGCTCGCCGGTGTCGAGCACGAGTTCGCGCTCGGGCCACCGCAGGGCGCCCAGGCGGGTGCGCTCGCCGGGGATCTTGCCGGCAGAGCGCTCCTGGTAGCGGCCGCCGACCGAGTAATCGATGCAGAACACGTTGCCCCGCCGTCCATGCCATGCGGTCGGAGCGACGCGGTCGAAGAGGTCGGCGTCGCCTTTGCCGAGTTCGGCTCGATCCAGCGGCAGGAACTGGCGCCAGTAGTGGCCAACGACCACCGGAGTGTCGTCCTGATAGTCGTCCCACCAGGCCACTCTCTCCGCGAAACGCCACTGGCCGCTGGCGAAGAAGGGCTCGTCGGCGCAGCGCTCGACGCCCGAGGTCAACACCCGGATCGGATTGCCGGTCTGTCGCCGGGCCTCGGACTCGCCCACCGCGCGCAGCATCGGCATTCGGACGCCGGGATCGGCGAACAGGTGGCGCCACTGCGACTTCTCCCCGCGCGACCTGGCGCGGCTGCCATCGGCGTCCATGGCCGCGTTCACGTCGATATCCAGGCGGTCGAACAGCCGACCCAGGGGCTCGGCGCGACCGATCGCGGAGAGCCGCTCCACCGAGGGAGTGTGCCAGGCGGCGTGAACGACGCGCAGGTCATCGCGGGCGAGAGTGAGTGGCAGCGATTCGAAGAAGGCGAGCATGTCTTCGCGCTGCGCAGCGTCGGCCCAGGCGAACGGCGTGAACCGGTTGTCGTGGTGAGCGTTCTCAGACCAGAACCAGTCATTGCCAACCTTGCGCTCGGCCCGCAGCAGGTTCAGCTCGTGGTTGCCGAGTATGGCTTGCGCCCGACCCGACTGGACCAGGCGGCGCACCCGGGCCACGACGCCGGGGCTGTCCGGACCGCGGTCGCAGAGATCGCCGACGAAGACCAGGCGCCGGCCTTGCGGGTGGCGACCCTCATCGTCGTATTCCAGTGCCAGCAGCAAAGCCCGCAGGGCATCGTGTTCGCCGTGGATGTCGCCGATGAGGTCCAAGGGAGTTTCAGGCAGGGTGGCGTGCATGCATAGTCCGGTTTAATCGATAGTTGGGATGTCGCCGGCGCTCACGGCACGTCAACATCGGTTCGCTTTCAAAAAAAATCCCGTCGGAACCAGATGCCGAATGGCAAGGCACGAGCTATTGTTTCTAGCACTCTTCGATCACCGAAGTTGAGATTCTTCAGTATCTTTGGCGCCAAGCGGATAGCTACACCATGGCCATCCCTCCACCAACGGCAGATTGGTACGCAGCGCCTTGTCAGCCGCACCATCGGTCGCCCTTCAGCCATGAAGTCGCTGCGCCCTCGGTTCAGGCGCCGCGGCATTACCGAACAAGGACTTTGAGCCCGCCTCGGCCACCCAACACAGCGTATTGACCAGCGCCATCTGCTCCGGCGTGTGGCACTTGATCGCTGTCAATGCCGGGTTGGCGATCACGATCGCAAGGCACTTCGCACGCGAGACGGCGACGTTCAGGCGGTTCTTGCTGTAGAGGAACTCCAGGTGCCTGGGCAAGTCCTGCTCGCTCGATGTCGTCATCGAGACGATCACGAGCTCCGCCTCCTGCCCCTGAAACTTGTCGACCGTGCCGACCCTGGCATCGTCCGGCAGCGTCCGCTTGAGCAGGTTGACCTGCACGTTGTAAGGCGCCACGACCACGATGTTGGCTGCCGTCATCGGGTGCTCGACGCCGTCCTTGTCGGTACGGCGCTGCCGCAGCGCACTGGCATAGATCTCCGCCACGAGCGCTGCTTCCGGCGGACTGCTTTGCGAGCAACCTTCGTGCGCGATCGCCGCATGCACGATCCCTGCCGGCCGCAGCAATGGGTGCGCATCGGCGCCGAGCACGAGCATCCGGCGCTCATTGCTCCTCTCCGGCTCCAGCCGTCCGTCATAGACGGCATCCGAGATGAAGCGGCAGACGTCGGGGTGCATCCGGTGGCTCGTAGCCAGGAAAATTCCGCGGTCCGGCGCGATTGTCGCGGCGCCGTCGAGCAACCAGTCCAGCGCCGAGTCGCCAGAACGCCCGGGATGCACGCCCTGCACCGGCTGGCTGAGTTGCATCTGATCGCCGAGCAGCACGATGTTGCGGGCGCTGGTGCCGGCGGCCACGAGATTCGCCAGTGCAACCTGGCCGGCCTCGTCGACGAAGAGCACGTCGAGCGCCTGCTCCGCAGCCGGATCCGAGAACAACCAGGCAGTCCCCGCCACCAGTTGTGCGTCGGACGCCCACACATCCTCGTTCACATACAGGTTCTGCACATTGCCGAACTCGTCCTCGTACTGGGTGTCGGGGCGGTCGCGCGCCGCCTTCTTGACCGCGCGCACCGGCAGGCCACGCTCGGCCATCACCTGCATCACGCCCTCGAGCAGGTGATTGATCGCCTTGTGGCTGTTCGACATGATGCCCACGCGTCGTCCGGTCGCCAGCAGGCCTGCGATCATGCGCGACCCGGTGTAGGTCTTGCCCGACCCGGGCGGCCCCTGCACGTAAAGGCAGGTGTCATCCATCGCCATCGCCGCCGCGAGGCTGCCCTGAACGATGTCCAGGCCCGGCGGCACGATGGACTGTCCGGGGGACCATCCAGTCAGGCGAGGCGGCTCGCGGCGCAGCAGCCTCTTCAGCGCCAGGTGACGTTCGTCACCCGCCAGGACGCTGTCGGCGAACCTGAACAGGGCGTCGATCAGCCCCTTGCTGTTGATCGGCCCCCCGAGACCCAGGCTGACGCGCGGCGGCAAGGGCTGCCTGCTCGGACCGAGCCTGATCGTCACCCGACGCGAAGCGACATCGAAATCGATCTTGCCCAACGCCTCGGCGGTATCGGTTCTCGTGCAATCGTCGCCGCTCGAAATCTTGCTTTCCTGCTCAGGCGCCACATAGGTATAGATGGTGGACCGCTTGTCGGGACGCGGCGGACATGTCGGATCCAGCTGCAGACCGGCCAGGCACTCCGGATCGTCGAGCAACTCGGCCTCTTCCCGGTCCATGCGATCGAACAGCGCCCACCAGGCCGGCTTGTCGGCTCGCCGATGGAAGTCGAGCAGCTGGTAGGTCAGCTCGCAGGCGTGCTGCTCGCTGGTCCACAAGGCGCGATCGGTAGGCAGGACGTCGACCAGACGCTCGCGGTAAGGAATCAATCGTTGTTCGGCTTCCTGCGCTTTCGTCAAGGCCGGTGTGTCGCCGGCCGTGACTTCGGCAGCTGAGGCGCCAATACTGCGCCACGGCATGCCCGCCGGGCGCAGCGTCAGCAGCCAGTCGCGCAATTGCTGCGTGGATTCGACGTCATCCCGGTTGTAGTTCCCGATGTCGATCAGCAGTTGCGGGTCCTGGGTCTCGCGCCAGCGTTCGTAGTAGACGATGCTGGCGCCGGCGTTCTGCACGTCACCCGCGCGCGCCGGCCGGTAGAAATGCTCGACATACTTGATCGAGTAGCTTGGCTCCGAAATCCGGACCCCTTCACGCACCACCTTGTACAGGTCGACCAGGACGCCCTGCCGCAGCAGGTTGTCGACCTCGGCTTCGCGCGTGGCATGCCAGCAGGCCAGCCGTTTCAGCGCCGTCTCTTCGTAGCTGGCGTAGTGATAGATGTGCGCGCCCGGAAACTGCTGGCGCCGCCGGGTGGCGAAGTCGATGAAGTCTTCGAAAGCCGTTCGCTCCTCGGCGCGCGTATGCGCCCAGAACGGAAGAAAAGTCCATGGGCCACCGTCACGGAACCAGACTCCGAAGAGGTACTCCAGCCCGCCATCGTCGAGCGGATCGCCTTCCATGTCGAAGAACATGTCGCCGGCATCCGGCGGCGGAAGCCGATGAAAGCCGCGGCGAGCTTCAGGATCCAGCGGCAACACGACCACCTCGCGTACCCCCGTGCGACGCGCCCGTTCCTGCAATTCGGCCTGCGAGCGGATGCGCTCGAGCGTGTCGGCATGAAGGCGCGGGATCTGGGCACCCGGCGGCAACGCCGCAAGCCGTGCCATGGTGTCGACGCCGGCTGCCTCGAGCTTGAGCCATTGAACGCGACTGATGTTGGCCACCTGGCAGAGGTGATCATCGGCCACGCGCCGCGCCTCGCAGCGGTCGCGCCAATGGCAAAGGTCGCAATGCGACACCGGCAGCGGATACGTATCGGAGGATGAACCAACGGCCAGCGACTGCACGCGTGCCATGAAACGCCCGACCAGCGCCCGGTAGTAGTGCATGTAGTCCGCACAGCGAAACGCACGCTCGGTCTGGTCGCCCAGCACCACATGCATCAGCCGCGGCTCAGCCCCTTGCGCCTTGGCGAGCAAGGCGCTGTAGAACGCCAGCTGCACGAGGAACTTGGCCTTGGCCGAGCGGGCGAGCTTGGTATCAGCCACTTCATAGCGCCAATCGCCAAGGTCCGATGGCTGGCCATCGATACGGCGCAAGAAGTCGGCATGGCCGAAAAACGGCCCGTCCCTCAGCGTGGCCTGGTAGATCACTTCGGCGCCGCGGCGCATCGCCTCCTGGGTGCGCGCGATTCGGTCCTCGATGCCACCGCCATCTTCGGCTATATCCACCACCACCCGTCCCTGCAAACGCAGCCGCTTGAGGTAGGCCCGCTCATGCTCGTCGCCCTTGCGCGCAATCAGCTCGGCCGACTCGTCGGGCACGGCTCGCGCGCTGCGCAGGCCGCTGTCGCCAAGCGACTGAAAATCGAGCGCGGTCAGGTGTTCGCATTCGAGATAACCGACGAGATCGGTTGCGGAGTACAGGTAGGTGCCGTCGCGAAGCTGCATGGCCGATCAGTCCTGTCCGTCGCCGGTGCCGGCGCGCATGCGGCCGAGCTGGGTCTCGAGCCCGGACAGGCGCTTGGTGATCTCTTCCTCCATCAGCCGGGCCCGGTTGAGTATCTTCTCGCCGCCGCCGACGACCGTGCGCGCCGAGGTCTTGATCTCCTCGAAACCGGCGATCTGCTTGCGGATCGCCTCGATCGCCCCGTCCATCTCGGCCAGGCTCGCCGCCTCCTCCTCTCCATGCTGGTTGGCGCGCACGCACAGCGCCTTGGCCAGCAGCAGGCCTGCCTTCAGCCGCACGTCGGTGGCGGGATCTTCCGCGTCCCAGACGACGACGATGTCGTGACCCCAGCGGTGAAGCTCCGGCAGCCCGGCCGGTGCAGTCTGCGCGGAATGCACGAACAGGCAGACCGAGGCGGAGCGGTTGCGGCGTGCCATGTCGGCTTCGTCCAGAGTCGCCTTGAGCGTGTAGCCGCCGCTGGCCTTGGCCTCGACCACGATGCCCGCACCGGCCGCCGCCGAATCAGGACCCAAGGTGACGACAAAGTCGCCCACCTTGCAGCGCGGAATGACGCCCGAGGTGTCACCGACCGCGTCGAAAACGTCGTCCGCAGACAACCCACCGGCCTGCAGCTGTTCGCCCACACGCCGCTCGAACTCGTTGCCATGCAAGGTGGAGCGGCGCGCATCGTCGCGCCGGCTGACGATGCGTTCGAGCATCGAAGTCACGCGCAGCTCGAACTCCTGCGAGCGCGTGGCCTGAGCCGATTCGAAGCGCTCCAGGCGCTGCACGATGCGCGTCAGCCCGGACTCGGGGTTGTCGAGCGAGAACTGGGCGCTGATCTGGCCCTGCGCCTGCTCCACGCGACCGACCAGCCGGGACAGGGCCGAGTCCTTGTTGTCGAGCGAGAACTCGCCCACGACCGAGGCGACACGCGCTCCCACGTTGCGCTCCAGATCGCCATGCCGGTCCTTGAGCTCGCGCACGAGCCGGCTGAGCGCGCTGTCGGCGCGGTCGAGCGAAAACTCGCCTGCGATCGCCTGGCTCTGCAGCTGCAGCGCCTGCGACATCTGGGCACGGATGGCATCGATGAACGCGTTGCCCTCTTCAGGGCTGAGCAGGGCCTGCAGTTCGCTGTCTTCGCCCAGATGCCTGACGAGCAGCTCGTCGAGCGTGCGACGGGCGGTCTCGACCTGGCTGCCGATCACCGTCGCGAGTTCTCCGTCCTGACGCAGCAGGCGCTGGACCCGCTCGGTGAAGGCGCCGCTCGTGGGGTCGAAGTAGTTTCGCAGCGTGCCGCCGAGCGCGTCGTCGAGCAGCTCGCGGTGCTTCGCAAGCCGCTCATCGAGCGTGCCGAGTAGACGATCGCCCTCCTGCCGGATAGCGGCGCCGTCCACGGTGCCACGGGCGGCCTTGAGAGACAGGATACCGATCTTCAGCGCGGTCAGCGCCAGTTCCTGGCGGTCGCGCCCGTCGGCGACTTCCATGAGCGCCGATACCGTCTCGGGATCCGTGACCGGCAGGTGCAGATAGATCGGATCAGTAGCCGCACCGCCGGTCGAGGCGACACCTGAAGCAGCAATCGTGGTCATGAACTTCTCCGGGGACGAGCTGTCGATCCGCCTAAAAGTACCTGCCAACAAGCTCAAATACTGACCTACCCGCGGCAGAATCTTCCAGGCCTTCTGCTTCGCGAGTGTCTAGGCAACGTAGAGATGCCATCCTAAACACGATGCCCTCGAGATGCCGGCGCACCAAGCCCCTCCAAGTGGAGTTCACCCAGGCCCAAGCGGCGGAGATTCTGGCTGAGATAGTCTTGCACCATTCTCTCCAAAACATAGCGCTGCCGGCGGGTCTCATCAGGCTTATTATCAATCATCTGCAAATCATCTTGCATATGAATATACTGCTGGACCACAAATCCAAAGAGAGCTCAAAACAAGGTCTACCGTTAAAATTAACCAAATCCAGGCACCCTATGAAACTGAAGTCAGTCAACCCTCTCCCAAGGATCTTTTGAGTTTGCATAAAGGCATTGAGCACCCGAAGCGTAGTTTTTCACGCGAACAAATAGTCTGAATTGACTTCCGACTGGCGCATTCTCGCGCATCGCTCTGGAGCATTCCACGCGCATTGATTGAGGGAACGCTTGACCCGCTACAGGCCGCACGCGAATAGGGGCAGATGAGGGCTCGCCCGGATTCCGGAAGGTTTCCACAACTACGAACATCTGCATTCTCCTTTCAAGCTTATCGCACAGCGATAGTTGGTTCTTGGTAAGCGATCGATTGCCAAAACTCACTTGCCAGGAATGAGGAAATCGCTATAGCGCCCACCTCATTCTTTTTCATACTTACGCGGGCAAGAAATGTCTTGAGATCCGTCGAACGCACGCGCGGCGGTATGAGGAAGTTGAAAAATCATTCCGAGATCAGTGCCGGCAAGGCTTACCGGGCCGGATGCACATAATATATGCCTAGTAAACTCATCTTCACGACATAAAGGAGTAGCTGATGCAGTTCTTGATCGGGCTTCGCACCTATTCGGACTGAAGGCTAGCGACCCGCCGATCGAGCGCGACGGCATTTGGGCTGTCGGCCAGTCGATCGGGGAACCGATGCAGTTCCTTGTCGTTGTAGATCCAGTACTCGCTGTAGCGAAGCTTGGGCGAAACGCGCACCCGATGGCGAGAGTCGATGGCAATCAGGCTGAGATCGAAGAGCGTGTGAATGTCCGACCGAAGAAGCAGTCCGTTGGACAATTCGTAGTCGGTTTGCTCTGCGTGAGGCGTAATGTGGGCCGCTTCGAGAAGTCCCTCGACGGCGCAGCGCGTAATGACGCATTGGCGGCCATAGGCCTCCATCAGTCGCTCTCTGAATTTTCCCTGACCTCGACGGGTCTTGATCGCCTGCAGCCGAAACTCTTCATCGTCTTGTCCTGTCGGGGGCCCTGCTTCGGGATCCAATATCGCAGCTACATCGGGACCATCCTGACTGCTGCGCGGTGAACTACCGTCTGGAAGAAGCCCGAGTGCGCTCCGCAATGCGGCTGCCGAGGAGTCCGACAACCTCAGCGGCACGCGGAACTGATTGGGGTCCGGATTGCCTGCGCGCAGGCCGGTGACGTTTGCCGGCTGCCCCGCGCTGGTGAACAGTTCCAACCCACGGGATGTCTGAGGGTCCAGGGTCTGGTTCGCCCTGAACTTGTCGATCGCCCCCGCCTTCCCCAGCACATAAATTTCGCCATCCCGAAGCGAAGCTCTCCCGAGTCGCGCCTCTGCTTGTGCACGAGGGACAGGCCTGCCATCCGCGATCAGGCGGCCAGCGATACGCACTTGGCCGTTCAAGATTCCCACCGCGCAGAGCTCGTCTCCTTCGACCACCGCATTCAATGGTCGCTTGTCCTCGCCGGTGAGGTAGTCGATCACCCCTCCGGCCCCCGTCGACGCAAACTGTCGGCGTTCGTCGAAGGTGTCCTTGTTGAGAAAGAATGTGTATGCAGTCATGCCGTCCGATTTGATTTCATGCCGATTCAAGCTACTCGTTTGGCGCGGCGGCTATGCTGCCGCACCCTTTCTTCAAGTCAAGTTGTCAAAGCCTCCAGCAGCCCCGCCACATCCTTGAACTTTCCATAACGCGCCGGGTTGTCGCCCACCGCCAGCGCCCTGAAGTGCGCCGCTCCGCACTTGATCTTGTCGGCCTCCGACAACCGCAAGTCGTCGACCAGTAGGCTGCTCTTGGTCTCGACGACGAAGTACAGCCGGTCGCCGTCGGCGGTGCTCACCAGTACCGCCCAGTCCGGGTTGTAGGTGCCGAGCGGCGTCGGCACCTTGAACCAACCCGGCAACTTCGCATAAACCTTGATGGCGCTGTTCTTCTCCAGCTGATCAGCAAAGTCTCGCTCGGTGTCCGAGTCATAGACCACATGCTGGAAAACCGACTTCTGCGTGTCCTGCAGCATATTGCGAAGGTACCCAGTCAGCTCTTCCAGCTGGAAGAGTTCTTGGCCGTAGAACTCCGCTTCGCCCAAGCGCTGGTACTTGATGCCGTCCACCAGCGCGTGGCGCTTGCAGCGGTTGATCGACTCCGCCGCGATCTTGATGAACTCCTGCGGGTTGCGCTTGAAGTCGTCCAGCCGGTGGCACTCGGTCAGGATGCGGCCGATGCTGCGACGGGTGAGTTGCGTGCGGTCCTGCAATTCAGTCAATACGTCTGGCAACTCGATATCGGCCTCGCTCAGGTTGACCGTGTCGGCACCGGCGATCTCGGTGGCCTCCACTCCAGCCTTGCCGATCGCCAAGCCGGCCTTGCGCCAATGCAGTCGAGTGCGCGTGATTGGCGGCGCGACGTCCAGCGCGGCGATGCAGTCCTTGATCAGCTTTTCGTTGTCGAACTGCACCCGGTACGTGGTCTTTTGCTTGATCCGATCCCACAGTGCCTTGAACTCTTCGCTGTCCAGGACCGCTCGGCGTACCGGCACGGGCCGGCGATCGTCGGCGTTCTTCACCTCCAGCTTGCCGGCGGCCTTGCGCAGCATGGCAGCGATCTGGGCGCGCTGGGACTCGAAACCCGGTGGCAGCACCAATGTGCCGTCCTTCAGCGCCGCCTTCAATGCTTCCTGCACCTTACCCTTGGCGTCGATGTAGCCCTGCGACCGCAGGTGATCCGTCAGCGTCTTCGACGCCTCGAAGCCTAGCGCCGCCTGGGTCCCGTCAGGCTGGGTCACCGTCATCGCCGCGAACAGGTGGTCCGTCACCACGCCGAACTGGATGCCTGTCTCCTTCTCGATGTCCTTTTGCAGGTTTTCGGCAAATTCCTGATAGCTCTCGGTGGCCACCACGGTCAGTGTGTTCACTGACGTGTCGCGTAGCCTGACGCCATCCTGGTTGACGCAGAGTCGCAGTCCGCGGCCAATGGTCTGGCGGCGCCATCGCTCGGTCTCGCGCGTCGAGAAGTTGCAGATCTGAAACACGTTCGGGTTGTCCCAGCCTTCCTTCAACGCCGAGTGGCTGAAGATGAACTTCAGTGGCGACGCAAAGCCGAGCAGCTTCTCCTTGTCGCGCATGATCAGGTTGTAGGTATCGTCGTCGGCCTTGGTTTCGCCGCTGGTGTCCTTGTAGACCTCCACGGTCTTGCCGCCGACCTTCTTGCGGTCGATCGAGAAGTAGCCGTTGTGCAATTCGTCGGCCTCTGCCGACAAATCGACCTCGGCGAACAGGCTCTGGTAATCCGGATGCCTTGCCCAGTGCTTGTATTCCTCCTCAAAAATCCGCGCGTAGGGGCCCTTCACGGCGTTGCCTTCATCGTCGTACTGGCGGTACTTGTCCACCGCGTCGATGAAGAACAGGCTCAGTACCTTCACGCCCAACGGGCGGAGCCGCTTCTCCTTGTCCAAGTGCTCCTTGATCGTGCGACGGATCATTTCGCGCTGCACGGCCGTGGCGTCGACATCGCCATAGGTATCGCCTGGACGCAGGTACCGCTGTTCGCCGGGAATGTGCAATTCCATGAACTCGTCGCCCGCGGCGATGCGGATCGTACCGATGCGCAGGTCTGCGTACAGCGCCCGCCGGGTGGTCATCTGCAGGTCGTCGCCGTCCTGAACCGTCACCTCCTGCCGTTGCACGCCACCGGCACGCGTTTCCACGTCCAGCTCCACCTTTGCCGTGACGACACCGCGTCGATTACTGACGGACAGCAACTTCACGTAAGGCTTGTTGGCACCGCCTTCCACCGTGGCGGCGGCCACCTCGATCTGCTTGACCAGTTTTTGCTCGAACGCGTCCACCGCGTCCAGCCGGTAGACCATGTTGTGCTTGTCCACGTGGGTGGCCGAGTAGCGCAGCGTGCACAGCGGATCCATTCGGTCCAGCGCCTTCTTGCCGCGGCCGACTATGCCACCGTCCACACTCTGCGGTTCGTCGACGATCAGGATAGGCCGCGTCGCCCGCACCAGGTCAATGGGCTTCTCGCCCCCGGTCTTTTCACTGGCCCGGTACATCACGTTCTTCGACTTCTCGCGCCGCCGCGCTTCGTCGGACTCTTCAGCTTCGGCCTCGTCCTCGTCGCCGAACTTGTTGATGGCGCCGACGGTCACCACCATCACCTGGATATTCGGGCTGGTTGCGAAGTTACGCACTTGCCCCAGCTTGGCCGAGTCGTACTGAAAAAACTCGTAGCCCTTGGCGCCAGGATACAGCCCCTCAAAATGCTCGCGCGTGATCTGCAAGGTCTTGTTGACACCCTCCTTGATCGCCACCGAGGGCACGACGACGACGAACTTGGTGAAACCGTAGCGCTTATTCAACTCGAAGACCGTGCGCAGGTAGACGTAGGTCTTGCCAGTGCCGGTCTCCATTTCCACCGTGAAGTCAGGCGACAAATGAGTCGAAGGCGGCAGCCCGTTGCGCACCTGAATGGCACGCAAGTTCGCCTCGATCTCGTCGTCCAGCAGCGTCAATCGATTGCCGATACCGCCCTGTTCCGTGGCCAGCATGCCCTCGAGCGCCCCCTGGGCTACAGCCGCGTCGCTGTCGGGCCGGGCGGCACGCACCGTCACCGTGAATTCAGTACGGCAGATCTCCTGCCCCGCGAACAAGTCACAAACCGCTTCGATCGCAGCAGCTTGATAGGCCAGATCGGCCTCGAAATGCAACTTCATCCTGCC
>JAGWVB010000039.1 GCA_018971105.1 Burkholderiales bacterium
GGCAGCACGCCGGTGTCGCCGCAGCTGTACCTGCAGCTCGCGCGCGACAGCGTGCCGGCCGAGGGCGGTTCGCGCTTCTATTCGACCTTCACCGGCCCGGCGATGTACACCGATGCGGGCAAGTTCCGGAAGCTGGCCTTCACCGACATCGCCAAGGGCAGCGCCGAGCACGACAAGTCGGCCGACAACGGTTGGATCGCGATGGTCCAGCATTACTTCGTCTCGGCCTGGCTCGTGAACGGCCATCTCGAGCGCGAGTTCCGCGTCGCCAAGGTGGCCGACAACGACTACACGATCGCGATGGTGTTCCCGCTCGGCGAGGTCGCGCCGGGCGCGAGCAAGTCCTTCGACGCCACGCTGTTCGCCGGTCCGCAGGAGGAGAACAAGCTCGCGGCGCTGGCGCCGGGCTTCGAACTCGTGAAGGACTACGGCCGCCTCAAGCTGCTGTCGGAGCCGCTGTTCTGGCTCCTGACCCGGCTGCACGCGCTGATCGGCAACTGGGGCTGGGCGATCGTCGCGCTCGTCGTCGTGCTCAAGGCCGCCTTCTTCTGGCTCAACGCCAGTGCCTACCGCAGCATGGCCAAGATGAAGGCGGTGGCGCCGCGCGTGGCCGAGCTCAAGGAGCGCTACAAGGACAAGCCCCAGGAGATGCAGCAGGAGATGATGCGCATCTACAAGGAGGAGAAGGTGAACCCGATCGGGGGCTGCCTGCCGATCTTCGTCCAGATGCCGTTCTTCATCGCGCTGTACTGGGTGCTGCTGTCCAGCGTCGAGATGCGCGGCGCGCCCTGGCTGGGCTGGATCCACGACCTGTCGGCACAGGACCCGTACTACATCCTGCCGCTGGTGATGATGAGCTCGCAGCTGTTCCAGACCTGGCTCAACCCGGCGCCGCCGGATCCGGTGCAGGCCAAGATGATGTGGATCATGCCGATCGCCTTCGGCTTCATGTTCTTCTTCTTCCCCTCGGGACTGGTGCTGTACTGGGTCACCAACAACATCCTGGGCATCGCCCAGCAATGGTTCATCAACAAGCGGCTGGGCGTGGTCGGTAGGAAGAAATAGCGCGCGGCAATTCCGCACGGCCGGCGGCCGTCGCTCCCCCGAACAGGGGTTGAGGCGAGCCGCGTAATTGCCGAGGATGCTCCTCATGCGGGCGACCCGGCCTCCACCGGCCGGCTCAGGAGATCCCGGCGGGCGTCCCAGGACGGCTCGCCGCTCCACCCGCGCCAAACCGCGCGCCAGAATCACGATCCCATGCGCGCCACGACACCGGGTCCGCTGCCCGGTCGCCACCAGGAACCCATCGTCGCCGTCGCCACCGCCCCCGGGCGCGGCGCGGTGGGCATCGTGCGCGCCTCGGGGCGCGACCTCGGGGCGCTGATCCGAGCCGTCTGCGCGCGCGAACTCGCACCGCGCCAGGCCACGCTGGTCGATTTCCTGGACCGCGACGGCCGGCCGCTGGACCGCGGCATCGCGCTGCATTTCCCGGCCCCGCATTCCTACACCGGCGAGGACGTGGTCGAGTTCCAGGCCCATGGCGGGCCGATGCTGCTGCAGCTGCTGCTCGCGCGTTGCCTCGAGGCGCTGCCCCGGCTGCGGCTGGCGCGGCCGGGCGAGTTCACCGAGCGCGCCTTCCTCAACGACAAGCTCGACCTCGCCCAGGCCGAGGCCGTGGCCGATCTCATCGACGCCAGCACCGAGGCCGCGGCGCGGTCGGCCGCGCGGTCGCTGGTGGGCGACTTCTCGCGCGCGGTGCAGGCCCTGTCGGCGCAGATCGTCGAGCTGCGCATGCTCGTCGAGGCGACGCTGGACTTCCCCGAGGAGGAGATCGATTTCCTGGCCCAGGCCGATGCGCTGGGGCGGCTCGAGAGCCTGATCGCGACGCTGGACAGCGCCCTGGCGCGTGCGCGCCAGGGCGCCCTGCTGCGCGACGGCATGCAGGTCGTGATCGCCGGCCAGCCCAATGTCGGCAAGAGCTCGCTGCTCAACGCGCTGGCCGGGGCCGAACTCGCGATCGTCACCGCGCTGCCGGGGACGACGCGCGACAAGGTCGGCCAGACGATCCAGATCGAGGGCGTGCCGCTGCATGTCGTCGATACGGCCGGGCTGCGCCACGACGCCGAGGCGGCCGACGAGGTCGAGCGCATCGGCATCGGCCGCAGCTGGGGTGCGATCGGCAGCGCCGATGCCTTGCTCTTCGTGCACGACCTGGGGCGGCGCGGCGAACCCGGCTACGAGGCCGCCGACGCCGCGATCGCCGCCCGCCTGCCGGCCGGCGTGCCGGTGCTCCACGTCTACAACAAGGCCGATCTGGCGCAGGGCGCCATGCCGGCGCTGGCGTTGTCGGCGCGCAGCGGCGCCGGGCTCGAGGCCCTGCGGCGCGCGCTGCTGGAGCAGGCGGGCTGGCAGGCCGCGCCGGAAGGCGCCGTGACCGCGCGCGCGCGCCACCTGCGCGCCCTCGAAAGCGCGCGCGCGAATCTCGTCGCGGCGGTCGAGCAGGCGCGCCTGCAGACGCTCGAGCTGATGGCCGAGGAACTGCGGCTGGCGCACCACGCCTTGGGCGAGATCACGGGCGCCTACAGCAGCGAGGATTTGCTGGGCTCGATCTTTGCGGGCTTCTGCATCGGCAAGTGAAAGCCGCGCAACCGTCGAGGTTTTTAACAGCGGTACATCCGGTTGCATTTGAGTGCATGCAAATCAAGCACTTATGCGAAGGCATGAGATGTGCTTAGGTATTGCCGTGATTCGAAAACCCCACTGATTTAACGGGTGATGCCATGAAAAAACTGTCCAATCCGCGAGCTTTCCTGATCGGTACGACCCTGCTGGCCGCAGCCACGGCCTGCCATGCCGGTCTCGTGATCACGCCGAACTTCGGCTCCTCGATCACGGGCGACCCCAATGCGGCGGCGATCGAAGCCGCGGTGAACAGCGCGATCGGGACCTTCGAAGGCCTGTACAGCAACTCGGTCAGCCTGGCGGTGCAGTTCAACTACACGCCCGCCGCCGCGGGCAACCTGCTGTCGACCTACCAGTACTACCAGCCGGTCAGCTACGCGAGCTATGTCTCCGCGCTCACCGCCGATTCGTTGGCGCATCCGGGCAATGCCGTGCTGTCGACCGCCTTGGCCAACCTGTCCAAGGGCAACGATGCGAATGGCGCGACATCGCTGGCGCTGGCTGACGGCCTCTACACGATGCTGGGTTTCGGCGTGACCGGCAATCCGATGCCGGTGATCAACATCAACAGCAATGCGCTGTTCAGCTTCGGCCGACCGACCGCGGCGGGTTCCTACGACCTCATCGGCGGGCTCGAGCATGAGCTCGACGAGGTGCTGGGCGGCGGCGGCGCCGGTTCGACGCTGGGGCAGACGAATTCCTTCTTCACGACCCGGTTCGGCGCGCTCGACCTCTACCGCTACTCGGCCGCCAATACGCCGAGCCACTCGACGTCGGCCGCCTCGTCCTACTTCTCGGTCGACGGCGGCGCGACGAGCATCATCGGCTTCAACCAGTCCGCGGGCGGCGACTACGCCGATTTCGGCCCGGCTTGCGGCCAGAACACGGCCGGTGGCCAGTACATCCAGAACGCCTTCAACTGCACCGGCCAGGACGAGGCCTACACCGCTTCGACGCCCGAGGCGATGATGCTGCAGTCGATCGGCTGGAACCTCGCGACGACCGGCGGCACCTCGGTGCCCGAGCCCGGCTCGCTGGCGCTGACCGGCCTGGCGCTGTTCGGCCTCGCCGCGGCCGCGCGTCGTCGCGGCCGTTGATGCGCCGCGCCTGCCCCGCACCGGGCGGGCGCGGCCGCGGGGCTCAGCCCCGCAGCAGTTTCTCCTCCGCCAGCGCCAGCGGTTCGGGCCGTCCCGAGAGCACGAGCGTGTCGCCGGCGGCCAGGCGTTGCCCCTCGGCCGGCTGGATCACCGGGCCGCCGGCGCGCCGCAACGCGACGACGCTGACGCCGACGGCGTGCAGCGCCTGATCGGCCAGCGTCTGGCCCAGGCAGCGCGCGGCATCGGGCAGCGTCACGCTGCGCAGGCGCGCCTGCGCGAGTTCCTCGACGGTGTCGTCGTCGGCGCCGTGGAAATAGCCGCGCAGCAGGCTGTAGCGGGCATCGCGGGCGTCGCGGATGATGCGGATGACGCGGTTCATCGGCACGCCGACGAGCGCCAGCGCATGGCCGGCCAGCATCAGCGAGCCTTCGACGGCATCGGGCACGACCTCGGTCGCGCCGGCGGCCTTGAGGCGGTCGATGTCGGCATCGTCGACGGTGCGCACGATCACCGGCACCTTCGGCGCATGCGAATGCACGAGGCTGAGGATCTTCAGCGCCGAGGCCGTGTCGTGGTAGCTGACGACGACCGCCGCGGCGCGTGCCAGGCCCGCGGCCATCAGGCTGGGCAGGCGCGCCGCGTCGCCGAAGACGACGCTCTGGCCCGCGGCGGCGGCCTGGCGCACGCGGTCGGGGTCGAGGTCGAGGGCGATGTACTGGATCCGCTGCGGCGCCAGCAGCCGCGCCAGGCTCTGGCCGCTGCGGCCGTAGCCGCAGATGATGACGTGGCTCTCGGTGGCGATGGCGCGCCGCGCGATCGTCGTCAGCGCCACCGACTGCATCAGCCAGTCGCTCGCGCTCAGGCGGTTGACGATGCGGTTGCTGTGGATGATGAGGAAGGGCGAGGCGAGCATCGAGATCACCATGCACGCCAGCACCGGGCTCATCCACTGCGCGTCGACGAGGCCGCGGTCGGCGCCCAGCGTCAGCAGCACGAAGCCGAACTCGCCCGCCTGCGCCAGGTACAGGCCGGTGCGCAGCGCCACGCCCGGCGCGGCGCCGTAGGCGCGCGCCAGCGCCGCGACGAGGACGAACTTCGCCAGCAGCGGGAACACGGTGAGCACGAGCACGAGCGGCCAATGCTCGATCACCGGATGCCAGTCCAGCTTCATGCCGATGGTGATGAAGAACAGCCCCAGCAGCACGTCGTGGAATGGCCGGATGTCGGTCTCGACCTGGTGCTTGTATTCGGTCTCGGCGACGAGCATGCCGGCGACGAAGGCGCCCAGCGCGAGCGAGAGTCCCGCATGCTCGGTGAGCCAGGCCAGTCCGAGCGTGATCAGCAGCAGGTTGAGGATGAACAGCTCCTCGCTGCGCCGGCGCGCGACCAGGGTCAGCCACCAGCGCATCACGCGCTGGCCGCCGACGAGCAGCAGCGCCAGCAACACGGCCGCCTTCAGCAGCGCCCAGCCGAGCGATTCGATGAGTTCGCGCGCCGGCGAGCCCAGCGCCGGGATCAGCACCAGCAGCGGCACGACGGCGAGATCCTGGAACAGCAGCACGCCGAAGACGCGCCGGCCATGCTCGCTGTCGAGTTCGAGGCGTTCGGACATGAGCTTGACGACGATGGCGGTCGAGCTCATCGCGATCGCGCCGCCGAGGACGACGGCGCCCTGCCAGGGCATCTGCCAGGCGCGGCTGGTGAGCCAGACATAGCCGGCGGCGAGCGCGAAATGGCCGATCAACGTGCCGATGATCGTCACCCCGACCTGCGACAGGCCGAGGCCGAACACGACCGCGCGCATGCTGCGCAGCTTGGGCAGGTTGAATTCGAGCCCGATCACGAACATCAGGAACACGACGCCGAACTCGGCCAGGTCCCTCACGCCGGCCGTGTCCTTGGCCAGCGCGAGCGCGTTCGGCCCGATGAGCACGCCGACGACGAGATAGCCGAGCATGGGCGGCAGCTTCAGCAGCCGACAGGCGACCACGCCGAGCACCGCGGCGCACAGGTACAGCAGGATGACTTCGAGCGTGGTGGCCAAGGCGGCGGGCTTGCCTAGAATCGGTCGATGCTAGCCGACCGGGATCACGCAAAGTCCATGCCGCCGACCTTCGATGCCGCGCGCGCGCTGCAGCTGGCGGCGCGCACCTTCGAGATCGAGGCGCGTGCGCTTCTGGGGCTGGCCGCGCGCCAGGGCGAGGCGTTTGCGCAGGCCGTGCGCGCGATGCTCGAGTGCCGTGGGCGGGTCGTCGTGATGGGCATGGGCAAGAGCGGCCACGTGGGACGCAAGATCGCCGCGACGCTGGCGTCGACCGGGACGCCGGCGATGTTCGTGCACCCCGCCGAGGCCAGCCACGGCGACCTCGGCATGGTGATCGCCGGCGATGTCGTGCTGGCGATCAGCAACAGCGGCGAGAGCGATGAACTCGCGGCCATCCTGCCGGCGCTGCGGCGCATCGGCGTGACCTTCGTCGCCATGACCGGGCGCGCCGAGTCGACGCTCGCGCGCCATGCCGACCTGGTGCTGTCGAGCGCGGTCGAGGAGGAGGCCTGCCCGCTCAACCTCGCGCCGACCGCGAGCACGACGGCGCAGATGGCGCTGGGCGACGCGCTGGCGGTGGCGCTGCTCGATGCGCGCGGCTTCGGGGAGGCCGATTTCGCGCGCTCGCACCCCGGCGGCAGCCTCGGGCGCAAGCTGCTGATGCATGTGCGCGACCTGATGCGCAGCGGCGACGCCGTGCCCCGGGTCGCGCCGCAGGCGAGCTTCCACGAACTGCTGCGCGAGATGACCGGCAAGGGCCTGGGCTTCTCGGCCGTGGCCGGTGCGCAGGGCGAGCCGCTGGGCATCTTCACCGACGGCGACCTGCGCCGCCTGATCGAACGCGGCGCCGACCTGCGCGCGCTCGTCGCAGCCGATGTCATGCACCCGGGGCCGCGCCTGGTGCGCGCCGACGCGCTCGCCGTCGATGCGGCCGACCTGATGGAGCAGCACCGCATCACCAGCGTGCTCGTCGTCGACGAGCAGGGACGCCTGGTGGGGGCGCTGAATTCGAACGACCTGATGCGGGCCAAGGTGATCTAGATGGCCGCGCCGGGCGCGCCCCGCTTCGACCCGGCGCTGCTGCTGCGCGCCCAGGGCGGAGGCCTGGGTCTGAAGGCGGCCATCTTCGACGTCGATGGGGTGCTTACCGACGGGCGCATCTACGTCGGCGCCGACGGCGAGACCTTCAAGGCCTATTCGACGCTCGACGGCCAGGGCCTGAAGCTGCTGCGCCAGGGCGGCATCGAGCCGCTCATCATCAGCGGCCGCGACTCGGCGGCGCTGCGCCGGCGCGTCGCCGATCTCGGCCTCGTACATGCCGTCTACGGCGCGCACGACAAGCTGGCGGCGGCGCAGGGGCTGTTCGCGACCCTGCGTCTGGACTGGGCGTCGGTCGGTGCGATGGGCGACGACTGGCCGGACCTGCCGCTGCTGACGCGGGCGGCGTTCGCCTGCGCACCGCCTGCAGCGCACGCCGAGGTGCGCGCGGTGGCGCATCACGTCACGGCGGCGGCCGCCGGCTACGGCGCGGCGCGCGAGTTCTGCGATCTGCTGCTGATGGCCTCGGGCCGCTACGGCGCGCTGCTGCAGCGCCAATCGACGACCCTGGATTCGAATTGAGCGTCGAGCTGCACCTGCCGGACCTGCCCGAGGTGCCGATATCGCTCGGTCCGGCGCCGGCGGGCCTGCCGCGGGCACCCCAGCCCTGGCCTTCGCGGCTGCGCCAGGTCGTCGTTGCCTACCTGCCGCTGCTGCTGATGGCGCTGCTGGCGCTGGGGACCTGGTGGCTGGTCAAGAACTCGCCGCGTGCACCCGGCGCGGAGGAGGCGCCGACGCTTTCGAGCAAGCCGGATTACACGATGAACCAGTTCTCGATCTCGCATTACCAGCCGGACGGGCGTTTGCAGGTGCGCATCGAAGGCCGCACGCTGCGCCATTTCCCCGCCACCGACCGCATCGAGATCGAGGACGCGCTGATCCATGGCTACGCTCCGAATGGAAACGTCACCGATGCGCGGGCCCGGCGCGCCATCAGCAATGGCGACGGCAGCGAGGTGCAGCTGATCGGCGCGGCCGAAGTGAGCACCCGCACGTCCGACGGACTGCCGCTGGTCGTGCGCGGCGAGCTCCTGCACCTGTACCTCGTGACCGAACGCATCAGCAGTCCGCAGGCGGTCGACCTGCACCTCGGGGCGTCGGAAATGCACGCCGCCGGCATGACCTACGACAATGCGACCCGGCGTCTGGATCTCGTCGGGCCGGCGCGCGCGGCCTTCGATCCGCGGCACTGAAAGCGGGGGGCCGCAAAGCAAAAAGGCACCCGAAGGTGCCTTTTGAAGACCGTCGCGAATCAGTAGCCGCCGCGATTGCCGCCGCCGCTGCTGCTGCCACCGCCGTAGCCGCCGCGACCGCCGCCGCCGCCACCGCCGTAGGGGCTGCGGCCACCGCCACCGCCACCACCGCCGTAGGGGCTGCGGCCACCACCGCCGCCGCCACCGCCGTAGCCGCCACCACCGCCGCCGCCGCCACCACCGTAGCTGCCACCACCGCCACCGCTGCGGTTGCCGCCGCCGCCGCCGAAGCCGCCCGGACGCTCCTCACGCGGACGGGCTTCATTGACGACCACCGCGCGGCCGTCGATCGGCTGCCCGTTCATGCCGTTGATGGCGGCCTGCGCCTCCGGATCCGACCCCATTTCGACGAAGCCGAAGCCCTTCGAGCGGCCGGTTTCGCGGTCCATCATCACCTTGGCGGAAGTGACGGTGCCATATTGCGAAAAAGCCTGCAGCAGCGAGTCATCGCGCACCGAATAGGCCAGATTACCTACGTAAAGTTTGTTTCCCACGGGGAGCCCTCAAAAGATCCTACTAAAACCATGTGGAGCTCAACCCTGCGTGAACCAATCAGGCGAAAGGTGCGGCTGCCAGACACAGACTCCGTATTAAGTCACTGCGAGCACGGTTCTGTAAAGCCGACTGGCGGTAATTGTTGTTTTGGGGCACAAGTAAAAACCCTTGGGCGTGGCTCATGAGCAGGCCGGCCGCCCGGCGGGGCCGATCGCATGCCGCCCGCGGGCCGCGGCGCGCACTCGCCCGGCCCCCTAAGATGAAGGATCACTGCGGTTGAAAGTCGCGCCATGTCCGAACCCTGCTGGGACTATCTGATCGTCGGCGCCGGGACCGCCGGCTGCCTGCTCGCGAACCGCCTCAGCGCCGACCCTCGCTGCCGCGTGCTGCTCGTGGAGGCCGGCGGCCGCGACGACTATGCCTGGATCCACATCCCGGTCGGCTACCTGTATTGCATCGGCAACCCGCGTACCGACTGGCTCTATGCCACCGAGCCCGACCCCGGGCTCAATGGTCGCTCGCTGCGCTACCCGCGCGGCAAGGTCCTGGGCGGCTGCTCGAGCATCAACGGCATGATCTACATGCGTGGCCAGGCGCGCGATTACGACGCCTGGGCGCAGGAATGCGGCGATGCCGCCTGGGGCTGGCAGGCCTGCCTGCCGTACTTCAAGCGCCACGAGGACCATTGGCGCGGCGCCGGGCCCTTCCACGGTGCCGGCCGCGAATGGCGGGTCGAGCGCCAGCGCCTGTCGTGGGAGATCCTCGACGCCTACGCCGCGGCGGCGCGCGAGGCCGGCATCCCCGGTTGCGACGACTTCAATACCGGCGACAACGAGGGAGTCGGCTATTTCGAGGTCAACCAGAAGCGCGGCCTGCGCTGGAATGCCTCGAAGGCCTTCCTGCGCCCGGTCTCGCGGCGTCCGAACCTCGAGGTCTGGACCGGGATGCGCACGAACCGGGTGCTGTTCGAGGGGCGGCGGGCGGTCGGCCTCGAGGTCGAACCCGAGGCGGGTGGCGCGGCGCGGGTCTTGCGTGCGGCGCGCGAGGTCGTGCTGTGCGCGGGGGCGATCGGCAGCCCGCAGCTGCTGCAGCTCTCGGGCGTCGGCCCGGCGGGCCTGCTGCGCGCGCAGGGCATCGATGTCTTGCACGAGTTGGCGGGCGTGGGGGAGAACCTGCAGGACCACCTGCAGATCCGTGCCGTCTTCGGCGTCGAAGGGGTGCAGACCCTGAACACGATAGTCGCCTCGCCCTGGGGCAAGGCCGGCATCGCGCTCGAATACCTGTTGCGGCGCCGCGGCCCCATGAGCATGGCGCCGTCGCAGCTGGGCGCGTTCACGCGCTCCGGTCCCGAGCAGCGCTGGCCGAACCTCGAATTCCATGTCCAACCCTTGTCGCTCGATGCCTTCGGCGAGCCGCTGCACCGGTTCAACGCCTTCACCGCGAGCGTCTGCAATCTCAACCCGAGCTCGCGCGGGCAAGTGCAGATCCGCTCGCCGCGCTCGCGTGACGCGCCGCTGATACGCCCGCGCTACCTCTCGACGCCCGAGGATTGCCGCGTCGCCGCGCAGTCGCTGCGCTGCGCGCGCAGGATCGCCGCGATGCCGGCACTGGCGCGCTACCGGCCGCGCGAGATCAAGCCCGGCGTCGAATTCCAGTCCGACGACGAACTGGCGCGGCTGGCGGGGGATATCGGGACCACGATCTTTCATCCGGTCGGCACCTGCCGCATGGGCCGCGCCGGCGATGCGGCGGCGGTCGTCGATACCCGATTGCGCGTGCAGGGCCTGGATGCGTTGCGTATTGCCGACGCCAGCGTGATGCCGACCATCACCAGCGGAAACACCAATGCGCCGACCCTCATGCTCGCAGAACGGGCCGCGGAATGGCTTGCGGCCGAGCACGCGGCGGGTTAGTCCGGATGGCGAGGGCTGTTCCGATCGTTACATTGCGCCCACTCGTGGCGTCGACCCCAGCGGTCGGGACGCCCCACGGGGGCTCGAGGAGACGACAGACAGTACGCGAAAAGCATCGATCAGACCGGTCCCGCACAGACGGACCGGCTTTTACAAGCGCCGCCTCGTCGGCGCTTTTTTCTTGGATCCGCGACCCTGACGGCGCTCCCGGCGCGGTACCCCGGGCCTGGGTGCCCGGATGGCGGTAAACCCGGCCGTCTGCGAGATTCACTCAAATTTACACGGCAGCGACAAGTGGAAATGGTCGACGCCTGCGCGCCCGCCCGGAGTCCGGAACCGTTTGAACAAGGCCATCTGGAAGGGGTTGGTTCTGGGTGCGGCACTGACCGCATGCGGCGCCGCCCAGGCCCAGGAGGGACGCGTCGCACCGATGAACCCCTGGGACGGCGGCACGGGATATTGCCGAGCACGGGCAACACTTCGTCGCCGTCGAATCGGCGGTTGACCGCCGGATCGACGTACAACGGCATCCCGGGAGCCTTCGACGGCACCGCGCTGCTGCTGTTCACGGCCAGCGGCCTCTCCGGCACCGACGCCTGCAGCGGATCGCTGATGAACGGCGGCGAATATGTGCTGACGGCGGCCCACTGCGTCGACGGCCTGATCTCGATGTCGGTCCGGTTCGGCTACACGAACCGCATCGCGCTGGAGACGCGCACCGTGGTCGCCGCCTCCTACCAGGCCTCGGGGTGGAACGGCACGCTGGACATGGGCGCGGACATCGCGCTGGTCAAGCTGAATGCCCCGGTCACGGATCTTCCGATCTACGCGCTGAGCACGGGCAGCGACATCGGCAAGCTGTACATCATGACCGGCTACGGCACCTCGGGGATCGGCAGGACCTCGACCGCGCCGAAATGGAACGACGGCGCTTGCGGCCACGACGGCTACGACACCTTCGACGTGCCCAGCGATGTCGTCTTCGGGGCCTGGGACGCGACCCACCCCGGCGCGGGCACGTACACGCCGCCGACCTTCGGTCATACCTCCGTCACTGATGTCGATGCGCCGTCGCCCTTCCCCAATGCGTCGAACGACAACGGGCTGCAGCGCATCGCCGACCTGCGACCTCAGCACCGGCAACAGCTCGAGCTACGGCGACCTGTCGGGCTCGACCGCGGTCTACGACCATCGGGACGGGATCTATGCCTAGATCGGCACCTCGGTGCCCGAGCCCTGCAGCTACGCGATGATGGGCCTGGGGCTGTTCGCCGTGGCCGCCGCGGCCCGTCGCCGCCGCGCCTGAGCGCGACGCGCGGACTAGGGCCTGAAAGGCGCCCGAATGGGGTCTGAAAAGGGAGCGAAAGGCGGCCCTCATCGCCGCGCCGGCCCGCATCGGCCGGTCCTAGCATCGGACGCTCGATCTGCCCGCCGCGCCGCCATGTCCGTCAATCCCGAATTGCGATCACTCGACATCGACATCCCGTCGCAGCCGCAGGCGCTCGTCCAGCTCTCGCTGCTGCTGGCCGACGAGGACATCAACCTCCAGGCCGCCTCGGAGCTGATCGAATCCGACATGGCGCTGGCGTCGGCGGTGATGAAGGCGGTGAACTCCTCGCTCTACGGCCTCAAGGGCCGGGTCCAGAGCGTGCACCAGGCCGTCACCTATCTCGGGATGCGCGAGGTCGCGGCCATCACCTTCGAGATGGGCTTGCGCGCCGCGTTCCCGCCCGCGCCCGAGCTCGACCCCCTGTGGCAGCGGGCCGCGCAGCGCGGCCTGCTGATGGGGCGCCTGGCGCAGCGCCTGTCGCTCGACGCCTGGGCCGCGCATTCGGCGGGCTTGTTCGAGGAATGCGGCAAGGCGGTGCTGTTCCGACACGCGCCCGACCATTACCGCGCGATGCTGCGCGCGGCCGGCAGCGACAGCGAACTGCTGACGCTCGAGCATGCCGGTTTCGGCGTCAGCCACGACGCGCTCGGCGCGGCGCTGTGCGAGAGCTGGGGCCTGGGCACCGCCGCGGTCGCCAGCGTGCGCCACCATGTCGCCGCGCAGGCGACCCGGTTGCTGCCGGAGGCGCAATGGCGGCGACCGATCACGGCGCTGTCGGTGCTGGTCCATGCCCTGATGAACGAGCCCGACGCGCTCGACGAGACGGCGCAGGCGCTGGCACCGCAGGCCGATCTGGACCTCGTGCTCGTGCTGCGCGCGGCGCGTCAGACCCAGGAACAGATCGAGAACGCGCTGGCCAACGGGCGCGCCTGAGACTCAGGGCGCCGAGGCCGGGTGCGGCGCCGGCACGACGACGCCCGGCGTGAGCGGGATCTCGTCGCTCACGGTCACGCTCGTGACGTAGTAGCGCGTGTCGCCGAAGCAGCTGCCCGGCAGCCCGGCCTTCTGTTCGTAGTGCAGGCTCACGCGCTTGCCCATCGCGCGCGTCACCCGGGCCGCGACCGCATCGTCGGGTATCGTGAAATCGAACTTCTCGGGCGTGGTGCCGGGCACCGAGACGAGCGCCAGCTCGCCTTCCCAGGTCTTGCAGATCCAGCCCTTCTTGGACAGCTTCTGCACCCAGCCGGCGCGCTCGCCGCTGGCATAGCTCCAGCTCAACGCGGCCCAGAAGTACAGCGCGATCAGCGCGGCGAGCACGAGAAGCGGCAGGACGACGCGTTTGATCATGGCGGGTGGCGCGGCAAGGGATGCGGCTGATTATCGATGGCGGCCGCGCCGCGCCGTTCAGGCCGGGCGGCGTCCGAACATGTTCCAGCCCTCCATCGTCAGCACCGTGGCGCCGTCCTGGTTGAGCAGGTCCCAGCGCATCTTCGTCAGGCCGACCCGGGGCCGGCTCGCCATCGGCCGCGACTCGATCACCTCGAGGTGCATCGCCAGCGTGTCGCCGGGGAAGACCGGCCGCTGCCAGCGCAGGCTCTCGATGCCGGGCGAGCCCAGGCTGGCCGATTCGAGCAGGTATTCGTCGCACATCAGGCGCATCGCCATCGCGCAGGTGTGCCAGCCGCTCGCGCAGAGGGCGCCGAACAGCGAGTCGCGCGCCGCGTCGTCGTCGAGATGGAAGGGCTGGGGGTCGAACTGGCGCGCGAATTCGAGCACCGCCTCGCGGCGCACCGGCATGGCGCCGAAGTCGCGCTGCTGGCCGATCGGAAAGTCTTCCCAGTAAAAGCGGATGGGGCGCCTGGTGTTCATCGGGCCAAGCATAGCCGGGCCCACAATCGGCCGTTGCCTTGATTGCGAGAGCGTCCGATGACTGACCTGATCCTCGGCCTGCTGGTTTTCCTGGGCGCGCATTCGGTGCGCATCGTCGCCGAACCCTGGCGTCGGGCGACCATCGCGCGCATCGGTGCGGCGCGCTGGAAGCTGGCCTATGCCGCGGTGTCGCTGGTTGGCTTCGCGCTCATCGTCTGGGGCTACGGTTCGGCCCGCGCCGCGCCGGTGCTGCTGTGGAGCGCGCCGATCTGGGCCCGCCATGTCGCCGCGCTGCTGACGCTGGCGGCCTTCGTGCTGCTCGCCGCCGCCTACGTGCCGGGCAACGCGATCAGGTCCAGGCTGCACCATCCGATGCTGCTCGGCGTGCAGATCTGGGCCCTGGCGCACCTGATCGCCAATGGCCGGCTGGCGGCCGAGTTGCTGTTCGCGTCGTTCGGCCTCTGGGCCTGGTTCGGCTATCGCGCGGCGCGCCGGCGCGACGCTGTCGAGGCGCGGGTCGGCCCCTCGGGCCGCACCGGCGCGACCATGGCGACGGTGCTTGTCGGCGTCGTCGCCTGGGCGGTCTTCGCCTTCTGGGCCCATGGCCTGCTGATCGGCGTGCGGCCGTTCGGCTGAGCGCCTGATCGCCCGGACGGCCCGGCGAGGGCCCTCCGGCGGGGGCCCCCGCGCGACCCGCTGGCGGGCGATGGCGCCGCGCCGCGCCGGCGTCGACGATGGCGGTACCGCGTCCCGGAGCCGATCATGTCCTACCTCGCCTTACTCTGGGCCCGCATCGCCGGGCGCCGCAGCCTGCCGCCCCGGCCCGCGCCGACCGTCCCCGAGCCGAATCCGCACGACGATGTGCCGGCGGGTTGCGGCTGGTTCGAGTCGAGCCACGACCTCCGGCACGGACTGACCATCTGCGAGACCGGCGCCATACCCGGGTTGCCGGCTTGATCGGTCCGGCGCATGGCATCGTGCGTGCCCGCCGGGGTCTGCCGCGGCGGTGGTAATCTGCGCCGCTGGGCATGCAGCGCGGAGCGAGTCGATGAAGGCGATCTGGAACGGCAAGGTCGTGGCCGAGAGCGACGACACGGTGGTGGTCGAAGGCAACCATTACTTCCCCGCTGCGGCGGTGAAGGCCGAGTACCTGCTGCCCAGCAACACCAAGACCATGTGTTCCTGGAAGGGCGAGGCGAGCTACCACACGCTGTTCGTCGATGGCGATGCGAATCCGGACGCCGTCTGGTACTACCCGCGGCCGAAGGAGGCCGCGAGCCAGATCCAGGGCCGCATGGCGTTCTGGAAGGGTGTCCAGGTCGTCGACTGAGGCCGATCGACGGGGCCGGATGCCGCGGCGCGTGGTGCGCGATCCTTATCATCCTTGGGCGGCGTCCCCGCCGGTTTCGAAGGCCGCCGATGCGCGATTGGTTCTCTCGCCTGCTACGCCGCCCCGAGGCTGAGCCCGCGGCCAGTGCGGCCACCGCGGCGGCCGGCGTCGCCGTGACGGCCGCCCCCGCTGCGCCCTTGCCCGCGCCGGCCTTCGGTCAGCGCAAGCCGCTGGTCGGACGTTCGGGCCGGGTCGAGGCGTTCGAGTTGCGGCTGCCGGGCCTGATCGAGCAGCGCCTGGCCGAAGCGTCCGCCGGCGCGGCCGGCGCGGCCCATTACGCGGCCCTGCTGGCTGCCGCGGCGGGCGTGCAGGGCGGTCGCCAGGCCCTGGCGCAGGTGCCGTTCCAGTGGCTCGACCGGCCGGGGGTGATCGCCCAGGCGGCCAAGGGCGTCCTGCTGTTGCCTCTGGGCGGGATGCCGGGCGTCGCGTCGTTGCAGGCGCTGCACGCGCGCGGTGTCCGTGTCGGCGTCCCCGACGGACCGCCCGAGCGCGCCCCGGGTGCCGAATTCGTGCTCCTGCGCGCGTCCGCCGGCGGCGTCGATACGCTGCTGCTGTCGGCGCAGCGCTGGTCCGAGGCGCGACCGGGACTGCCGCTGGTGGCGCTGGGGCTGGAGAACATCGACGATGTCGAGCGCGCCCTGGCCAGCGGCATCGCCTATGCCGGCGGGCGCTTCAATGCCGCCGACATCGCGGCGCCGACGCGACCGCTGCAGGCGGCGGCCGTGCGCATCTGCGCCTTGCTCAACGACCTGGCGCTGGATCGCGACACGGCCATCGTGGCCGCGGCCGTGCGCGCCGATGTCGCGCTGTCGTACCGGCTGCTGCGTTATGCCAACAGCCCGGCGATCGGACTCACGCGCGGCGTCGAGACGGTCGAGAACGCGGTGCTGGTGCTGGGGCGGGCCGAACTCGGGCGCTGGCTGTCGGTGATGCTGCTGTCGGCGGCCGCCGGGCGCCAGGCCTCGGGGGCGCTGCAGGAGGAGGCCCTGGCGCGTGGGCGGCTGCTGGAGCTGCTGGCGCGCGCACGCGGGGTCGAGCAGGCGGATCGGCTGTTCACGATCGGGCTGCTGTCGCGCCTGCACCTGCTGCTGCAGATGCCGCTGCGCGCCGCGCTCGAGCCGCTGCGAATGTCCGACGAGGCGCGGCGGGCGCTGCTCGACCGCGCCGGCCCCTGGGCCGATTACCTGACGCTGGCCGACGAGATCGAGGGCGACGACGAGGATCGCTTCGGCGCGCTGTGCCGGCCTTGGGGCGGCATCGACGCCGTGCTGGCGCTGGCCGAGCAGGCCTGGGGCTGGGCCGCCGGCGTCACGCAGTCGAGCACCGGACCCGCCTGAGGCGGTGTCCGACCAGCCACGAAAAAGGCCCGCCGGAGCGGGCCTTCGGAGCGCGGGCGGCGGGGCCCTCTCAGGCCGCGCGACGGCGACGCGCGTAGGCCGCGCCCAGGAGTGCGGCACCGACCAGCGCCAGCGAGCCCGGCTCGGGCACCTGGTTGGAACTCGTGCCGCCGCTCGACGTGCCGCAGCCGGCCGAGCCCTTGGCACACTGGATGTTGAACAGGAACGAGACGTCGTCGTAAGCATTCGACGGCCCGCCGAGCCAGTCGTTGAAGCCGAGGTAGGTGTAGCTGCCGGCCGCGATCGTGCTGCCCGCGCCCGAACCCGAGACGAGCCCGCCGGTGCCGACGTTGAAGGCGGTCGAATAGGCCATCGCGTTGTAACCGCTGGGCGTCGCGCCGCCGTTGGGGCCGAAACTGGTGTACCCGTAGTTGTTGGCGGCCTCGTCGGACCAGACGTAGTACTGCGAGCTGTTCGACGTGTGCGAGGTGCCGCCGCTCGGCGCGTAGCCGGAGATGTTGGTCATGTTCGCGGACTCGACGAAATACAGCGTCTGGCCCTGCGTCACGTTGAGGCTGATGAGCTTGGAGCCGAAGGACGCCGACTTGTTGGTCAGCGTGCTCATCGTCAGGCCGCTGGAACCCGGCGTCGTCGTGTTCGGCGACGACCCGGTGTAGATGCCCATGCTGTCGACGAAGCCGGTGCTGTTGCTGGTCAGGAAGTAGGCATTCAGCGTGCCGGTGGCGGTGGCCGTGAACTTCGCGACATAGGACGTCGACTGACCCGATCCGGAAAACGGGTTCGTGAAGGTCGTGGCCGCATGGGCGACGCCGAGGGAGGCCGCGGCCAGGATTGCGCTCGCAAGCAGGCGTTGTGGGTTGAGCATCGTCATGGTTGCGCTTTCGACTGTGAACTTGAAGATGCAACCAACTAAGCAAACTTTGGGCTAGTCTGGATTTTTCCTTATGAATCCAATACTTAGGTTCGATTCGAGAGGGTATGGGATGGGTCTTGTAAGAAAACCTGACAGTTTTCGTGGTCTTCGGGCCGTCGCCCGCATGTCGGCCGCGCCGGTCGACCCGGCGCCGCGATGGATCGACCTCCATGGCATCGGCGCGCGACTTCGAGGAAGCACCGGCCCCAAGAAAAATGGCCCGCTTGCGCGGGCCATTCCTGGCGGCGGAAGCGCCGCTCAGACGCTGCGGCGACGGCGCGCATAGGCGGCGCCGAGCAGACCCAGCGCGACCAGCGCCAGCGAGCCGGGTTCCGGCACCGTATTGCCGCTGCCCGTGTTGCAGCCGGCTGTGCCGGCGGTACAGCTGATGTTGAAGAGGAAACTGAAGTCGGTGTAGTTGTTGGACCCGTTGTACAGGAAGTCGTTGAAGCCGACGTAGGTGTAGTTGCCGGCCGCGATCGTTCCCGCCGCCATGCCGGTGGAGCCGCCACCGCCGGTCACCGCCGAGCCGTTCGTGTTGTAGGCGGTGGTGTAGGCCATGGCGTTGTAGCCCGACGGCAGCGGATTGCTGTAGGAAACGCCGCCGCTGCAGCTGGCCGACTCGTTCGACCACACGTAGTACAAGCTCGAGGGGGTGCCGACGCAGTTGGTTCCGTTTGACCACGAGCCGCCGCCGGTATTGACCGACTCGAGGAAGTAGAGCGTCTGCCCCTGGGTGACCTGGATGCCGCTGCCGAACAAGGCCTGGCCGAAGCCCGCGGTCTTGTTGCTGAAGCTGCTCCACGTGGCGCCGGTCGGCGTCGCAGCGCCGGTAGCGGTTCCGGCCTGGTCGGGCGAACTGCCGGTGTAGATGCCCATGCCGTCGGTGAAGCCGGTGGTCGCACTGCCCGTGAAATAGCCTTGCAGCGTGCCGGTGGCGCTGGCGGTGAAGCTCACATAGGCCGTCGACTGCCCGGTGGACGTACCCGGGATCGGGTTGGTGAAGACCGTTGCGGCATGGCTCACGCCGATCGTGGCCAAGCCGAGTGCCGCAGCGAGGGTCAGACGTTGCTTGAGGGATGAATTCATGAGCAAACCTTCTTGGGGGGTTACGGAGTCGTAACCACACAAGCAAAACAAGGGCCAATCAGAAAATATGTTTTAATATCAATGAATTGAAAAAATTCCCCGAGAATTTTCAGGGCGATTTGTAATCAAATCTGACTCATTCGAATGTCTTGGTTACAAGACTTGAGCCTAGTATCGATACCGATGCGGCAGCGACCCGCAGAGTCGAACGCGATGCTAGCGACGCCGTCGGGCAGTGAATGTCGGGATGCGAGCAGGCGTTCACGGTCGACCCGATCCGCTGCGCGGGGATCGGGCACGCAGGGATTAATCTCGGCAACTTTGACACGCGGTGCCCCGAGATGATCTCTGTTGGAAACCGGCCTGAGCGCCTGCGCCGGCCTCTGCGCCGGGTGCTGCTGCTCACCTGCCTGCTGCTGACCGGTGCGGCGGCCGCAACGGCGCGCGCGGGCGTCGTCGAGGCCTCGCGCCTGTACGAGGACGCCGCGCGCAGCTTCGCCCACCACGACTACGACGCCGCCATCGCCCAGGCCAAGAACTCGCTGCTGCAGAACAAGAACCAGGGCGCGGCGAACCTGCTGCTGGGCAAGGCCTACCTGGCCAAGCAGGATCCGAATTCGGCCCTCACGGCCTTGCTCGAGGCCCAGCGCCAGGGCGTGAACCGCAGCGAACTCGCACTGCCGCTGGCGCGCGCCTACATCGACGTCAACCAGCCGGCGATGGCGATCGAGGCGGTGACGGGCGACGACCTCAACCCGTCGATCCGCATCGAGGCGCTGCTGCTGCGCGGCGAGGCCTACACGCGGCTCAACGAACCGAGGCCGGCGGCCGAGGCCTTCAATGCGGCGCGCGCGATCGACCCCAATTCGATCCTGATCGCGCTCGAGGAGGCGCCGCTGCTGTTGCGCACCGGGCAGATCGCGCGCGCGCGCGATGCGGCGGCGCATGCGATCACGGTCGCGCCGAACAACTACCAGGTCTGGAACATGGACGCGGCCGTGCTGCGCGAGGCCGGCGACGCGAACGCCAGCCTGGCCGCGTTCACGCGCGCGATCAGCCTGAGCCCGCCGGGAGACCGCGATGCCCGCGTCGGGCGCGCGAGCCTGCTGCTGGACCTGGGCGACGCGGCCGACGCGGCCAAGGACGTGACCGAACTCCTGCACGAGGCGCCGAAGGACATCCGCGTGATCGCGCTGCAGGGCATGCTGGCGCGCCTGCAGGGCGACACGGCGACGGCGACGACGGCCTTCGGCAAGGTCGCCACGGCCTTCGATCCGGCGCCCGCTTCCTGGCTCTCGGCGCACGACAAGTTCGCCATCATCGATGCGCGGGCACAGCAGGGGCTGGGGCGCCCGCAGAAGGCCTTGTCGATCATCGACGCCCTGCTTTCGGCGCAACCGCACAACGTCAGCGCGCTCAAGTTCCAGGCCGAGCTGTACCTGGACATGCACCAGTACGCGAAGGCCGAACCGGCGGTCGCCGCCCTGCAGGACGCGGACCCGACCGACCCGCGGCTGCTCTACGAGCGCGGCGAGGTCTATCTCGGCCTGGGTCGCTACGGCCAGGCCGTGACGACGCTGCAGGCGGTGCTGGCGAAGATGGACTCGCCTGCGGTGCGGCGTTCGCTCGGCCTGGCGCAACTGCACGCCGGCTTCGAGGACGCCGGCGTCGCGAACCTGCAGAAGGCCTTCAACGCGACCCATGACATCGAAGCGGGCGGTGCGCTGGCGGTGTACCAGATCCAGCATGGGCAGAACGCGCGGGCGCTGGCGATCGGCGATGCGCTCGTGAAGCTGAATCCGCGCAACCCCTGGGCGATCAACCTGAGCGGCGAGATCAAGGGTCAGTGCGGCGACCACGCGGGCGCGCGCGCCGCCTTCAACCAGGCACTGGCGATCGACCCCACGCTCGGACCCGCGCAGGTGAACCTGGCGCGGCTCGACGCGCTCGAGGGACATCTCGACCAGGCGCGCGCGCGGCTCAACGACATGATCGCCAAGGGCGACGACCCGCGCGCGATGTTCGAGCTCGGCCGCATCGAGGAGCAGGCGGGTCAGCTGGACAACGCGCTCAAGCAGTACCGTCGCGCCACCGAGGTGAGCGGCGGCCAGCGCGATCCGACCGAGGCGCTGATCAGCCTGCTGATGAAGATGCACCGCAGCGACGACGCGGTGGTCGCGGCGCGCCAGTACTCGGAGCGCTTCCCGAACGACATCGAGCTGCGGCTGTCGCTGGCGCGCGCGCTCACGGCCAAGGGCGACCTGGCCGGTGCGCGGGTGGAGCTGACCGGCGCCACCAAGATCGCCGATTTCGATCCCGACATGCAGGTGCGCATCGGCTATCTGCAGCTCGACGCGGGCAATCCGGACGGCGCCGCCTACAACGCGGTGAAGGCGCTGCAGGGGCGTCCGGAGGACATCAAGGCGCTCGGCCTCGGGGTCTCGGCGGCGCTCGTCGGCAAGGATCCGGGCACGGCCGACAAGGACTACCAGATCCTGGCCTCGCGCTACCCGGACAAGAAAGTGACGCTGCTGTCGGCCGCGGCGATCGCCCTGTCCAAGCACGACGTGACCCAGGCGGTGGCGGTCTACACCCACGCGCTGGCGCTGTATCCGTCGACCGGCGTCGAATTGCAACTGGGCCGCGCCCTCGTGATGGCGGGACAACCCGCGGCGGCCGCGCGAGCGCACGCCGAATGGTTGAAGAAATCGCCGCAGGATCTGGCCGTGCGGTCGGCTCTGGCCGAGGCGCTGTTCCAATCGGGCCAGCTCGCGGAGGCCAAGCGCAACTACCTCGCCGTGGTCGCGCGCGAGCCCGGCAATGCGCAGCAGCAGAACAACCTGGCGAACCTGCTGCTGGCGATGGGCGACTACGCCGGAGCCAAGGCGGCGGCGGCGGCGGCGCTGAAGGTCGACAGCAAGAATTCGAATTACATGGACACGATGGGCTGGATCCAGTCCGAATCCGGCCAGCCCGATGTCGGCCTGCCCTATCTGCGCGAGGCGCGACTGCGCAGCCCCGAGAACGCGGAGATCCGGATCCACCTGGCGCTCGTGCTGACCAAGCTCGGCCACCTCGACGAGGCCCGCGACGAGCTGGCGGCGGCGCTGCAGATCTCGCCCGGCGTCGCGCAGGTCCCGGCCGTGGCCGATCTCAAGTCGCGCCTGCTGCACTAGGCTTGCCACGCTTGGGGGGGCGGCGGCGCCGACCCCTGCGCCGCCGTTGCCGCCGCGTTTCGCGCACACTGGCGGTCCTTGCAAACCTGGGAACCGGCGATGTACCTGCGCTGCTGCTTGATGGTCCTGACACTGGCCCTGCCCTGGGCGGCACAGGCCAAGGGCCTGCCTTCGACGAACGTGGCCTGGCGCAGCGCCGCCAGCGAGGCCGACATCGAGCGCGACTTCGCGCTCGCGCGGGCCGAGCACAAGCCGGTGCTGCTGTACTGGGGCGCGACCTGGTGTCCACCCTGCAACCAGCTCAAGGCCACGCTGTTCAGCCGCCAGGACTTCGCGCTGCTGGCGCGCTCCTTCGTCCCCGTCTTCATCGACGGCGACCTGCCGGGGGCGCAGAAGCTGGGGCAGCGCTTCAAGGTCAGCGGCTACCCGACGACCGTGCTGTTCAACGAGCAGCGCGCCGAGATCACGCGCCTGCCGGGCGAGGTCGACGCGCCGCAGGCGCTCGAGCTGCTGAAGGCCGGACTCGCCGGCGGGCGCCCGGTGCGCGCCGTGCTGGCCGATGCGCTGGCCGGCAAGACGCTGGGCGCCGACGAATGGCGCGCGCTGGCCTACTATTCCTGGGACACCGACGACGGCCAGCTCGTGGCGCCGGCCGATCTCGCCTCGACGCTCGTGCGGCTGGCGGTGGCCTGCCCGGCGGCCGAATCCGAGACCCGCAACCGGCTCTGGCTCAAGGCCATCGCCGCCAGCGACGACGGCCAGGGCGTGCGCGTCGATGCCCCCTTGCGTGAGCGCATGCTCGCGGTGCTGGCCGACGCGGGGCAATCGCGCGCGCTGATGGACGTGCTGACGAATTCGCCGACCGAGATCGTGCACGCGCTGGTCGAAGGCGACGCGGCGCACGAGGCCGCCATCGTCGCGCGCTACGACACCGCCTTGCGGCGTCTGCAGGCCGACGCGACGCTGTCGCGCGCGGACCGGCTCGGCGCGCTGGCGGCGCGCGTCGAGCTCGCGCGCCTGGATCAGCCCAAGGACGCCGTCGAGGTCCGGCTCCCGGCGGCGCTGCGTGCGGAGTTGCAGGCGCAGGTCGGGCGCGACGACGCCGAGATCAGCGACGCCTACGAGCGCCAGGCGGTGATCACCGAGGCCGCCTATGCGCTCGGCCGCGCCGGGCTCTGGAAGGAAAGCGACGCGCTGCTCAAGGCCAACCTCGCGCGCAGCCATTCGCCCTACTACCTGATGAGCCAGCTCGCCGGCAATGCACGCAAGCTCGGCCACAAGGACGAGGCGCTGTCCTGGTATGCCCAGGCCTATGCGAAGAGCGTCGGCGCGGCGACGCGGCTGCAATGGGGGTCGAGCTACCTAGCGGCGCTGGTCGACCTCGCGCCGCAGGACAGCGCGCGCATCGAGCAGACGGCGTCGCAGCTGCTGGCCGATGCGGCGCGCGACAGCGGCTCGTTCGAGGGGCGCAGCGTGCGTGCGCTGCAGCGGGCCGGCGCCAAGCTCGCGTCGTGGAATGCCGGCGGGCGCCATGCGCCGGCGCTGCGCCGGCTGCAGGCGCGGCTCGACGGCGTCTGTGCCCAGGCCGAGTCGGCCCAGCGCGCCGCCTGCCGCACGCTGTTCAAGCCGGCCGCCGGCTGAACCGCCGCGGGCCGGCCGCGTCGGTTAGATTCGCGGCTCATCCCAGGAGCCTCCATGCCGCGTCCCGTCCTCGAAGAATCACGCATCCACCCCGCGCTGCGCGAGTCCGTCGCGGGGCTGCATGCGGCCACGCTGCGCGAGGTCCAGGACGCGGTGGCGGGCCAGGCGGTCGTCGTCGTCGGCATGGCGATGAACCCGTACTGCCGCCGCGCGCGGCGCGCGCTCGAAGGCGCCGGCATCGCGCATCGCTACCTCGAGTACGGCAGCTATTTCTCGCAATGGCGGCGGCGCAATGCGATCAAGATGTGGTCCGGTTGGCCGACGCTGCCGATGGTCTTCGTCAAGGGCATGCTGGTGGGGGGCTGCGACGACCTGCAAAAGCTGATCGCCAGCGGTGAACTGCAGCGTCTGCTGGCTTGAGCGACCGCTCGCCGCGCCCGTGCCCGCCGCGTCGACGCGACAGCCGCAGGCGGCCGCGACGCCTGCCCGTCGCGGCGGCGACCGCGCGCGC
>JAGWVB010000040.1 GCA_018971105.1 Burkholderiales bacterium
TGCGAGCGCCGCGTCGTCTACGACCTCATCAACGTCATCCACGACGAGGCCAAGCTGACGCAGGCGCTGATCAAGGACAAGCATTGCGACAACCTGTTCGTGCTCGCCGCCTCGCAGACGCGCGACAAGGACGCGCTGACCCAGGACGGCGTCGAGCGCGTGCTGACCGAGCTTGCCGCGATGGACTTCGAATTCATCGTCTGCGATTCGCCCGCCGGCATCGAGACCGGCGCGCTGATGGCGATGCACTTCGCCGACGAGGCGCTCGTCGTCACGAACCCCGAGGTCTCGTCGGTGCGCGATTCGGACCGCATCCTGGGCATGCTGGCGTCGAAGACCCGGCGCGCCATCGCCGGCAAGGAGCCGGTGAGGGAGCATCTGCTGGTCACGCGCTACGACCCGAACCGCGTCGCCGGCGGGCAGATGCTGTCGCTCGACGACATCCAGGAGATCCTGCGCATCGAGCTCATCGGCGTCATCCCCGAATCGACCTCGGTGCTCGACGCGTCGAACCAGGGCATCCCGGCGGTGCACCTCAAGGGCACCGATGTCGGCGAGGCCTACAAGGACGTCGTCGCGCGCTTCCTCGGCGAGAAGCGCCCGCTGCGCTTCACCGAGGCCGTCAAGCCCGGCTTCTTCAAGCGCGTCTTCGGCGGGAGGTGATGCGATGTCGCTGCTTTCGTTCTTTCTCGGCGAGAAGAAGAAGACCGCCAGCGTCGCCAAGGAGCGGCTGCAGATCATCCTCGCGCATGAGCGCAGCGGCCGCGGCGCGAGCCGGCCCGACTACCTGCCGGCGCTGCAGCGCGAGCTCGTCGCGGTGATCTCCAAGTACGTCTCGATCAAGCCCGAGGACATCAAGGTCCATCTCGAGCGGCAGGACAATCTCGAGGTGCTCGAGGTCAAGATCGAGCTGCCCGACGCGCTGCGCTGAGCCGAGCCCCGCGGCTGCGACTCGCGCTGCGGCGATTCGGACGGGGCGAGGACCAGGCCCGTCCCCGGTCTTGGCCGGCCGCGCGCGCCGCGACCTCCGCCGGCGCCTCCCGGATTCGCGCGTCGAATCCGTAAAAACCCTTAACCGCGCGATTCGCGCTCAGTCTGCGCGATCAGCGCCCGCGGAGCGCTGTTCGCGCTTGTGACCCGTCTTGCCCGGGCCTAAGGTGCCGTCTCGCGCCATCCATCCCGTTCGGGGGCCGGGCGGCGCGATGACGACGGAGACCCGCATGATCCAGATCCCCGCAGATCCGCCAGCGCTGCCCGCCGGCCGCGAGCAAGCGGCCGCCGCCCACGAACCCGCGCCGCTGCGCGCAGGCGCCTGAAACCGGCGCCCCGTCCCAAGGAGACCTGCATGAAGAAACTGATCTCGCACCAACTGGTGAAGTATCTCGAGGACCGCGGTGTCGAGCACCTGTTCGGCCTTTGCGGCCACACGAACATCGCCGTGCTGACGGCGCTCGAGGGCAGCCGCGTCAAGTTCATCAACACGCGCCACGAGCAGGTCGCCGCGCATGCCGCCGACGGCTACGCCCGCGCCAGCAAGAAGACCTCGGTGGTGCTCAGCCACCTCGGCCCGGGGCTGACGAACGCGGCCACCGGCGTCGCCAATGCGGCGCTCGATTCGATCCCGATGGTCGTCATCGCCGGCGATGTGCCGAGCCATTACTACGGCAAGCACCCGCACCAGGAGGTGAACCTGCACGCCGACGCCTCGCAGTCGGAGATCTACCGCCCCTTCGTCAAGCGCGTCTGGCGCGTCGAGCGTCCCGACCTGTTCCCCGAGATCCTCGAGAAGGCGTTCCAGCTCGCCGAGACGGGCCGCCCGGGCCCGGTGCTGGTGTCGGTGCCGATGGACATCTTCTCGATGGAGATCGACACCGCGCTGTTCGAGCGCCTCAAGCTGCACACGAAGACGCTGCAGAAACCGTCGATCGACGACGAGACGGCGACGCGCATCGTGCAGGCGCTGGCCGCCGCGAGAACGCCCTTGCTGTACGTCGGCGGCGGCGTCGTCCTCGCCGATGCCTGCGCCGAGCTCGCCGAATTCGTCGACCACATGAGCATCCCGGTCGCGCACAGCCTGATGGGCAAGGGCGTGCTGCCCGACGACCACCCCTTCACGCTCGGCATGACCGGTTTCTGGGGCACGAAGTTCATCAACGACAAGTGCCTGAATGCCGACGTCGTGTTCGGCCTCGGCACGCGTTTCGCCGAGGCCGATTGCAGCAGCTGGGAGAAGGAATACACCTTCAGCTTCGGCCCCAGCCGGCTGATCCACATCGACATCGACCCGTCCGAGATCGGCCGCAATTACCCGGTCGAGATCGGCGCCGTCGCCGACCTCAAGCAGGCGCTGAAGGTCATCAACCGCGTCGCCAAGCGCCTTCATCCGCAGGGCCGGCGCAACGACGCGCTGAAGGCCGAGATCGCCGCCAACCGCGACACCTTCGCCAGCGGCAACCTCGCCGCGCAGCAAAGCGACGCCTACCCGCTGCGCCCCGAGCGCATCCTCGCCGACGTGCGCGCCGTGCTGCCGCGCGACGCCATCATCACGACCGACGTGGGCTGGAACAAGAACGGCGTCGGCCAGCAGTTCCCGATCTACACCCCGGGCAGCGTGCTCACCCCGGGCGGCTTCGCGACGATGGGCTTCGGCGCCCCGGCCGCCATCGGCGCCAAGCTCGCCTGCCCGGACCGCGTCGTCGTCGCCCTCGTCGGCGACGGCGGCTTCGGCCAGAACCCGGCCGTGCTCGCGACGGCCGTCGAAAGCGATGTGCCCGTCGTCTGGGTGATCATGAACAACTGCGCCTTCGGCACCATCGCCGGGCTGCAGCTGGCGCATTACGGCACCACCACCGGCACCCTGTTCGTCAAGGACGGCGAACCCTATTCGGCCGATTTCGCGGCCATCGCCCGCGCCTACGGCGCCGAGGGCGTGCGCATCACCTCGGCCGCCGAATTCAAGCCCGCCTTCGAGCGTGCGAT
Organism: Burkholderiales bacterium; assembly: GCA_018971105.1. Classification (GTDB taxonomy): domain Bacteria; phylum Pseudomonadota; class Gammaproteobacteria; order Burkholderiales; family Burkholderiaceae_C; genus Rubrivivax. Next base: position 2,980 of record JAGWVB010000040.1, read on the forward strand.
CGCGTCGAAACGGCCCTTCGTCATCGACGTCGCGATGCAGAACGTGCCGACGCCGACGGCGGGGCACTGGAACATCATGGACATCTACTCGCCGGGCAAGAAGGTGCACCACGCCGACACCGGCGCCGTCGCCGCGAAGAAGTCCTGAGCCGCGCCCCATCCGCATTCAACATCCAGGAGAACCCCCATGGTTGCCCCCGAACTCGTCAAGTCCCCGATCAACGAAGCCCAGCAGGCCGAACTCGACCAGGCCTTCGAGCGCGCACAGAAAGCGCTCGCGATCATCGAAACCTATGACCAGGCGCGCGTCGACCGCCTGTGCCAGGCGGTGGCCTGGGCGGTGTCGAACAAGGTCACCTTCACGCGCCTCGTGGAGATGGGCATCGCCGAGAGCCGCCTCGGCGACAGCGACAGCCGCATGGGCAAGCGCATGAAGATCCGCGGCATCCTGCGCGATGCGCTGCGCCAGAAGAGCGTCGGCATCATCGAGGAGATCCCCGAGAAGGGCATCGTCAAGTACGGCAAGCCGGCCGGCATCATCGCCTGCATCGTGCCGACGACGAACCCCGACCTGACGCCGGCCGGCAACGCGATCTACGCCATCAAGGCGCGCGACGCCGTGATCTTCTCGCCGCACCCGCGCGCCAAGAAGACCAGCTTCGAGACCGTGCGCCTGATGCGCGAGGCGCTCGAGCGCGAGGGCGCGCCGGCCGACCTGCTGCAATGCCTGACCCAGGTCAACATCCCGATGTCGCAGGCGCTGATGGCGCGCGCCGACCTCGTCATCGCCACCGGTGGCCAGCCGATGGTGCGCGCCGCCTACAGCTCGGGCACGCCGGCCTACGGCGTCGGTGCCGGCAACTCGACGATGATCATCGACGAGACGGCGAACATCGAGGAAGCGGCGCGCAACACGCGGCTGTCGAAGACGAGCGACTTCGGCAGCGGCTGCTCGGCCGACGGCAACCTGATCATCCACGAGCAGATCTTCGACGCGATGATCGCGCAGCTGCAGAAGGAAGGCGGCTATCTCGCCAACGACGCCGAGAAGGCGGCGCTGAAGAAGGCGATGTGGGACGACGAGGGCCACCGCCTGGCCGACACCGTCGCGATCGCGCCGCAGAAGCTGGCCGCGGCGGCCGGCTTCGAGATTCCCGCCGATCGCAAGTTCATCATCGTGCGCGGCGACGAGATCGGCAAAACGCACTTCTATTCGGGCGAGAAGCTGACGACGCTGCTGGCGGTCTACCAGTTCAAGGATTTCGACCAGGCGCTCGAGATGATGCGCGGCGTCTACAACGTCGGCGGCAAGGGCCATTCCTGCGGCATCTACTCGTTCGACGCCGACCATATCCACCGACTCGCGCTGGCCGCGCCGGTGAGCCGCATCATGGTGCGCCAGCCGCAATCGAAGGCCAACGCCGGCGCCTTCAACAACGGCATGCCGATGACCTCGAGCCTGGGCTGTGGCACCTGGGGCGGCAACGTGATCTCGGAGAACGTGCACCTCAAGCATTACATGAACACGACCTGGGTCTCGGTGCCGATCAAGGAGGACAAGCCCAGCGATGCCGAACTCTTCGGCTCCTTCTACGACCCGCGGCTGGAAGAGGTGTGAAGTGAATCCCCCCGCAGCGCCTTCGGCGCTCCCCCCGGGGGGGCGACGCCAGCGGCCCGGCAGAGCCGGTTCCGCGGCGTGCGCTTGATTTTTACGCCGGTGGCCCGTTCGCCGCGTGCAGGGATGCGACCCTGCGCTCGGCTGCGCAACGTTCGGTGCCACTGGCTCTTTATCGATCGAGGAACGAGCGATGTCCGCATCCGCCGCACGCCCCGGCGTGCTGATCAGTGAGGTCGGGCCGCGCGACGGCCTGCAGTCGGTCAAGGCGACGATGGCCACGGCCGCGAAGATGCGCTGGATCGACGCCCTCGTCGCCGCCGGCGTGCGCGAGATCGAGGTCGGCTCCTTCGTCCCCGCGAAGCTCTTGCCGCAGCTCGCCGACACGGCCGAGATCGTGCGCCATGGGCTGACGCATCCGGGCGTGACGATCATGGCGCTGGTGCCCAATCTGCGCGGCGCCGAAGCCGCGGTCGCAGCCGGCGTGCACAAGCTGACGATCCCGATCTCGGCCAGCGAGGCGCATTCGCTGGCCAATGTGCGCAAGACGCGCGCGGCGATGGTCGACGAGCTGCGCGCCATCGTCGCGCTGCGCGATCGCGCGGCGCCGCGCGTCAAGGTCGAGGCCGGGTTGTCGACCGCCTTCGGCTGCACGATCCAGGGCGAGGTCAAGGAGAGCGACGTGGTCTGGCTCGCGCAGGCCTGCGCCGACGCCGGCGCCGACGACATCGGCCTGTCCGACACCACCGGCATGGCCAATCCGGCCCAGGTGCGGCGGCTTTTCAACGCCGTGCGCGCGGCGATCGGCAGCAAGACCGGCGCCGCGCATATGCACAACACGCGCGGCCTCGGGCTCGCGAACTGCCTCGCCGCGTACGACGTCGGCGTGCGCACCTTCGACGCCTCGCTGGGCGGACTCGGCGGCTGCCCCTATGCGCCGGGCGCGTCGGGCAACGTCGTGACCGAGGATCTCGTGTTCATGTTCGAGGCCATGGGCATCGCCACCGGCATCGACATCGCCCGCCTCATCGCCGCGCGCGCGCCGCTCATCGCCGGCCTGCCGGGCGAGCCGGTCTACGGCATGACGCCCGAGGCCGGGCTGCCCAAGGGCTGGGCACAGGCGCAGGCGTAGTCGGGTCGACCCGCGCGGCCGCGACCGCGTTCGGGCCGGAAAGAAGGGCCGGCATCGCCACGCGATGCCGGCCCTTGCTGATGGTCGACAGCGGCGGCGCGGAGCCGCCGCCCTGGACATCAGAACGTGTGCAGGATGCCGAGCTGCAGGCCGTTGATGGTGCGGCCGTTGACGTCGGCGGCGTTCGTGAAGTTGAACTGCAGGCCCGACGAACCCGAGGGGCGGAAGCCGGCGTTGGTGCCGTTCTTCAGCGTGTCGGCCAGGCCGTACAGCGTCGTGCGCTTGGACAGACTGTAGTAGGCCCCGATGGCGCCGCCGGTGGCGTCGTGTCCGCTGCCCGAGCGGTCGGTGATCTTGCCCCACAGCGCCCCGACGCGCAGCGCCGGCGTGACCCAGTAGTCGGCCGATCCCTGCAGGATGCGGTAGCCGCGCAGCACGTCCGGATTCGTGCCGGCGACGACGCCGCCGACGTTGCCCAGGATCGAACCGCCGTTGCCGATGCCTCCGCTGCTCGTGGTGTTGTTGCTGCGCACATAGGTCAGGTAGATCTTGCCCTGGCCGTAGTCGTAGTTGCCGTACACCATGTCGTAGTAGACGTTGTCGTTGTACAGCGCGCCCGACGGCGGGCCGGCGCGCAGGCCGGCATAGCCGATGCGGTAGGGGCCGGTGTTGTAGTCGATCGAGGCCTGCTTGATGCCCTGCGAACGCACGCCCGCCAGCGTCTCGGCGAGCGAGTAATAGGCGTCGACCTGGACGCCGGCGATGCGCGGCGAGGTGTAGGAGATCGTGTTGTCGAAGCGCGCGGGGACGCCGAAGTTGTTGACCATCGAACCCAGCGTGCGGGTCGTGAAGTCGACGAAGCTGCCCTTCCAGAAGATCGCGCCGTTCTGGCGGCCGAAGCGGACCTCGCCGTATCCGCCGGCCAAGCCGACCCAGGCCTGGCGGTCGAAGGCGCGGCTGGCGTCGGCGGCGGTGCCGCTGATCGCGTTCACGCCCTGCTCGAGCTGGAACTTGGCCTGCAGGCCATTGCCCAGGTCCTCGATGCCGCGCAGGCCCCAGCGGGTGCGCAGCAGCGCGCCGTCCTGGAGCGACTTCATCGTCGCGCCCGAGCTGCTGCGCATGTAATTCAGGTATTCGTCGAAATCACCGTACAGCGTGACGCTGCTCTGGGCATGGGCTGCACCGGCCAGCAGGGTGAATACGGCGGCTGCCGCGAGCGTGTGGCGACGAGTGGTCATGGGCTTATGTCTCCAGGGTGTGAAAAATCGGTCGGTCCGGGGGATGGGGGCGTCGACGGCCCCGTCACGGCCACCATTTCGCCACCAGTGCCGACTGAATCCAAACCCAAAATCCAACTTTGCGCGACTATCGCCCGTTCGGCGCGATAGTCGAACGAAACCTGGGTTTTCCCTGGGACCGGAAAGCTACAACAGATTGCGCAGCGATTGCGCCGTGTCGACGAGCAGCGGCAGCAATTGCACGGTCGCCTGGTCGATCGTATGGGCCTGCGATTGCAGCGTCATGCTCAGCGCGCCCACGCATTCGCCCTTGTGGCTGCGCAGCGCGACGGCGATGCCGCGCAGGCCGAGGTCGAGCTGCTGCTCGGCGATCCAATGCCCGAGCGCGCGCGCCGCCAGCACATGTTTGCGGAACACGGCGCGATCGGTCACCGTGTGCGCGGTGAAGCTGCTGAAGTCGTGCGCGGCGATCCAGGCGTCGAGCTGGGCGTCGCCGAGCGTGGCCAGCATGACGATCCCGGGCGTGACCACATGCGCCGGGATGCGCGCGCCGGCGTGGTAGCCGATCGAGATCACGCGCGGCGAATTGCTGCGCGCGATGTAGACCACGTCGTGGCCGTCGAGCACGCTGACGTTGACGGTCTCGCCGCATTGCATGCTCACGCGCTGGATGAAGGGCTGGACCAGGCGCGGCAGCCGTGCCGCGTCGAGGTAGCTGCGCCCCAGCCGCAGCACGCGCGGCGAAAGCCAGAACTGGTGGCCGTCGGTGGCCGCATAGCCGAAATGCACGAGGCTCAGCAGATAGCGCCGCGCCGCCGTGCGCGTGATGCCGGTGATGGTGCCGACCTCGGTCGGGGTGAGGCGCGGATGTTCGTCGTCGAAGGCCTCGATGACGCGCAGACCGCGGCCCAGGCCCTCGATCAGATCCTTGCGGTTGATTTGAAGGTTGAGTTCATCCACTCCGTAATTACCCTCAATCGAGCGATAAACGCTCAAGTGGAGCGATCATCGCTCAAAGCGGAATGAACCGGCTTGTCGCAAACCCCAGGCCTCCTTAATGTTCGCCACCCGCGCCGCATGGCGCATCGCCATCCGACCCTATCCATGGACATCTCCGGCAGCACGCGCGTCTTCCTGATCCTCGGCGATCCCGTCGAGCAGGTGCGCGCGCCCGAGGTCTTCAACCAGCAGTTCCGCAAGCATGGCGTCGATGCGGTGCTCGTGCCGGCGCGCGTCGCGCCGGCCGACCTGCCGGCCTTCGTGACCCAGGCCTTCAAGGCGCGCAACATCGACGGCCTGTGCCTGACGGTGCCGCACAAGACGCTGGTCATGCCGCTGCTCGACCGCTGCGACGCGCTCGGGCGCGTCACCGGCGCCGTCAACGCGGCGCGCCGCAACGCCGACGGATCGATCGAGGGCGCGCTCTTCGACGGCATCGGCTTCACGCGCTCGCTCGCCGCCGACGGCGTGGCCATCGCCGGCGCGCGCGTGCTCGTCATCGGTGCCGGCGGCGCCGGCGTCGCCATCGCGGCCTCGCTGGCGCAGCGCGGTGCGGCGCGCGTGGCGCTGTACGACAAGGCGGCCGGGCGCAGCGCGGCGGCCGTGGCCGCGCTGGCGGCGCCCTGCGGCCCGGCCATCGTCGAGGCCGGTTCGGCCGACCCGGCGGGCTACGATATCGTCGTCAATGCCACACCGCTCGGGCTCGAGGCGGGCGACCCGATCCCGGTCGATGTCGCCCGCGTCGACGCCGGCGCCGCCGTCGTCGACATCCTGATGAAGAACCAGCCCACGCCGCTGCTGCGCGCCTGCCGGGCGCGCGGCGTGGCCGCGCACGCCGGCTTCGGCATGCTCGCGCACCAGATGCCCGAGTACCTCGAATTCTTCGGCTATCCCGAGATCGCGGCCGCCCTGCGCGCCGACCTTTCCGAGGTGAGCGCCCTGCTCGCCGCCTGATGAACCCCGACCGCAAACCGTAGGAGACATGAACCCATGAAACTGATCCGCCGCACCTTCATCGCCGCCGCCATCGGCATCGCCCTCGCGGCCTCCGCGCACGCGGCCGGCACGATCAAGATCGCCAGCCTGCAGGAGCTCTCCGGCGCCGGCGCGACGGTCGGCACGAACTTCAAGAACGGCATGGATCTCGCCATCAAGGAGATCAACGCCGCCGGCGGCATCCTGGGCGAGAAGATCGAGGTCACGCATTCCGACACCCAGAGCAACCCGGGTGTGGCCAAGGGCCTGGCGCAGAAGGCCGTCGACGACGGCGTGCTCGCCGTTTTCGGCCCCGGCTATTCGGGCTCGATGATGGTCAGCATGAACGTGACCGAGCGCGCCAAGGTGCCCAACTTCACCGGCGCCGAGGCGGCCTCGATCACGCAGCAGGGCGACCCCTACGTCATCCGCACGAGCTTCGGCCAGCAGACCTCGATGCCCAAGATCGCGCGCTACATGGCGCAGAACCTGAAGGCCAAGACGGTGGCGGTGATCTACGTCAACAACGACTTCGGCAAGGGCGGCGCCGAGATGGTGACCAAGGCCCTGGCCGCCTACGGCGCCAAGGTCGTGGCCTCGATCTCGACCGAGCAGGGCCAGCTCGACTTCGCGACCCCGGTGCTCAAGGCCAAGCAAAGCAACGCCGACGTGGTCTTCGTCTACACCAACGAGGAAGAGGCGGCGCGCGCCTTGCGCGAGCTGCGCAAGCAGGGCGTGAACAAGCCCATCGTCGGCGAGACCGTGCTCACGAGCCAGAAGGTGATCGAGCTCGCCGGCGACGCCGCCAACGGCGCCATCGCCCACGTCGGCCTCACCGTCGACGCGCCGGTGCCGGCGCTGGAGGCCTTCAAGACCAAGTTCGTCAAGGCCTACAACTACCTGCCGGACCACAACTGCATCAAGGGCTACACCGGCGTCTACATCATGAAGGCGGCGCTCGAGAAGGCCGGCAAGATCGACCGCGAGGCGCTCAACAAGGCGGTGCACGGCCTGTACATCAGCGCCGCCAAGGATCCCGGCGTGCTGATGGACGTCTACATCGACGCCAAGGGCGACCTCGACCGCGAGAGCTTCCTCACCGAGGTCAAGGGCGGCAAGCAGGTGGTCTCCGAAGTGCTGCCGATGCTGGCCAAGCATTGAGGCGCCGGGGCCGGACATGACCGACTTCATCCAACTCGTCCTCTCCGGGCTGTCGACCGGGGGCATCTACGCCCTGGCCGCGCTCGGCTTCACGCTGCTGTGGCAGGCCGGGGGCACGATCAACTTCGCCCAGGGCGAGTTCGTGATGCTGCCGGCCTTCATGATGCTGGCCTTCATCCACCTGGGCCTGCCGCTGCTGGTGAGCTTCGCGCTCACCTGCGTCGTCGCCGTCGTCGTGCTCGGCTGGGCCTTCAAGCGCGGCATCGCCGACCCGCTGCTGCGCTACGGCATGATGCCCATCGTCGTCGCCACGCTGGGCCTGTCGATCGCGTTGAAGAACGGCGTGCGCGCCGGCTACAGCGCCGAGGCCCAGCCCTTCCCGAGCCTGTTCGGCGACGCGCTGTTCCACTTCGGCGGCCTCACCGTCAGCGCCTCCGACCTCGGCACGCTGGCGGCGGCCTTCGTCATCGTCTTCGGCGTCCAGGCCTTCCTGGCCAGGACCGTGACCGGGCGCGCGATGCAGGCGGTGGCGCAGAACACCGAGAGCGCGACCGTGCTCGGCATCAACGTCTCGCGCATGGTGCTCTACACCTTCGCGATCAACGCCGTGCTCGCCTGCGCCGCCGCGCTGCTGGTGACGCCGGCCTACCTGGCCAAGTTCGACATGGGCGAGGGCCTGTCGATGAAGGCCTTCTTCGCCGCCATCATCGGCGGCTTCAACAACTCGCGCGGCGCGCTGCTCGGCGGCGTCATCGTCGGCGTGAGCGAGAACCTGGCCTCGGCCTACATCTCGCCCACCTACAAGGACGCGGTGGCGCTCGTGATCTTCATGGCCGTGATCCTCTTCAAGCCGCAAGGCCTGCTGGGCAAGAAGGTGGAGCGCAAGGTATGAACAAGATCCTGCTCGGCCTGCTGGCCCTGGTGCTGCTCGTCGCACCGCCCTTCCTCAAGAGCTACGGCATCTACCTCTTCAGCTACTGGCTGGTCTACGTCATCGCCAACATGGGGCTCAACCTCACGGTGGGCTATGCGGGGCAGAAGTCGCTCGGCCACGCCGCCTTCTTCGGCATCGGCGCCTACACGGTGGCGATCCTGCTCAAGGCCGGATTCAGCTTCTGGCTCGGGCTGCCGCTGGCGATGGTCGGCTGCTTCGTCATCGGCCTGGGCCTGGGCTTCCCGGCGCTGCGCGTGCAGACCATCTACCTCGCCTTCGCGACCCTGGGCTTCAACACCGCGGTCTGGCTCGTGCTGCGCAACGAGGAATGGCTCACCGGCGGCAGCTTCGGCATCAACAACGTCGCGCGCCCGCACCTGCTCGGCCTCTCGCTCGACGGCGACCTGGCCTACTACTACTTCGTGCTCGGCGTCACGGTGCTGCTGGGCGCGCTGCTCTGGGGCCTGCTGCGCTCGCCCTGGGGCAAGGCCTTCACGGCGCTGCGGGACAACCCGATCCGCGCCGAGAGCCTGGGCATCCACATCCAGGGCTACACGCTGCTGTCGTTCGCGATCGGCGCCGCCTACGCCGGCATCGCCGGCGCCTTGTACGCGAGCCTGGTGCAGTTCATCGAACCGGGGCCGTTCGCGGTCGGCACGAGCTTCATGATGTACCTGATGGTCGTCGTCGGCGGGCCGGGCTATTTCTTCGGCCCGCTGCTCGGCTCGGCCGTCGGCGTGCTGCTGCCCGAGTGGCTGCGCTTCGCCCAGGCCTGGTACCTGTTCATCTTCGGCAGCGCGGTCGTGCTGCTGATGCTGTGGCTGCCCGACGGCCTGCTCAGCATCCCGGACCGGATGCGCGCCAAGGCGCTGGCGAAGAAGGCGGCGGCCGAACGCGCCGCGGCCGCCGCGCGCATCGGAGCCTCGTCATGACGGCCCCCCTGCTCAAGGTCAGCGACCTGAAGAAGAGCTACGGCGCCATCCTCGCCGTCGACGGCGTGTCCTTCGAGGTCATGCCGGGCGAGATCTTCGGCGTCATCGGGCCCAACGGCTCGGGCAAGACGACGATGTTCAACAGCGTGCTCGGCCAGATCACGCCCGACCAGGGCCGCATCGAGCTGAACGGCCGCGACATCACCGGCAAGAGCCCGATGCAGCTCAACCAGCTCGGCGTCGGCCGCACCTTCCAGACGCTGCAGGTGTTCGGCAAGATGACGGTGCGCGACAACCTGATCGTCGCCGCGCAGGAGCACCAGGGCTCGATGTGGAGCCGGCTCTTCGCCCCCGGCGATTCGGGGCTGGGCGCCAAGGCCGACGCGCTGATCGACCAGTTCCGCATCCGCCATGTCGCGCACAAGCATGCCGGCGAGCTGAGCTACGGCCAGCAGAAGCTGGTCGACATCGCGATGGCCTTCATGAGCGAGCCCGACCTCGTGCTGCTCGACGAGCCCTGCGCCGGCGTCAACCCGAGCCTGGTCGGCGGCATCAGCGACCTGCTGAAGGAGCTGAACAAGACGCGCAAGGGCAGCTTCGTCGTCATCGAGCACAACATGGACTTCGTGATGGACCTGTGCCACCGCATCCTCGTGATGGTCGAGGGCCGGGTCATGGCCCTGGGCACGCCGGCCGAGATCCGCGCCAACAAGCAGGTGCTCGACGCCTACCTGGGGAATTGAGATGGCCAACGACACCTGCATCGAATTCGACGACGTCGTCGCCGGCTACGGCGAATTCATGATCCTCAACAACCTCAGCTTCAAGGCCGCGCGCGGCAAGATCACCTTGCTGCTCGGCCCCAACGGCGCGGGCAAGAGCACGGTGCTGAAGACGCTGTTCGGGCTGCTCAAGGTGCGCCACGGCCGCATCCGCCTCGACGGCCAGGACATCACCGGCTCCAGCGCCAAGCAGCTGCTGACCGAGCATGGCATCGCCTTCGTGCCGCAGGGGCGCAACCTGTTCGGCCAGCTCACGGTGTGGGAGAACCTCGAGTTGGGCGGCATCACGCTGGGCATGAAGACGACGCACGAGCGCATCCCCGAGGTGCTGGAGCGTTTCCCGCGCGTCAAGGAGCGGCTGCACAGCGCCGCCTCGTCGCTCTCGGGCGGCGAGCAGAAGCAGCTCGAGGTCGGGCGCGCGCTGCTGCTGCGGCCCAAGGTCATCCTGATCGACGAGCCGTCGATCGGCCTCTCGCCGCTGGTGGTGGCCGATGTCTTCGCGTTGCTGCGCCAGCTCGCCAGCCAGGGCACGACGGTGCTGATGGTCGAGCAGAACGTCAAGAGCGCGCTGAAGATGGCCGACGAGGCGATCGCGCTCGAATCGGGACGGCTCGTGCTGCACAAGCCGGCCGGCGAATTGCTCAACGATCCGCACATCGAGCGCCTGTTCCTCGGCGGCGCGCATGCCGCGCCGATGCCGACCGCCGCGGCCTGAAGCGATGAAGCGCAAGATGTTCCCGCCGCAACCTTGGTCGGACATCTGCCTTCAATACTTTTTCGGCCAGTATTACTGGAGCACGGCGTAACTCGACCCCCCGTAGCGCCTGCGGCGCGCCCGACGCCTGCGGCCCGGCCAAGCCGGTTCCGCGGCGTCCGCTGGGTTAGATCGATTTACGCCAACCTCCAGGAAGACTGTCATGGAATTCTCACTTTCGTCCGAGCAGAAGCTGCTCGTCGACACCGTCCGCCGCTTCATCCGCAGCGAACTCGCGCCGCTCGAGGCGCGCATCGAGGCCGAGGGCCGGCTCGCACCCGAACTCGCGCGCGCGATCCACGAGAAGTCGAAATCGCTCGGCCTCTACGCGCTCAACATTCCCGAGGAACATGGCGGCGGCGGCCTCTCGGCCGTCGACACGATGCTCGTCGAGGAGCAGTTCGGCCACACCACCGACATCCTGATCCGGCGCGCCTTCGGCAACGTCTACGAGGCGCTGCTGGCCTGCCGCGGCGAGCAGGTCGAGCGCTGGCTGCGGCCCTGCGTCCGCGGCGAGCGCGTCTGCTCGATCGCCATCACCGAGCCCGGCGCCGGCAGCGACGCGGCCGGCATCGCCACGCGCGCCGTGAAGACCGCGCGCGGCTGGACGCTGACGGGAAACAAGCACTTCATCAGCGACGGCGAGGTCTCGGACTTCTTCATCGTCTCGGCGCTGACGAACGAGCCGGGGGCGCAGAAGGAGATCAGCCTCTTCCTCGTCGACAAGGGCCTGCCGGGATTCGCGCTCGGCAAGGACCAGCCGATGATGGGCCTGCGCGGCACCAGCCACCTCGAACTGTTCTTCGACGGCGTCGAGCTCGGCGACGAATGCCTGCTCGGTCCGCGCGGCGAGGGCTTCAAGCTCGCGCTGGCCGTGCTCGGCCGCGTGCGCCTGGCCCAGGTCGGCGCGCGCGCCGTCGGCAAGGCCAGCCATGTGCTCGAGCTGGCGGCCGAGCAGGCGGCGCAGCGGCGCCAGTTCGGCCAGCCGATAGCCGACTTCCAGATGGTGCAGCAGATGCTGGCCGACAGCGTCATCGAGATCAACGCCGCGCGGCTGATGGTGCTGCACGCGGCGTGGCAGATCGACCAGGGCGCCGACGCCCGCGACTGGATCTCGATGGTCAAGGTGCAGGCGGCCGAGACGCTGGGCCGCGTCGTCGACCGCGCGGTGCAGATCTACGGCGGCATGGGCTATTGCAAGGAGCTGCCGATCGAGCGCTACTACCGCGACGCGCGCATCTACCGCATCTTCGACGGCACGAGCGAGATCCACCGCGGCAGCATCGCGCGCAGCCTGCGCCGGCACGGCGCGGCGCTGTTCGACGTCGACCGCTGAGGCGGCCCGGGCGGCCCGGGGCCGCGGCATCGAAACCGGGTCAAACCGTGATCTACTAGAACGCGGGCCACCCGACCGACCGAGACGCAAGGAACCCCTGTCATGACGAGTCCGCAGATCTCCCGCGAAACCCTGGACCCGCTGCCGAACCCGATCGGCCTGGACGGCATCGAGTACGTCGAGTACTCGACCTCGCGCCCGCAGGCGCTGGGCCAGGTGCTCGAGATGATGGGCTACAGCCCGGTCGCGCGGCACCGCTCGCGCGATGTCGTGCTCTACCGCCAGGGGGCGATGAACGTCATCGTCAACTCGCAGCCCGGCGTCGTGCGCGGCATGCGCGCGCCGACCGAATCGCCGCGCATCGTCGCCGTTGCGCTGCGCGTGCGCGACGCCCGCGCCGCCTACGACTACGTGATCGAGCGCGGTGGCTGGGACGTGCCGATGCACGCCCAGGTGATGGAGCTCAACATCCCCGGCATCCACGGGCCCGGCGGCGCGCACCTGTACTTCGTCGACCGCCACAAGGAGTTCTCGATCTACGACGTCGACTTCACGCTCATCCCCACCGTGAACCCGAGGCCGCCGGCGCTGGCGGGGCTGCATTTCTTCGGCATCGTCCAGTACATCGGCCGCGACCGCACCGAGGAATGGTGCGACTTCTACCGCCAGCTGATGGGCTTCGCCGTGCTGCCCGAGGAGCAGCGCTACGGCATCATGCCCAAGGGCACGCTGATCGAGAGCCCCTGCCGCCAGTTCCTGATCCAGCTCGTCGAGCCCGATCCGGCGACGGCGCTGTACGACGAGGAGGAGCTGTTCCACCGCATCGGCCTGGGCACGAGCGACGTGCCGGCGGCGGTGGCGCTGCTGCGCGCGCGCGGCGTCGAGTTCCTCGAGGGCGCGCACAGCGGCGCCAGCGAGCGCGGCGCGCTGACGCGGCATTACCAGCAGACGCTGGTGTTCGAACTCGTGCGCGACACCCGCGCCCCGGCGCCGTGAAGCTGGCCGGTTTCGGCATGGACACGGTCAGCCTGGCCGGTCCGCTCGAGGCCCAGCTGGCGGCGATCCGCGACGCCGGCTTCGCCCAGGTGACGCTGCACGCGGGCGACCTCGTCGACCACCCGGGCGGGCTGCAGGCGGCGGTCGCCGCGGTGCGCGCGAGCGGCCTGCGCGTCGACGGCTTCCGCGTGCTGCGCGACTACGAGGGCCTGACCGGCCACTTGCACGCCTACAAGGTCGACATCGCCAAGTCGATGCTCGAGATGTGCGCCGAGCTCGGCTGCAAGCGGCTGCTCGTGAGCTCGTCGACGAGCGCGCAGGCGTCGGCCGACGACCGCGTGCTCGCGCGCGACCTCGCCAAGCTCGCGATGCTGGCGCTGCCGCTGGGCATCCAGGTCGCCTACAAGGCGCTGGCCTGGGGCCATGCGGTGAAGGACTATGTGCGCGCCTGGGAGGTCGTGACGCTGGCCGACGTGCCCAACCTGGGCCTGGGCATCGATTCCTTCCAGCTCTACGCCTCGCAGGCCTCGATCGAGGACCTCGACCTCGTCGACCCCTGGAAGCTGTTCATCGTCCAGCTCTCCGACTTCATGTGGCATGGCGGCAGCGGCGCCGTCACCGCGGCGGCGCGCGGCGAGGCCTTCCACGTCTTCCCGGGCGAGGGCGTGCAGGCCGAGGCGCTGGCGGCGCTGGTGCGCCGGCTCGACGAACTCGGCTACCGCGGCGACTACAGCTTCAACGTCGACAACGACGACTACCGCCAGCTGCCGCTGCCCACCGTCGCCGAGCGCGCGCGCCGCAGCGCGAGCTGGCTCGCCGAGGACGTGCTGCGCCGCTCGACGCCGCTGCCCAACCGCGTCGGCCTGCGCAAGCGTTGAGCGGGATGGCTTCGATCCTCTCGATCACCGCCCCGATCTACCTCCTGATCCTGCTCGGCTGGGGCTGCGTGCGCGGCGGGCTGTTCGCGCGCGGCGAGATGCGCGTGCTCGGCCAGTTCGTGCTGCGGCTGGCGCTGCCGGCGCTGCTGTTCCGCACCCTGGCGCAGCGCCGCGTCGGCGACATCCTCAACCCGCGCTACCTCGCGGCCTATGCCGGCGGCTCGCTGGCGGCGTTCGCGCTCGGCTGGTGGTGGACGCGCCGGCGCCCCGGCTCGTACCGTGCGCTGTTCGGCATGGGCATGTCGTCTTCGAACAGCGGCTTCATCGGCGCGCCGGTGCTGCTGCAGTGGATGGGTCCGGGCAGCGGCGTCGCGCTGGCGCTGACGCTGATGGTCGAGAACCTGCTGATGCTGCCGCTCGCGCTCGCGCTCGCCGAGCATGGCGCCGACAGCCATGTCGGCACCGGCGCCGCGATGCGGCGCGCCCTCGCGCCGATGGCGCGCAACCCGCTGCTCATCGCCATCGTCGTCGGCATCCTGTGCTCGGCCTTCGGCCTCGTGCTCGCGGCGCCGCTGCAGCACACCGTCGACCTGATGGCCGCCGCCTCGGCGCCGGTGGCGCTGTTCGTGATCGGCGGCACGCTCGTCGGCCTGGACTGGCATGGCCAGCGCGCCGACCTCGCCGCCGTCGCCGGCGGCAAGCTGCTCCTGCACCCGCTGGCGGTCGGCGCGCTGATGATCTGGGCGCTGCCGGCGCAGCCGCAGCTGCGCCACGCGGCGATCGTGCTGGCGGCGATGCCGATGCTGAGCATCTACCCGGTGCTGGCGCAGAAGTACCGCCACGACGGCTTCTGCGCCGCGGCGCTGCTGGTGACGACGGCGGCCTCGTTCTTCACGCTGAGCGCGCTCATCGGCTGGCTCGGCGCCTGAGGCCGGCCGCCGCAGCGCGCAAGCCGGTCGGCGTCGCGGCCGCGCCGCTCAGGGCGCATCGGCCGCGACCGCGGTCGATGCCGCCAGCCAGGCCATGAGCGCCGCCGACGACAGCGGCCGGGAATAGAGGAAGCCCTGGCCCTTGTCGCAACCGAGCAGGCGCACCGCCTGCGCCTGCGCCTCGGTCTCGATGCCCTCGGCGACGGTCGCCAGGCGCAGGCTGCGCGCGACCTGCACCGTGGCCTCGATCAGCACGCGGTGGTAGTCGCTGCTGTCGACCTGGCTCACGAACGAGCGGTCGACCTTGACCAGGTCCACCGGCAGGTGATGCAGGCTGGACAGCGACGAATAGCCGGTGCCGAAGTCGTCCAGCGCCAGCGACAGGCCCAGGGACCTGAGCTGGGCCAGCACCTCGCGCACATGCTCGTCCTCGGCGGCCATGCTCTCGGTGACCTCGAGCTGCAGGCATGCGGGCGGGATCTCGGTGCTGCACATCGTGTCGCGCACCATGTCGACGAGGTCGGGCAGGAAGAGCTGGGCGCGCGAGACGTTGACGGCCAGCAGCCGCGGCGCGCGCGGCCCGAGCTCGGCGCGCCAGCGCATGAACTCGACGCAGGCCGCGGCCAGCACCTGGCGGCCGAGCTCGCCGATGAGGCCGCAGGCCTCGGCGACGCCGATGAACTCGATCGGCGAGACGATGCCGCGGCGCGGATGGCGCCAGCGCACCAGCGCCTCGACGCCGGTGCAGCGCAGCGGGCGGCCCGGTGCGTCGAGCGCGACCACGGGTTGGTACTCGACATACAGCTCGCCCTGCGCGAGCGCGTGGCGCAGTTCCTCCTCGATCAGGCCGCGGCGGGCCGCGCGGTCGCGCATCGCGGGCTCGAAGACGGCGTAGCGCAGGCTGCCGCCGCGCCGCGATTCGGTCATCGCGATGTTGGCGTCGTTGAGCACCTCGACCCCGCTGGTCGAGGCCTGGGCGCCGAGCACGACGCCCAGGCTGACCCGCACATGCAGCTGCTGGTCGCCGATGCCGTAGGGCATCAGCAGCGCGTCGAGCAGGCGCTGGGTGATCGTGTGCACGTCGTCGGGGCGGCCGAGATCGTCGAGCACGATGGCGAACTCGTCGTTGCCGATGCGCGTCGCGGTCGCGTCGTGGCCGCCGCCGCCGTCGCCGCGCACGCGGCGCCGCAGCTGCGCCTGCAGGCGCCCGGCCAGCAGGCGCAGCACCTCGTCGCCGGCGGCATGGCCCAGGCTGTCGTTGATCTGGTGGAAGCGGTCGACGTTCAGGAACAGCACGGCGAAGCTGCGCGCCCGGCCCGCGCGGCGGGCGTCGATGAGCTGCTGGATGCGTTCGATCGCGACGCCGCGGTTGGGCAGCCCGGTCAGCGCGTCGGTGCGCGACGCATCGGTGAGGCGGTCGTGCAGGCTGCGCTGCTCGCGCTCGACCTCGAGCGTGCAGTCGCTGAGCGCCGCCATCAGCGCGTGCGGGCTGATCTTCCTCATCGTCAGGCCGAGCCAGCTCGCCTCGCCGTGCGGCGTCGCCGGCGCGAGCGCGATGCGCAGCGCCGTGCAGACGGTGCCCGTGGGGGCCCGGAAATCGGCCACCAGCTGGCGCAGTTGCGGCGCCACGCCGCGCAGCGCGTCGAAGAGGTTGTCGAGATCGCCGCTGCCGGGCAGCGCGTTGAGCAGCATCGCGGCCGCCGGCGTCATCATCTGCACCTCGCCGTCGGGCGCCAGCCGCACCAGTCCGAGAGGCGCCTGGTAGAGGAACTGCACGAGCGATTCGTAGGCCTGGCGGTAGTCGACGACCTCGTCGACGATCCCGGCATCGGCGGCGGGCAGGGCGTCCTGCGACGCGTCGGAATCGAATGCCACGGCGGTCGCCTCGCGGCTCAGGTGCGGCGGCGCAGCAGCAGGTAGCGCTGCGCCGCCTGCGGCGCGGCAAGCAACCGCAGGCGCACCTTGGTGGGCTTCATGCGCAGGGTCAGCACGTAGTCCAGCGTCGCGTCGAGGGCGGCGCCGGATGCCGCGGCGTCCTCGAAGCGCTGCGCCACGAGGTAGTTGTTCATGCACTGGGCCAGCGATGCGAAGACATGCTGGCCCAGTACCGTGTCGCGCTGCATCGCGGCCAGCCGGCTCTCGGTCGCGTTGTAGCGGCTGACGGCGTAATCGGCGTCGAAGCCGATCACGCCGTAATCGAGGCGGTCGAGGGCCTCGTCGTCCAGCGCCTCGAGTGCGGCCAGGACGTCGTCGGAATCGAAGGCGGGGGGCGATCCGGTGGTCATGGCGGCTTCAGCAACGGGAGCGGGCTCGGGGCACCGGGAACGGCGGGCCGGGGCGGGACGGCCGATCGCCACGCGTGCCCACCGACGAAAGTCGAGTGAGATCGATTGTGTTCCTCCGCGCCGCGCGCAACATGCGCAAACGGGCCCAGTTCGCGACTTATTTTCGGAATCAGAGCGACGCCGGCGCGCCGCGGCGGTCCGCTTCGGCCTCAAGCCGGCGTACGCGGTTCTGCAGCGCGGTGATCTGGCCGGTGAGCGCACCGACGTTGACGTAGACCTCGTCCTCGGCCGGCGCCGAGAGCACGCCCGCGTAGCCCAGCCACGAGGCCTCGTAGACCTTGACGTTCTTGAATCCGATCGACTGCAGCACCGAGGCCGTCTGCGAGGCGCGCACGCCGCTCTGGCAATAGACCACGGTCTCGCGCTCGGGGTCGAGCTTCGAGTACAGCGCCTGCAACTCCCCGACCGGCTTCAGCGCCATGCCGTCGCGGCCCTGCACCTGCTTGGCCGCGAGCTTGGCCGGCGTCGCCGGGTCGACCCAGTTCTGCTCGAACGGCACGTTGACAGCGCCGGCGACATGGCCGCCGCGGATCGCGCGCACGTCGTCGCCGCGGAATTCGGCCGGCGTGCGCACGTCCAGGATCTGGGCGCCGCCGGCGCGCACGAGGTCGATCACGGCACGCGTCGAGATCGCGCCGCCGCCTTCGGTGGCCAGGAACAGCGGCACTGGCGCCAGGCGTGTCGGCGCGGCGGTGAGCGGCTTGCCGGCGGCCTTCCAGGCGTCGATGCCGCCGTGGTAGACGAGCCCGTGGCGCCCGCCGTAGTACTGCAGCATGCGCGCGGCGTAGTACGCGAACGGGTCGCCCGCGACCGTGTAGACGATGACCTGGCGCTGCGGGAAATCGATGCCGGCCGCGCCGAACAGCTGTGCCGCGACGGCCGCCGAGGGCGGCTCCTCGCGCACCGGATCTCGGAACAGGGTGGCGGCATCGCCGAAATTCACGGCGCCCGGGATATGCGCCTTGGCGTAGCTGTCGGCGCTGCGCGCGTCCCACAGGATCGCGCCCTGCTGCAGCGCCTGCTCGACCGCGGCCGTGTCGACGATCTGCGCGCGTGCTTGCATCGGAATCAGGCCGCACAGCATCAGCGCGGCGGCCACCAGACTTCGAACGATGGGCAACATGGTTCAGCTCCTTGGATGTCGGTCCGATAGGGGGGGCGGCTCGTGGCCGGCCCGGCGCCCATCATGCCCAGAGATCGCGCCGCGGGCGCATGGCCACCCGGGCCCGAGGGCTACCGCCCGGGGCTCGGCGCGCCGCCGGGGTCGCGCTCGAGCACGAGCGTGAGCCGGTTGCGGCCGTCGCGCCGCTCGTAGTCGATGACGCGGGCGTAGGTCCGCATCAGGTGCACGCCCAGCCCGCCCGGGACGGCCTCGGCGAGCGTGGCCGGGCGCTGCGGCGGCGGCGCCAGGCGCGGGTCGTAGGGGACGCCCGCGTCCTCGAGCAGCAGCGCCACCGCGTCGGCGCCGAGCGTCAGCACGAGGCGCACGGCGGGCTCGCGCGCCGCGTCGCCGAGCCCGCCATGCATCGCCACGTTCATCACCGCTTCCTCGAGCAGCAACTGCACCCGGCCGCGCACGCGCGCGCCCACTGCCGCGACGCGCAGGATCGCGTCGACGCGCTCGAGCGCCGGCGCGAGCCCCTGCGCCGTCGTCGGCAGTTCGAGCTCGTGCACGACGGGCGGCGTGGGCCGGCCGTCGTCGCCGCCTTGCATGCGTTCCAAGCCCGGCTCCTCTCGGAAGATGACGAATCGGCGACCGTCGATCCCGAACGTGATTTAGTTGGACCCCTTGCGCCGCATTGTCATCTGCTTCCCGGCCGGGGCGGCGCACACTGCAACGGCGTGCCGACATCCGGTCGGGACAATCCTTTCGAAGGAGCAGCGCAATGACGGCAAGCAGGGCATTCAGGGGCTCGCTGGTTCATGCGGCGGTGCGCGTGCGGCGCCTGCTCGAGGGCTGGACGCGGCGCGGCCCGGCGGCGGCAGCAAGCCACCCGCCGGCGCGCGTGCCCGGCGTCTACGGGCTGCTGAGCGGCTGCACGCGGCTCGACGACTGAGCGCCGCGCGCGGCTATTTCTTCAGCTGCATCGTCGCGATCATCAGCGCGTCGACCTTGCGGTCGAGCAGGGCGATGTCGGAGCGCAGCGCGTCGACGCTGTCGGCGGATGCGGCGTCGGGGCTGTCGCTGGAGGCCGTCTGCTGGTCGTCGGCGGGCTGCTGCTGCAGGTCCTGGTGCAGGGTCTGCAGTTCGACGCCGATCCAGACCAGGGCGGCGATGAGCGCGAAGCGCCACAGCCAATCGGCGAGCGTGTACTTCATGATGCGTGAGCGGTGCCTGTCGGGTGAGGGAGCGCGATTGTCCCAGGCTCGGACGCCCGGCGGCCCCCGACCGCCGGCCGGGACGGCGGGGCCGTGCCGCTCAGGGCTGGGCGGCGCGGATGCGCAGCATCAGCCGAACGTACTCGAGATGGGCGTGCAGCTGTTCGAGCTGGGCCTTGAGTTCGAGCAGCTTGTGCATGCGCTGGTAGGCGTCGACGCCGGTCGGGTCGGTATCGGCTGCGGCGGCGGCTTTGCGAGGGGCGTCCATGGCTTCATCCTCGGTCGCGCGGCGTCGATGGTCAATCCCGCGAACGCGGGCTAGAGTAGCCGCCTCATGGGAGGCGAGCGATGAATTGGATACACCCTTTACGTGCCGCGCTGGTCGCCGCGGCGACGGCGGCGGTCGCGCTGGGCGCGCCGGCGCAGATGAAGGTCGGCGTGATCGCCTCGGCCACGGGGCCGATCGGCGCCGTCGGGATCCCGCAGAGGAACACGGCGGCGCTGCTGCCGCGGCGCATCGGCGGCATCGACATCCAGTACATCGTCCTCGACGACGCCTCCGACCCGACGACGACGGTGGGCGAGGTGCGCCGCCTGCTGTCGCAGGACCGGGTCGACGCGATCATCGGCCCCTCGGGCTCGCCGAATGCGATGGCGGCGCTGCAGTTCATCGCCGAGGCCGGCACGCCGCTGCTCGCCCCGGTGGGCACGGCGGCCGTCGTGCTGCCGATGGACGAGCACAAGCGCTGGGTCTTCAAGACGACGCAGAACGACGGCCTGATCGCCGAGGCGCTGGTGGCGCACATGGCCCGGGTGGGCGTGAAGACGCTGGGCTTCATCGGCCTGGCCGACGCCTACGGCGAATCCTGGCACCGCACGCTGACGCCGCTGCTCGAGCGCGCCGGCATCCGCGTCGTCGCCGACGAGCGCTACCAGCGCGGCGACGCCAGCGTGCTCGCGCAGGCGACGAAGATCGTCGCCGCGAACCCGGACGCGGTGCTCGTCGCCGCCGCCGGCGCCCCGACCGTGCTGCCCGAGGTCACGCTCGTCGAGCACGGCTACCGCGGTGCCGTCTACCAGACCCATGGCGCGGCGACGCCCGATTTCGTGCGCCTGGGCGGCAAGGCGGTCGAGGGCACGATCATGGCGGCGAGCCTGATGCTGGTGCTGGACCAGATCCCGGCATCGAATCCGTCGCGCCAGGTCGCGCTGCAGTACATCGACGCCTACCGCAAGCTCTACGGCAGCCCCCCGGCCACCTTCGGCGCCAATGTCTACGACGCCGGCCTGCTGCTGGAGCGCGCCGTGCCCGAGGCGGCGCGCAAGGCGCGCCCCGGCACGCCCGCGTTCCGCAGCGCGCTGCGCGACGCGCTCGAATCGGTGCACGATCTCGTCGGCACCCAGGGCGTCTACAACATGACGCCGCAGGACCATTCGGGCTTCGACCGCCGCGGGCGCGAGCTGATGGTGCTCGAGCACGGCCACTGGCAGCTGCTGGCGCCCTGACCGGGCCGGCGGGCCGCCCGGCAACCGGG
>JAGWVB010000041.1 GCA_018971105.1 Burkholderiales bacterium
ATTGCGCCGGCGCGCGCGCCACACGTCCCAGGAGGCGCGCGCGCGCCGGATCGCGCCGACGTAGTAGGCGAACTTGAAGAACAGCACCGAGGGCCCGATCGGCGAGCCGCCGTAGATGTCGCCGGCCAGCACCGACAGCACCGCCTCCTGGGCGCGCAGCACGTTGCGCGGGCTCATGAACAGATCGCGCATGGCCGGATTCGTCATGCGGTAGATGAACCACGAGAACACGCGCGGCCCGCGCCGCACATGGGCGATGTAGCGCCGCCGCGCCGCGGCCGCCTCGCGCGGGCGGTCCAGCGTCGCGGCGACGAGATCGACGCCGGCGAAGGCGTTCGCCATCGCCAGGTAGACGCCGGAGGAGAACACGGGGTCGATGAAGGCGTAGGCGTCGCCCAGGCGCAGCCAGCGCGCGCCGGCGACGCGCCGCGTGACATAGGCGTAGTTGCCGGTGGCCCAGACGCGGTCGCCGACGAGCGTGGCGCCGCGCAGCCGCTCGGCCAGCGCGGGCGCCTGCGCGACCGTGTCGGCGAAGAACTCGGCCAGCGGCTTGGCGCGCGACTTCAGGTAGCCGGGCGTGCAGGTGGCGCCGACGCTGGTCGTGCCGTCGGCCAGCGGGATGAACCAGAACCAGCCGTGGGCGAACCAGAACAGGCTGATGTTGCCCTCGAGCCGCTCGCCCTCGAGCCGGCGCGCACCGGTGTAATGGCCGAAGATCGCCGCGCTGGCGTGGCGCGGGTGGCGGCGCTTGTCGCCGAACTGGCGTGCCAGCAGCGTGTCGCGGCCGGAGGCATCGACGACGTAGCGCGCGCGCCAGCGCCGCGGCGTGCCGTCGTCGTCGAGCGCCGCGACCTCGGCGCCGTCGGCGTCGAATTCGACGCCTTCGACGCGGCAGCCTTCATGCGTGCGCGCGCCGCGCGCCGCGGCGTGGCGGAACAGGATCTCGTCGAACTCGCTGCGCCGCACCTGCCAGGACATCGGGGCCGACTTGTCCCAGGCGTCGCCGAAGCTGAAGAAGCTGCGGTGACGGTGCTGCTGGGAGACGAATTCGACGCCCCACTTGGGCATGCCGATGCGCTCGATCTGCGCGCGCACGCCGAGTTGATCGAACAGCCGCACATTGGCCGGCAGCAGCGATTCGCCGATGTGGAAGCGCGGATGCCGCTCCTTTTCGACCAGCACGACGCTGCGCCCCTGCGCCGCGGCGAGCGCGGCGATCGTGCTGCCGCCCGGACCGCCGCCGATGACGAGCAGGTCGCAGGGAGTCGAGGGCGCTGGATTCGATGTCGCCTGGGTCATGGATACGGTTCGGGGCTCCGGGTGGCCGTCGGGGCCGCAAGGGGAACCGGCATTGTCTTGCGCGCCCGGCTCGCGCCGTGCCCGATTATCCCCAAAGCGGATGGCCGGCCGCCGCCCCGGCGCGGTCACGCGGGCGACGCGGTGCGGGTGTTAACCTCGATCGCCCCGGCTCGGCCCGTCCCGGCCCATGCCGGCCGGACGCGCCGCTTTTCGGCCGGGCCGGGCATCGCGCGGCACCGCCCGGCCGCAAGCGCCCCGACGCGCGACGACCGGGCCCGGTCCGACGACGCCCATCCCGATCCGCCGCATTGCGCCGCATTGCGCCGCTTTCCGCCAATTTCCGCAGTTTCCCGCCACTTTCCGTCGCATTCCCTTCCCTCCCTCCGCACAGCGCACGCCCTTGGCCCCGCCCCCCGCCACCCCGCCCGCCCGTTGCGACAGCGCCGCGACGCCCGGCCCCTGGGCGGCTGAACTCTGGCGCCGCGTCCGGCGCCTGTTCTGGCTCAAGACGGTCGGCATCACGGCCTTCATGTGGCTGTTCTTCATCGCCTACTTCTACCTGCTGCGCCATCCGTCGCGGCCGGTGTTCCGGATGCCGCTCACGGCGCTGGACCGCGCGCTCCCGTTCCAGCCCTCGGCCTTCGCCGCCTATGTCTCGCTCTGGTTCTACGTCGGCATCGCGCCCGGGCTGATGCCGACGCTGCGCGAACTGCTGCGCTATCTGGGCTGGATCGCCGCGCTCTGCCTGGCCGGCCTGGCCTGCTTCTATTTCTTCCCGACCGCGGTGCCGCCCTACGACTTCGATGCCGCCCACGGCTCGGCCATCGCGATGCTCAAGGGCGTCGACGCGGCGGGCAACGCCTGCCCCTCGCTGCATGTGGCCACGGCGCTGTTCAGTGCGATCTGGATCCGGCGCCTGCTGGGCACGGTCGGCGTCCCGGCGCCGCTGCACTGGCTGAACTGGGGCTGGTTCGTCGCCATCGCCTATTCGACGCTGGCGATCAAGCAGCATGTGGTCTACGACGTCGCCGGCGGGACCCTGCTGGCGCTGCTGTTCGCGTGGCCGGCGCTGCGCGGCGCGCGGGGCAGCGGCCGATAGAATCAGCCGCTCCCGATGTCACGGCGAGCCCATGGCCACCGACCCCAAAGCAGCACCCCCCAAGCCTAGCAATTTCCTGCGCGGCATCATCGAGCGCGACCTCGAGACCGGCGCCCACGCCGGACGCCGTTTCGGCGGCACGCCGGGCGACGCCGCGCACCACCGCGCGGGGCCGCCGGACCCGGCGCGCATCCGCACCCGCTTCCCGCCCGAGCCCAACGGCTACCTGCATGTCGGCCATGCGAAGAGCATCTGCCTGAATTTCGGACTCGCGCAGGACTACGGCGGCGTCTGCCACCTGCGCTTCGACGACACCAACCCGGAGAAGGAAGAGCAGGAGTTCGTCGACGCCATCATCGAGGCCGTGCACTGGCTGGGCTTCGACTGGAACGCGGGCGGCACGAGCCACCTCTATTACGCCAGCGATTACTTCGACTTCATGTACCGCGCCGCCGAGGCCCTGGTGCAGGCCGGCCTGGCCTATGTCGACGAGCAGAGCGCCGAGGCGATGCGCGAGACGCGCGGCGACTTCAACACTCCCGGCACCGCGAGCCCGTTCCGCGGCCGCACGCCGGCCGAGAACCTGGCACGCCTGCGCGAGATGCGCGACGGCCGGCTCGCCGACGGCGCCGCCGTGCTGCGCGCGAAGATCGACATGGCGTCGCCCAACATCAACCTGCGCGACCCGACGATCTACCGCATCAAGCGCGCCACCCACCACGCCACCGGCGACCGCTGGTGCATCTACCCGATGTACACCTACGCGCACCCGATCGAGGATGCGCTGGAGAACATCACGCACAGCATCTGCACGCTCGAGTTCGAGGACCAGCGCCCGTTCTACGACTGGGTGCTCGAGCGCCTCGCCGATCTCGGCCTGCTGGCGCGGCCGCTGCCGCGCCAGTACGAATTCGGACGCCTGAACCTGAGCTATGTCGTGACGAGCAAGCGCAAGCTGCGCGAGCTCGTCGGCGAGGGCATCGTCGAGGGCTGGGACGACCCGCGCATGCCGACGATCTTCGGCATGCGCCGGCGCGGCTACACGCCGTCCTCGATCCGCGCGCTGGCCGACGGCAGCGGCGCCAGCAAGACCAACATCTGGCTCGATTACGCCGTGCTCGACGGCTGCCTGCGCGCCGACCTCGAGGGCAGCGCGCCGCGCGCGATGGCGGTGCTGGACCCGGTGCGGCTGGCGATCACGAACTGGGCCGAGCTCTACGGCAGCGCCGACCATCTCGAACCCTGCCACGCGCCGGCGCACCCGCAGCGGCCCGAACTCGGCCAGCGCGAATTCAAGCTCGGGCCCGAGGTCTGGATCGAGCGCGACGATTACGCCGAGGCGCCGCCCAAGGGCTTCTTCCGCCTCTACCCCGGCAACAAGGTGCGCTTGAAATACGGCCTCGTCGTCGAATGCACGGGCGCCGAGCGCGATGCCGCGGGCCGGCTCGTGAGGGTGCTCGCGCGCGCCCTCCCCGACACGCGCAGCGGCACGCCCGGCGCCGATGCGGTCAAGGTCAAGGGCACGATCACCTGGGTCGGCGTCGCCGACGCGCTGGCCGCCACCGTCGTGCTCTACGACCGCCTCTTCACCGAGGCGCAGCCCGACGCCGGCGGGCGCGACTTCCGCAGCGTGCTCAACCCGCGCAGCAAGGTCGTCGTCGAGGCCTGGATCGAACCGGCGCTGGCGGGCTGCGCGCGCGAGCACCATGTGCAGTTCGAACGGCACGGGTACTTCGTCACCGACCGCGTAACCCACCGTGCCGATCGTCCTGTTTTCAATCGCGTAACGACGTTGCGCGACGGCTGGGCGTAGAGTCCTCGCCAAGCCCACGGGCTGCTCGAGGAGTTGTCATGAACCGACTGCCATCGAAGATCCTGCGCGCGCTGGCCTGCACGGCCGCGCTGCTGCCGCTGTTCGCCTTGCCCGCCCATGCCGACGGCAAGATCGAGGTGAAGTACGTCGACCCGGTGAACTTCACCGACGCCGGCTGGGGCCCGGTCGAGCGCGAGCACAACCTGAAGACGCTGAGCGACTACTTCCAGACCTGGGCCGCCCGGCTGCCGGGCGGCGAGACGCTCAAGCTCGACGTGCTCGACGTCAAGCTCGCCGGCACCGTCCACCACCGCGCGATCGGCGACATCCGCGTCATCAACGGCCGCGCCAACTGGCCGACGATGAAGCTGCGCTACACGCTGCTCGACGGCGACCGGGTGTTGAAGAGCAAGACCGTCGAACTCGCGGACATGGGCTACCTGTTCGGCGCCCTCCCGGCGACATCGGCCGACGGCAGCCTGCCTTACGAGAAGCGCATGCTCGACGACTGGTTCAGCCACCACATCGCCCCCCGACCCCAGCCATGACCCTGCACCCGCTGCGACTGCTCGCCGGCATCGCCATCACCGCCGTCGCCTGCCGCGCCGGCGCCCAGACCCGGGATCCGCTGGTCGATGCCGCCGCCGCGCCCGGCGCGGTGAAGACCGCCAGCGGCGCCATCGTGCGCATCCTGCGCCAGGGCCAGGGCGCGAGCCCCAAGGCGGACGATGAGGTGCGCGTCAACTACCGCGGCGCCTTCACCGACGGCCGCGTCTTCGACAGCAGCTACGTGCGCGGCGCGCCGGCGACCTTCCACCTCGACCGCGTGATCCGCTGCTGGACCGAGGGGCTGCAGCTGATGAAGGTCGGCGGCCGGGCGCTGCTGACCTGCCCCTCCTGGACGGCCTACGGCGAGACCGGCAACAAGAGCGGCACGATACCGGGCGAGACGACGCTGGTGTTCGACGTCGAGCTGCTCGGCATCGTCAAGTAGCGGCGCGACGCGCGCGCCGCAACGCCTCGAACGCGGCCAGCGCCAGCGCGCCCGCGACGAGGCCGACCAGCGTGTGCGCGAGCGTCGGCAGCAGCGCCGCGGCCGCGGCGCCGAGGCCGGCGACGACGGCTTCGATCGCCTGCCGCAGCGGCGCGATGCCGTGCGCGAGGATGCCGCCCCCGACCATGAACATCGCCACCGTGCCGACGACGGTCAGCGCCTTCATCAGCCGCGGCGCGGCGCGCAGCAGCTGGCCACCCAGGGCGCGCAGCGGCGCCGGCCCGCGCCGGCTCAGCCAGAGCCCGAGATCGTCGAGCTTGACGATGGCTGCGACGAGGCCGTAGACGCCCGCCGTCATCACCAGCGCGACCACGCCCAGCACGAGCGCCTGGGTCGGCAGCGGCGCCTCGGCGACGAGGCCCAGCGCGATGGCGATGATCTCGGCCGAGAGCACGAAATCGGTGCGGATCGCACCACGCACGCGGTCGCGCTCGAACTGCACGAGGTCGATCCGCGGATCCTGCACGGCCTGCGCCAGTTGGTGCCGCTGCGCGTCGGTGCGGCCGCGATGCAGCAGCGGCCGGGCCAGCTTCTCCGCCCCTTCGAAGCACAGATAGAGGCCGCCGACCATCAGCAGCGGCGTCACCAGCCACGGCACGAAGGCGGCCAGCGCAAGCGCCAGCGGAACGAGGATGGACTTGTTGAGCAGCGAGCCGCGCGCCACCGCCCAGACCACCGGCAGCTCGCGCTCGGCCGCCAGGCCGACCAGCTGCTGCGCGTTCAGCGCCAGATCGTCCCCGACGACGCCCGCGGTCTGCCTGGCGGCGGCCTTGCTCAGCAGGGCCACGTCGTCGAGGACGCTGGCGATGTCATCGACGAGGGCGAGCAGGCTGGCGGCGGGCATGGCCCGATTGTCGCCGCCCGGTCCGCCGCAAGCTCACGCGTAGCCGCCGCGCACCAGCGCCGGGGTCGCGAACTCGCGCCCGACCAGGGCGCGCGCGTAGTAGTAGTTGCTGCGGGCCGGCTCGCTCAGCGCCTCGAGCTCGACCTGGCCGCGCTCGTCGCAGGGAAAGGCGAGCGCGCGGCCCGGGTTGAAGAGCGATTCGAAGCGCAGTTCGAAGCGAGAGACCTGGGCTGACAGCAGCGTGTTCATAGGGAACTCCCTGTCGCAAGACGGATGAAGCGAAGATAGTGGCTACAACGCGCGAGCGCCTTGAGGCGACTACCACTCGACGTGTCGGCAAGATACTGGACGCAGTGTCAGGCGATGCCAGACAACCCTGAGCCCTACAGAGCAAATTCCGGACCATGCGCAACGAATTCCTGCTAGACCCTGGCCTTGTTTTCCTGAACCATGGTTCGTTCGGAGCCTGTCCGAAAGTCGTGCTGAACCGGCTCTCGGACTGGTACTTGGAAGGGGAGCGGAACCCCGTGGAATTCCTAGGTCGCCGATCCGCATCCTTGCTCGCCGCGGCGCGCGATCGCCTGGCCGAATTCGTCCATGCGCGCGCGTCGGATCTGGCCTTCGTCGCCAACGCGACCACCGCCGTCAACATCGTCGCCCGCAGCCTGGCGCTGCGCGCCGGCGACGAGGTGCTGGGCACCGACCACGAGTACGGCGCCTGCGTCGCCGCCTGGCGCGCGGCCTGCGCGCGCAGCGGGGCAAGCTACCGCAGCGTCGAGGTGCCGCTGCCCTTCGATGCGGCGTCCTGGGCCGCACGCCTGCTGGCGGCGGCGGGACAACGCACGCGGCTGATCTTCGCCAGCCACATCAGCTCGCCGACGGCGCTGATCTTCCCGGTGGCCGAACTCTGCGCCGCGGCGCGCGCGCGCGGCATCGCGACGCTGATCGACGGTGCCCATGCGCCGGGGCATGTCGATCTCGACCTCGACGCGATCGGCGCCGACTACTACACCGGCAACTGCCACAAGTGGCTGTGCGCGCCCAAGGGCACGGCCTTCCTGCATCTGCGGCCCGAGCATGTCGAGGCGATCGACCCGCTCGTCGTGAGCTGGGGCCCGATCGCCGCGGCCGCGCCCGACCCGGCGTTCGACGCCTACACCGGCACCTCGACGCTCGAGCGCCGCCTGCTCTGGCTGGGCACGCGCGACATCGCGCCCTTCCTGACCGTGCCGGCGGCCATCGATTTCCAGCGCGAGCACGATTGGCCGCGCCGGCGGCAGCGCTGCCACGAACTGGCCGTCGCGACGCTGGAGCGCGTGACGGCGCGCAATGGCCTGGCGCCGATCGCACCCGCGTCGGCGCACGGCCAGATGGTGGCGCTGCCGGTGCGCTGCGGCGACGCAGCCGCGCTGCAGCGCCACCTGTTCGAGCGTCATCGCATCGAGGTGCCGGTGACGCGCCACGGCGAGCGCGTGCTGGTGCGCATTTCGGTGCAGGCCTACAACGAAGCGTCGGATCTGGCGGCGCTGGAGGCGGCGCTGGCGGCGGCCGGGGCCTGAGGGGCGCGGGCACCGTCGGCGCCCTCGGCAGCGCCCTCTGCAGCGCCCTCTGCAGCGCCCTCTGCAGCGCCATTGGCAGCGCCGTCGGCATCGCTGGGGGCTCACCGCGTACGCTGCGGTCGCGTCCCCGCGCGAGGAGGACTACCGCCGACTTCGGACCGCCCCGAGCCGCTGCCCGACACGCGAGCTTTTCGAGCATGCAATCCCGGTCGCCTACACTGGCACGCCGAGTCCGCCTGCGTTCGCTCCGGACTCGCCAGCCCTCCACCCGCAACGACGCCAGGCACAGGCCCGGCCACGCGCGACATGACACCTTCCCCTTTCGGCCAGACCGGCCTGCTGGTGACTCGCGTCGGCTTCGGCGCCATGCATTTCGACGCCATCGACGACGAGGCCGAGGTCGGCCGGCTCCTGAACGGCGTGCTCGACCTCGGCGTCAACCTCATCGATACCGCGCGCGGCTATGGCCGCAGCGAAGAACGCATCGGCCGCCACATCAGCCAGCGCCGGCGCGAGTTCGTCCTCTCGACCAAGTTCGGCTACGGTGTGGACGGCGTACCCGACTGGACCTACCCCTGCATCGTGCAGGGCGTGGAACGTGCCCTGCGTCAGATGCGGACCGACTGCATCGACATCGGACACCTGCACTCCTGCCCTCTGGACGTCCTGCAGCGCGGCGAGGTGAGCCAGGCCCTGGCCGACTGCGTGCGGGCCGGCAAGCTGCGCGTGGCCGCCTACTCGGGCGAAAACGCCGAACTTGCGCACGCGCTGCTCGATGCGCGCTTCGGCAGCGTGCAATGCAGCCTCAGCCTGGTGGACCCGGGCAGCGCTGCGCAGATCGCCGATACCGCCAAGGGCGTGCTGGCCAAGCGCACGCTGGCCGGCCTGGCCTGGGCGCGCCCCCGGCGTCCCGACGACTTCTGCGAGGGACAGTACTGGGACCGCTGGCAGCAGCTGCATCTGCCGGACCTGCGTCTGCCCTGGCCCGAACTGGCACTGCGCTGGACGGCGTTCAAGCCCGGCGTCAGCAGCGTGCTGATCGGTACGCACAACCTGGGGCGCCTGCGCGAGGGCATCGACGCCATCGAGCGCGGCGCGCTGCAAGACGAGACCGTGTCGGCGCTGCTCGCAGCCCAGGTCCGGGCCGGCGCCGACCGCTGGCCCGGACTGATCTGAACCCGGATCGGCCGGTCGTCGGGACGACCGACACCCCGATCGATCGCCCGGTTCGTCTGCGCTGCGCGAGCCGATGTCGATCGCCGCGCAAACCCGGCGCCGCCAGTCGCCACCGCGGGTTCATGGCCGCGCCGTCGAAGCGCGTCCGGGCCCGGCGCCGCATGCAATCGTCGCCTTGCCGGCGTGGCTGAAGCTCAGGCCTTGCGCTTGCGCAGCGGCGCACCCGTGCCCGCGCGCGGCGGCAGGCCCGTATGCTGGGTCAGCAGGCGGCCCGCCCGCGGCGCCTCGCGGCCCTGCGTCACCGGCGAGACGCGGGCGCCGGCGGCTGTGCTGTTCTTGCGCCTGGCGCTCTGGTAGCCGGTGTCGCCCGCGGGCTGGTAGGTCGGGATCAGCTGATGCTTGCCGTTGCCGATGAGGTCGGCGCGGCCCATCGCCTTGAGCGCATCGCGCAGCAGCGGCCAGTTGGCCGGATCGTGCCAGCGCAGGAAGGCCTTGTGCAGGCGGCGCCGCCGCTCGCCGCGCACGACGTCGACGCGCTCGGCGCGCCGCGGGTCGCGGCTGATGCCCTTGAGCGGGTTCAGGTCGGTGTGGTACATCGCCGTCGCCGTCGCCATCGGGCTCGGGTAGAAGGTCTGCACCTGGTCGGCCTTGAAGCCGTTGCGCTTGAGCCAGATCGCGAGGTTCATCATGTCCTCGTCGCTCGTGCCCGGATGCGCGGCGATGAAATACGGGATCAGGTACTGCTTCTTGCCCGCCTCGGCCGAGTATTTCTCGAACATCTGCTTGAAGCGGTCGTAGCTGCCGATGCCCGGTTTCATCATCTTCGACAAGGGCCCCGATTCGGTGTGCTCGGGCGCGATCTTCAGGTAGCCGCCGACATGGTGCGTGACGAGCTCCTGCACGTACTCCGGGCTGCGCACGGCGATGTCGTAGCGCAGCCCCGAGCCGATGAGGATCTTCTTCACGCCGCGCAGCGCGCGCGCGCGCCGGTACAGCTTCACGAGCGGCGCCTGGTCGGTATTGAGGTTGTCGCAGATGCCGGGATAGACGCAGCTCGGCTTGCGGCAGGCGGCCTCGATCTGGCGGCTCTTGCAGCCCAGGCGCCACATGTTCGCCGTCGGCCCGCCGAGGTCGCTGACGATGCCGGTGAAGCCGCGCACCTTGTCGCGGATCTCCTCGATCTCGCGCACGATCGAGTCTTCGCTGCGGCTCTGGATGATGCGGCCCTCGTGCTCGGTGATCGAGCAGAAGGTGCAGCCGCCGAAGCAGCCGCGCATGATGTTGACGCTGAAGCGGATCATCTCCCAGGCCGGGATCTTGGTCTCGCCGTCGTGGCTGCCGGCGGCGTCGGCGTAGCCCGGATGCGGGCTGCGCGCGTAGGGCAGGTCGAACACCTGGTCCATCTCGGCGGTGGTGAGCGGGATCGGCGGCGGCGTGATCCAGACATCGCGCTCGCCATGCGCCTGCACCAGCGCGCGCGCATTGCCGGGATTGGTCTCGAGGTGCAGCACGCGGTTGGCGTGGGCGTAGAGCACGGGATCGCTCCTGACCTGCTCGTACGAGGGCAGGCGCACGACGCTGCGCTCGCGCGGCGGCAGCCGCAGCGCACCGCTGCGCGGGCTCACCGGCATCGCCACCGTCGCGACGGCGGAGACGGCACCGCCGTCGCCGCCCTCCTTCGCACAGGACTGGCCCTGCGCCGCCGCCGCCTCGGCCGTCGTCTGGTACGGGTTGATGTGATCGTCGATGCGGCCCGGGCGGTCGACCTCGGTCGAGTCGATCTCGAACCAGCCGTCGGGGGCGCTGCGCACGCAGTAGGCCGTGCCGCGGATGTCGGTCAGGCTCTCGACGGGCTTGCGCGCCGCCAGCCGGTGCGCGATCTCGACGATGGCGCGCTCGGCGTTGCCGTACACGAGCAGGTCGGCCTTGCTGTCGACGAGGATCGAGCGCCGCACCTTGTCCTGCCAGTAGTCGTAATGCGCGATGCGGCGCAGGCTGGCCTCGATGCCGCCGATGATCACCGGCACCTCGCTCCAGGCCTCCTTGCAGCGCTGCGTGTAGACCAGCGTCGCGCGGTCGGGGCGCCGCCCGCCGGCGCCGCCGGGGGTGTAGGCATCGTCGCTGCGGATCTTGCGATCGGCCGTGTAGCGGTTGATCATCGAATCCATGTTGCCGGCCGCGACGCCGAAGAACAGGTTCGGCCGCCCCAACGCCTTGAAGGGCTCGGCGCTCTGCCAGTCGGGCTGGGCGATGATGCCGACGCGGAATCCCTGCGCCTCGAGCACGCGCCCGATCACCGCCATGCCGAAGCTCGGATGGTCGACATAGGCGTCGCCGGTGACGATGACGATGTCGCAGCTGTCCCAGCCCAGCGCCTCCATCTCGGCGCGGCTCATCGGCAGGAACGGTGCGGTGCCATGGCGCTTGGCCCAGAAGGGCCTGTAGCTGCCCAGGGGTTTGGCGGCGGGGCCCGTGGAACGGGAGATGACGGCGGACAAGGGACGCTCGGGTGGTGCCGGAATGCATCGGCGAAGGCGCGATTGTCGGTCCTGCGCCTCAAGTGCGTCGGCTCGAGGCCGATACCAGGGTCCATGAACGGATTCCTGTTCTCCCTGGCCCTGACCGCCGTCGGCGTGGTCGCGATCACCGTCGTCGCCGTCGCCGTCGAACTGCGCCGGCGCCGTCAGCGCGGCCCGCTGCCGCTGTCGATGCCGCGCGCCGTCCATGTCGATGTCGATTTCGACCAGTTGCCCGGCCTGCCGCTGCCCGACAACGTACACCGCCAGGCGACGCTGGACCGCGCGCTGGACCGCATGAGCCGGGCCCCGGCGGCGGGCTGGATCGAGACGCGGCCGATGGTCGCGCCGGCGCCGCAGGGCGAAACGGCGCGGCCCTGAACGCCATGGTCATCGCGCTCGCGCTCGCCGTCGCCTTGCTGCTCGCCGCTGCGTCCTATGCCGCCTGGCGCCACCACCTGCATCTGCGCGAACTGCAGCGCCGCCTCGCCTGGTCCGAGGACTCGCGCCTCGGCCTCGAGCAACATGCCGAGGCGGTCGACGCGAAGCTGGCGCTGATCGCCGAGCAGCTTGCCGCGCAGCAGCTCGCCCTGGCCGAACAGGACCTGGCGACGCGGCGCGCCGCGGTCGAACGCCTGATCGATGCGGCGCCGCAGGCCCGGGACGCGGCCGCGACCGAATGGGCCGACACCCAGCCCGCCCCGCCGGCGCAGTACGCGCCGACGCAGCCGGCGCCGCTCGGCCGCTGAATCAGCCCAGCGCCGGCGCCGGCTCGGCCGCGTCGTCGAGATCCTCGCCCAGGAAGCCGCCGCTCTGGTGCGCCCAGAGCCTGGCGTAGATGCCGCCGCGCGCGAGCAGGCTGGCGTGGTCGCCGGTCTCGACGATGCGGCCCTGGTCCATCACGATGAGCCGATCCATCGCCGCGATCGTCGACAGCCGGTGCGCGATCGCGACCACCGTCTTGCCCTCCATGAGCCGGTACAGGCTCTGCTGGATCGCCGCCTCGACCTCGCTGTCGAGCGCGCTCGTCGCCTCGTCGAGCAGCAGGATCGGTGCGTCCTTGAGCATCACGCGCGCGATCGCGATGCGCTGGCGCTGGCCGCCGCTCAGCTTGACGCCGCGCTCGCCGACATGCGCCTCGTAGCCCTTGCGGCCCTTGCGATCGCTGAGGCCGAGGATGAAGTCGTGCGCCTCGGCGCGCTCGGCCGCGCGCAGGACCTCGGCGTCGCTCGCCTCCGGGCGGCCGTAGACGATGTTCTCGCGCACCGAGCGGTGCAGCAGCGAGGTGTCCTGGGTCACCATGCCGACGGCGCGGCGCAGGCTGTCCTGGCTCACGCCGGCGATGTCCTGGCCGTCGATCAGGATGCGGCCGCCCTCGACGTCATACAGGCGCAGCAGCAGGTTCACGACCGTGCTCTTGCCGGCGCCGCTGCGCCCGACGAGGCCGATCTTCTCGCCCGGTCGGATCTTCAGGCTCAGCCCGTCGATGACCTTGCGCGCACCGCCGTAGGTGAAGGCGACCTGCTCGAACTCGATCTCGCCGCGCGGCACCTCGAGCGCGCGCGCGTCGTCGCGGTCGACGACGGCGCGCCGCCTCGACAGCGTCGCCAGCCCGTCCTGGACGGTGCCGATATGCTCGAACAGCGTCGCCATCTCCCACATCACCCAGTGCGAGATGCCGTTGAGCCGGAACGCCATCGCCGCCGCCGCGGCGACGGCGCCGACGCCGATCGCGCCCTGCGTCCACAGCGTCAGCCCGGTGGCCGCGGTGGCGGCGATCAGCGCCACGCTCAGGCATTGGTTGACGGTCTCGAAACCGGTCACTAGGCGCATCTGGCCGTAGGCGGTGACCATGAACTCCTGCATCGCCGAGCGCGCGTACTGGGCCTCGCGCTGCGAATGCGAGAACAGCTTGACGGTGGCGATGTTGGTGTAGGCGTCGGTGATGCGCCCCGTCATCAGCGAGCGCGCATCGGCCTGCTGCTGCGCCACGCGGCCCAGCCGCGGCACGAAGAAGCGCAGCGTCAGCGCGTAGAGCGCGAGCCAGCCGATGAAGGGCGCGACGAGCCAGAGGTCGAAGGCGCCGAGCACGGCAACCAGCGTGATGAAGTAGATGACGACGTAGACCAGGATGTCGGTGCAGATGAGCCAGGTGTCGCGCACCGCGAGCGCGGTCTGCATCACCTTGGTCGCGATGCGGCCGGCGAATTCGTCCTGGTAGAAGGCGAAGCTTTGCGCCAGCATCAGGCGGTGGAAGTTCCAGCGCAGCCGCATCGGGAAATTGCCGAACAGGCCCTGGTACTTGAACAGCGCCTGCAGCGCCGCGAAGACGATGCTGGCGATCAGCACGCCGCCCAGCAGCGCCAGCAGGTGGCCCTGCTCGCGCCACAGATCGGCCGGCTTGACGCGGCCGAGCACGTCCACGACATGCGCCATCATGCTGAACAGCAGCGCCTCGAAGGCGCCGATCGCGGCCGTGCACAGCGCCACCAGCAGCAGGTAGCGGCGCAGGCCGCGCGCGCATTCCCAGAGGAAGGCGAAGAAGCCCGCCGGCGCCGGCGCCGGGGCGGCGTCGGGGTACGGATGAACCAGGCTTTCGAAGGTACGGAACAAGCGGTCTCCCGGATCGCGCCTCGTGGTTGCGGCGCGTTGAATCGACGGCCGTGCCGCCGCCGCCTCGACAGGCGGGCGCGCATTATCGCGGTGCCATCGCGCTAGAGGCGAGCCCCCAGAAAGCACCCACCCGCGTCGATATCATCGAAGCGAGAGGCGGATCAGCCATCATGTTTGACTACATCGTCGTCGGCGCGGGTTCGGCCGGTTCGGTGCTCGCCGCGCGGCTGAGCGAGGACCCCGCCGTCGAGGTCGCGCTGATCGAGGCCGGCGGCGAGGATCGCAGCGCGCTGATCCATTGCCCCGCCGGCCTCGCGCT
Source organism: Burkholderiales bacterium (assembly GCA_018971105.1). Taxonomy (GTDB): domain Bacteria; phylum Pseudomonadota; class Gammaproteobacteria; order Burkholderiales; family Burkholderiaceae_C; genus Rubrivivax. The sequence continues at coordinate 14,293 of JAGWVB010000041.1, forward strand.
GCTGGCGCTGACCGGCGGCGCGAACTGGGCTTTCGAGACCGTGCCGCAGGCCGCGCTCAACGGCCGCCGCGGCTACCAGCCGCGCGGCAAGGTGCTGGGCGGGTCGAGCTCGATCAATGCGATGGTCTACATCCGCGGCCAGCGCGAGGACTACGACCATTGGGCCGCGCTCGGCAATGCGAGCTGGGGCTGGGACGAGGTGCTGCCGTATTTCAAGCGCGCCGAGCACAACGAACGCGGCGCCGACGCCTGGCATGGCCGCGGCGGCCCGCTCAACGTGATGGACCTGCGCTGCCCGAACCGCCACGCACCGGCCTTCGTCGAGGCGGCGCGCCAGGCCGGCATCGCGATCAACCCCGACTTCAACGGCCCGACCCAGGAAGGCGCCGGCATGTACCAGGTCACGCATCGCAACGGCGAACGCTGCAGCGCGGCCAAGGCCTACCTGGCGCCGCAGCGCGCGCGCGCCAACCTGCAGGTGCTGACCGACGCGCGCGTGACCCGGCTGCTGCTCGACGGCCGCCGCGCCAGCGGCGTCGAATTGCGCCAGGGCGGCGTCACGCGCCAGCTCCAGGCGCGGCGCGAGGTGCTGCTCGCCGCCGGCGCCATCCAGTCGCCGCAACTGCTGATGCTCTCGGGCATCGGTCCCGGCGCCGAACTGCAGCGCCACGGCATCGAGGTGCGGCTCGACCGGCCCGGCGTCGGCCGCAACCTGCACGACCATCCCGACGTCGTCCAACTCGTCGATGCGCCGCGGCTGACCGACCTGTTCGGGCTTTCACTGCCCGGCGCCTGGCATGTGCTGCGCGGCATCTTCGACTGGCGGCGCGAACGCAAGGGCGCGCTGACGACGAATTTCGCCGAGGCGGGTGCCTTCATCCGCAGCGGCCCGGACGCGGCCACACCCGACCTCCAGCTCCATTTCGTCATCGCCAAGCTCGTCGACCATGGGCGCGGCATCACCTGGGGCCATGGCTACTCGTGCCATATCTGCCTGCTGCGGCCGCGCAGCCGCGGCAGCCTGACGCTGAACAGCGCCGACCCCGAGGCGGCGCCGGCGATCGACCCCAACTTCCTCGGCGACGCCGACGATCTCGCGCGGCTGGTGCGCGGCTTCAAGCTCGCGCGCGGCATCCTCGGCCAACCGGCGCTGGCCGGGCGCGGCGGGCGCGAGACCGCAGCCTCGGCGGCGGCGCGCAGCGACGCCGAGATCGAGGCTTATATTCGCGCCCATGCCGACACCGTCTACCACCCCGTCGGGACCTGCCGCATGGGCGCCGATGCCGAGGCCGTCGTCGATGCGCAGCTGCGCGTGCACGGCATCGATGCGCTGCGCGTCGTCGACGCCTCGGTGATGCCGCGCATCGTCTCGGGCAACACGAACGCGCCGGTGATCATGATCGCCGAGAAGGCGTCGGACCTCATCCGGCAGGGCCACTGAACGGCGACGATGCAGCTCTCGGTACTCGATCAATCGGTGTCCTGCGCCGGCCGCGACGAAGGCCATGCGCTGTGCGACACGCTGGCGCTGGCGCAGGACTGCGAGGCGCTGGGCTATGCGCGCTTCTGGGTCAGCGAACACCATGCGCTGCCGACCATCGTCGGCAGCGCGCCCGAGATCCTGATGGCCGCCATCGCCGCGCGCACGAGCCGCATCCGCGTCGGCAGCGCCGGCGTGATGCTGCCGCATTACGCGGCGCTCAAGGTCGCCGAGCAGTTCCGGGTACTGGACGCGCTGGCGCCGGGGCGCATCGACCTCGGCGTCGGCCGCGCACCGGGCGGCGACATGCGCACGGCCTTCGCCCTCAATCCGAACGCGGCACACTCGGCCGACGATTTCCCGCAGCAGGTGCTGGACCTGCAGGCCTGGACGGCGGGCCAGCGCCACCAGGGCATCGCGGCGCATCCGCTGCCGGCCGCGGGCGCGGCGCCGCCCGAAATCTGGATCCTGGGCAGTTCCGACTACGGTGCGCGCCTGGCCGCGCATCTCGGGCTGCCCTACGCCTACGCCTACTTCTTCATGGACGGCCAGGGCGTCGAGCAGGCGCTCGGGCTCTATCGCAGCCTCTACCGCCCGAGCCCGCGCCACCCGCGGCCGCAGGCGACGATCTGCGTCTGGGCGCTGGCGGCCGACACCGAGGCCGAGGCGCGCCACCAGGCGCTGAGCCGCGAGCGCTGGCGCATCGACCGCCAGCGCGGCTTGCTCGGCCCGCTGCAGCCGCCCGACGCGCTGGCCACGCGCGGCTATGCGGCCGAGGAGGCCGCTGCGGTCGAGGCGATGCGGGCGCGCGCGCTCGTCGGCGACGCGGGCCAGGTCGCCGATGCGATGCGCCGGTTGGCGCGCGAACTCGAGCTCGACCACCTGGTCGTCAATACCTGGGCCCACGACCCGGCCGTGCGGCGGCGTTCCTACGCCCTGCTGGCACAGGCCTTCGGGCTGCCCGCGTTCCGTCGCCCCGACGCGGCGGCGGCTTAGGTCGGCGCCGCGCTCAAGTTGCGGCCGCAGGCGCCGAAAACAGCGTCGAGTGCATCCCGGGGCCACGCCGCTCAGGATCGCTTGCCAAGACCATGGATCCCGGGCCCGACACCCCCCTGGCGACAAGCACGCCCGCCCAGCGCCAGGCCTTGCGCATGCGCCGCTTCGGCATGGCGGCGGGCACCTACGCGCTGGGGCTCTCGATCCTCGCGCTGTGCTGGCGCCTCGGGCTGTTTCCCGGCGCCGCGCTGGTGCGCATCGGCACGCTGTTCCTGCTCCTCAACCTGGGCCTGCTGCTGACCTTCGCGCGCGGCTGGAACGAGCGCTTCAGCGATCCGTCGCTCACCGCACTCCAGGTCTGCCTGGCAGCGACGATGGTGGCCCTGATCCTGGTTCTCGGCCGCCACATCCAGTTCGTCGCGACGCCGTTCTACAGCGTGCTCTTCGTGTTCGGCATGTTGAGCCTGAGCGCGCGCGCCCTGGCGGCCGTGAACGTCTACGTGCTGGCCAGCTACTGCGTCGCGATGCTCGTGCGCCACCATCGCTACGCCGACACCTGGGACTATCGGGTCGAATTCGTCAGCCTGGCGCTGGTGGTCGGCGGCACGGTCTGGTTCGCGGTCGCGGCGGCCTACATCAGCGGCCTGCGCAAGCGCCTGCGGGCATCGCTGCAGCAGATCGCGACGCTGGCCTCGCACGACGCGCTCACGGGTCTGTGGAACCGGCGCCAGATCGACCTCGAGCTCGAAGCTTCGGTCAAGCAGGCGTCGCGCCGCAACGAGCCGCTGTGCGTCGCGCTCGTCGACATCGATCACTTCAAACGCATCAACGACCGCCATGGGCATGCGATGGGCGATGCGGTGCTCGTCGGCGTCGCCGCGCGCCTGGGCGCGGCGCTGCGCTCGAGCGACCGCGTCGGCCGCTACGGCGGCGAGGAATTCCTGCTCGTCCTGCCGGCGACGACGCCGGCACAGGCCCTCGCGCTGGCCGAGCGGCTGCGCGGCGAATTGGAAGCACCCTGCGCCCTGCCCGCGGGCGAGCCCGCCGTGACGGCCTCGTTCGGCATCGCGGCCTGGCGCGGCGGCGAACCGGTCGGCGATCTGCTGCGCCGCGCCGACCGGGCGCTGTATCGCGCCAAGGATGCCGGGCGCAATCGCGTCGAGGTCGATGCCGCGGCTTGAGGCCGCGGCTTGCGCGGCCCGTGGCCTGCATGCCGGCCGCGGGCGCGCGGCCGGCCTGGCCCAGATCGGGGCCGCCCGGCGCGACGGCCGCTGGGACAGGGCCCTTGCTCCACCCCGCAAGGCCGAGGTCCCGGCCGACCTGCAGGCCGCGCTCGAGGTCAACCCCGCGGCGCAGGTTTTCTTCGCCGAGCTCAAGGGTGCGTACCGCTATGCGGTCCTCTACCGCATCCAGGATGGGAAGAAGCCCGCGACACGTCAGGCCCGCATCGACCAGTTCGTCGGCATGCTCGCGCGGGGTGTCGTGCTGCATCCGCCGCGCCCCCGGGTCGACAATTCGGCCTCAGCGATCGATGCGCGCCATCGCGCCAGTTGCTGATGCGCAGTGGTCGATGCGCAGTGGTCGATGTGCAGGCGGTCCGCAATGAACAACGGGTTGCGGCATTTCTGCGGCAACCCGTTTGAGATGGTGGCGGAGTGGACGGGACTCGAACCCGCGACCCCCGGCGTGACAGGCCGGTATTCTAACCAACTGAACTACCACTCCGCAGTGGTGTCGGCGTTCTCGGCTTGCGCCGCGAGTGCCGACCGGCTCGTCTTGCGAATCTGGCGTCCCCTAGGGGATTCGAACCCCTGTAATCACCGTGAAAGGGTGGTGTCCTAGGCCTCTAGACGAAGGGGACTGAATCCTTCTTCTTCCCTCGAACGGCTCGATGGTGGAGGTAAGCGGGATCGAACCGCTGACCTCTTGCATGCCATGCAAGCGCTCTCCCAGCTGAGCTATACCCCCTCGGTTCCCCAAGACGTTCTGCGAACATCCCGAAGACCACTCTCGCCGTTCAAGTGAGTCTATGAGTATAGCCCATCCGTCACCGGGGCTGCAATCGCTGCAGCACGACGGCGCGCGAGAACAGCGTCAGCACGGCGTCGACCGAGGGCGTCTGCGCGCGTCCGCAGACGAGCAACCGCACGGCCGGTGCCAGCTGCGGCATCTTCAGCTGATGCGCACCCAGCGTCTCCTTGAGCGCAGCCGCGATGCCGGCCTTGTCCCAGCTCGCCGCGGCCAGCTTGTCGGCCAGCGTCGGCAGCGCGGCGCGCACCGCGGGTGTCAGATGGGTCTCCAGGTCCTCGGGGCGCGGCCGGATCTCGACGAAGATCATCTCGGCCCAGTCGGCGAGTTCGACGACGGTCGTGCAGCGGTCCTTGAACAGCGCCGCGGCGCGCGCGAGCAGGTCGAGGTCATCGGCGGCGACACCGCGGCCGGCGAGCTGGGTGCGCGTCAGCGCCGCCAGCCGCGCGTCGTCGGCGAGCTTCATGTAATGGCCGTTGACCCAGGCCAGCTTGACCGGGTCCCATTGCGCCGGGCTCTTCGCGAGATGGCTGCCGTCGAACCATTGCACCATCTGCTCGCGGCTGAAGATCTCCTCGTCGCCATGGCTCCAGCCCAGCCGCGCGAGGTAGTTCAGCATCGCCTCGGGCAGGTAGCCGGCGTCCTCGTAGGCGGTGACGCTGACGGCGCCGCGGCGCTTGCTCAGCTTCTGGCCGTCGTCGCCGAGGATGATCGGGCAATGGCCGTACAGCGGCAGCGGCGCGCCGAGCGCGTTGAAGATGTTGATCTGCCAGGGCGTGTTGTTGATGTGCTCGTCGCCGCGGAAGACATGCGTGATCGCCATGTCCCAGTCGTCGACGACGACGGCGAAGTTGTAGGTCGGGACACCCCACGCGCCCGCGCCCTCGGGGGCGCCTTCGGGGGCCGGTCGGAGGATGATCAGGTCGTCGATCTCCTCGTTGCTGATGCTGATCGGACCCTTGACGAGATCGTTCCAGCTCACCTGGCCGTGGACCGGATTGGCAAAGCGCACGACCGGCTGCACGCCCTGCGGCACCGGCGGCAGCACCTTGCCGGGCCCCGGGCGCCAGCGGCGGTCGTAATGCGTCTTCTCGCCGCGCGCGCGCTGCGCCTCGCGCATCACGTCGAGCTCGGCCGGCGTGCACCAGCAGCGGTAGGCGGTGCCGGCGGCGATCATCTGCTCGACGACCTCGTGGTAGCGCGCCAGGCGCTGCATCTGGTAGATCGGGCCCTCGTCGTGGTCGAGGCCGAGCCAGCGCATCGCGGCGATGATCTGGGCTACCGATTCCTGCGTCGAGCGCGCGACATCGGTGTCCTCGATGCGCAGCACGAACTGCCCGCCATGGTGGCGCGCATAGGCCCAGGAATACAGCGCCGTGCGCGCCGTGCCGAGGTGCAGGAAGCCCGTCGGCGACGGCGCGATGCGGGTGCGGACCGGCTGGCTCATGGAAGCGCGCTCAGGCCGCGCAGCAGGTCGGCCTTGATGTCCTCGACATGCTCGAGACCCATCGCGAGCCGGATCATCCCCTGGGCGATGCCGGCCGCCTGGCGCTGCGCCTCGCTGAGCTTGCCGTGCGAGGTCGTCGCCGGGTGCGTGACGGTGGTCTTGGTATCGCCCAGGTTCGAGGTGATCGAGCAGATCCTCGTCGCGTCGATGACGGCGAAGGCGCCGGCGCGGCCGCCGCGCACGTTGAACGAGACCACCGGGCCGCCGCAGCCCGCTTGCTGGGCCATCGCCAGCGCATGCTGCGGATGCGAGGCCAGGCCCGGGTGGTAGACGCGCTCGATCGCCGGTTGCGCCTCGAGCCAATGCGCGAGTTCGAGCGCGCGCGCGCTCTGCGCCTGCATGCGGATCGCCAGCGTCTCCAGGCCCTTGAGCACCACCCAGGCATTGAACGGCGACAGGCTCATGCCGGCGCCGCGCAGCACCGGCATCAGCTTGGTCTGGATCATCTCCTGGCTCGCGCAGACGGCGCCGGCGATGACGCGGCCCTGGCCGTCGAGGTACTTGGTGCCCGAGTGGATCACGAGGTCGGCGCCGAGCTTCACCGGCTGCTGCAGCGCCGGCGTGCAGAAGCAGTTGTCGACGGCCAGCAGCGCGCCGGCGCGATGCGCGACATCGGCCAGCGCGGCGATGTCGCAGACCTCGGTCAGCGGGTTGCTCGGCGTCTCCGCGAAGAGCAGCTTCGTCTGCGGCCGCACGGCGGCACGCCATTGCCCGACATCGGTCTGCGCGACGAAGCTGGTCTCGACGCCGAAGCGGGCGAAGTCCTGGAACAGCTTGACGGTCGAGCCGAACACGCTTTGCGAGCAGACGACATGGTCGCCCGCCTTGAGCAGGCCGAGGATGAGCAACAGGATCGCCGACATCCCGCTCGAGGTCCCGATGCAGCCCTCCATGCCCTCGAGCGCCGCGAGCCGGCGCTCCATCATCGTCACCGTCGGATTGCTGAAGCGGCTGTAGAGGAAGGCCTCCTCCTCGCCGGAGAAACGGCGCGCCGCGGTCTCGGCGTCGGGATGGACGAAGGAGCTGCTGAGGAACAGCGCCTCGCTGTTCTCGCCCCATGGCGTGCGCGGCAGGCCCTCGCGGACCGCCAGCGTATCGAGCCGTGCATCGGCGGGCAGATCAACTTTGGGGATCATCGTCATTCCTCGGCGTTCTGCAGCGCCAGCCGCGAACGGTTCTGTCCGTCTTCCTCTTCGAACTGCAGCTTGCGCTGCGCCTGCAGCGCCGCGAACTCGTCGGCGCCGACGTCGCCGGTGATGTAGCGGCCGTCGAAGCAGCTGGCCTCGAAGCCGGCGACGGCCGGGTTGAGCGCGCCGACGACGCGCTTCATCGCATCGACATCCTGGTAGATCAGCCGGTCGGCGCCGATGAAGGCGCGGATCTCCTCGACGCTGCGGTCGTGCGCGATCAGCTCCTCCTTGGTCGGCATGTCGATGCCGTAGACGTTGGGGTGGCGCACCGGCGGCGCCGCCGAAGCCAGGTAGACCTTGCGCGCGCCGGCCTCGCGCGCCATCTGCACGATCTCGCGGCTCGTCGTGCCGCGCACGATGCTGTCGTCGACGAGCAGCACGTTGCGGCCCTTGAACTCCATGCCGATGGCGTTGAGCTTCTGGCGCACGCTCTTCGCCCGCACCGCCTGCCCCGGCATGATGAAGGTGCGGCCGACGTAGCGGTTCTTCACGAAGCCCTCGCGATACGGCTTGCCCAGGCGGTGCGCAAGCTGCATCGCGCTCGGCCGGCTCGATTCGGGGATCGGGATCACGACGTCGATCTCCGACGGCGGCAGCGTCGAGATCACGCGCTGCGCCAGCGATTCACCGAGGTTGAGCCGCGCGTGGTAGACCGAGATGCCGTCGAGCACCGAATCGGGCCGCGCGAGGTAGACGAACTCGAAGATGCAGGGGTTGAGCGTCGGGTGCTCGGCGCATTGTCGGTTGTGGATCGCGCCCGCCTCGTCGATGAAGATCGCCTCGCCCGGCGCGATGTCGCGCACGAGCTGGTGTCCGGTGCCCTCGAGCGCCACCGATTCGCTGGCCACCATGACGTCGCCGGCATGCTCGCCGCTGCCCAGGCCGTAGCACAGCGGGCGGATGCCGTAGGGGTCGCGGAACGCGAGCAGTCCATGGCCGGCGATGAGCGCGATCACCGCGTACGAGCCCTTGATGCGCCGGTGCACGGCGCCGACGGCCTTGAACACCTGGTCCGGCGTCAGCGGCAGGTCGCGCGCGACGCGCTCGAGCTCGTGCGCGAGGACGTTGATCAGCACCTCGGTGTCGCTCTCGGTGTTGATGTGGCGGCGGTCGACCGCGAACAGCTCGGCCTTGAGCGCGGCGGCGTTCGTCAGGTTGCCGTTGTGCACGAGCACGATGCCGTAGGGTGCGTTGACGTAGAAAGGCTGCGCCTCCTCCTCGCTGTAGGCGTTGCCGGCGGTCGGGTAGCGCACCTGGCCGAGTCCGACCGTGCCCGGCAGCCCGCGCATGTTGCGCGTGCGGAAGACGTCGCGCACCATGCCGCGGGCCTTGTGCATGAAGCACTTCGTGCCCTGCATCGTGACGATGCCGGCGGCGTCCTGGCCGCGATGCTGCAGCAGCAGCAGCGCGTCGTAGATGAGCTGGTTGACGGGCGTCCGGGAGATCGCACCGACGATGCCGCACATGATGGGGTTTCCTTGAAGAGGTCAGGCGGGCAGGAGGCGCGCCGCGGTCGCAGGCAGCAGGGGTCGGATCGCCTGCAGCGCCCGGTCGAGCCAACGCGCACCCTGCGAATCGCGCCAGGCCTGCGATTGTGCCGCCGGCGTCAAGGTCACGACCATGGTGACCGCCAACAAAAGCACGAGCGCGCGCAGGGCGCCGAAGGCGGCGCCGAGCAGGCGGTCGGGTAGCGACAGCGGTGTGGCGCGGATCAGCATGCGGATGAGTCGCGCCGCCAGTCCCCAGACCAGCAAGGCGGCGAGGAAGCACAGCGCGAAGGCCAGCGCCAGGTTGAGCGCCGAACCGGCACCGCCGATCGGCAGGTGCGGCGCGAGCTGCGGTGCGCCCCATTGCGCGGCGACCCAGGCCGCGACCCAGCCGGCCAGCGACAGGCATTCGAAGACGAAGCCGCGCCAGAGCCCGACGCCCACCGACAGTACCAGCACCGTGAGCAGGGTCCAATCCAGACCCGAGACGCCGTCGAGCACGGCCATCACAGGGCCAGGATCGCCGCGGGCAGGCCGCTGTGCTTGACCTTGGCGGCCACCGCGCTGGCCTGCTCATGCGTGGCATAGGGGCCGATGCGCACGCGCGTGCGCTTGCCGGCAGCGGTCTCGACGATCTGGGTATAGGTCTTGTAGCCTAGCGCCTCGACCTTGGCCCGTGCCTGGTGCAGCTTGGACGCGTCGCTGTAGGCGCCGACCTGGACGACGAAACGGCCCGGCGTCGCCGGCGCCGCCGCCGGCGTCTCGCCGTCGAGCAGCGCCTGGGCGCGCGCGCCGTCGCCCACCGGCGTGGCCGCATGCGGCTTCGGCGCGGCGGGCGGGGTCG
>JAGWVB010000314.1 GCA_018971105.1 Burkholderiales bacterium
CCCGCGGCCGCGGGGGGCCTCCACCGCGCGGGTTCGCCGCGCCGGTGCAACTTCTGCCATGAGAAGACGTTATGACGAGGCCAGCCAACCACCGCAGAAGAGGGAACAGCCATGCCGGATCATAGAAGCAGCGCCTGGGACAGCCGGTCGAACCCCCGGTCGCCACCGAGCGTCGCCGGCGTCGGCGTCGGCATCGCCGGTCTGACCAGCGCCCGGGAGCTGCGACATCGCGGCCGCGACCCCGTCGTTCTCGAAGCCGAGGCCCGCGTGGGGCGGTTCGACGACGGGGCCCGGGGCCTCAGCGGCGCCACCCGCCTGGCCGTGCCTGTCGTGCAGGCACCCGGCGCGCGGGCCGCCCTGGACCCGCGGACGGTGGCGGCCACGCCCGCTGCAGAGGAACGCACGCGCAAAGCCCCCGCCCGCACGATCCGCAGCGACGAGGTCGCCCGCTTCAACCGTCTCGCCGCCACCTGGTGGAACCGCGCCGGCCCGATGCGACCGCTGCACGTGGTCAACGAGCTGCGGCTCGGCCACGTGCTCGAACAGATCGCCCGGCGCTTCGGGCGCCCGGTCGGTGCGCTGCAGGGCTTGCGCATCGCCGACATCGGCTGTGGCGCCGGGCTGATGTGCGAACCCCTGGCGGCCCGGGGCGCTGCGGTCGTCGGCGTCGATGCCGCGGCGAGCAACATCGCCGTCGCGCAGCTGCATTCGAAGGCCGCCGGCCTGCCCATCGACTACCGGGTCGGCGAGCCCGCTGCCGTGCTGCAGGACCTCGAGCGCTTCGACGTCCTGCTTCTGCTGGAGGTGGTCGAACACGTCGACGAGGTGCCGGCTTTCGTGCGCGACGCGGTGGCGCGTCTGGCGCCCGGGGGGCTGCTGCTGGCCTCGACGATCAACCGCACGCTGCGCAGCTACCTGGCCGCGATCGTCGGCGCCGAGATCGTCTTTCGGGTGCTGCCCCGGGGCACGCACCATTGGGCGCGGTTCGTGCGGCCCGAGGAGCTGGACCAGGCTGCAGCGGCCTGCGGCCTGGCCGCCGGCGAACGCCGGGGCATGGCCTACCTGCCGGTCGTTCATCGCGCCTGGTGGACGCGCGGCCTGGCGGTCAACTACATCGCCAGCTACCACAAGCCCGCCCGCGCGGCCGGCTAGAACAACCGGCCCTGGTCGTCCGGCGCGCCGCGGGGCCTGCGCTTCGGGGCCTTGGTGGCGGGCAAGCCGCTCTTGCGCGAGCCGTGCTGGTGCTGGATGGCGCGGGCCTCGGCCTGCGCCTGCTGGGTCCGGCGCACGCCGTACAGCCTGGCCTTCGCGGCCGCCAGCGCCGCGCGTTCGTCGACGACGGGGGGCGGATAGGCGGCGCTGCCGAGCTCCGGCAGCCACTGCCGGAGGTACCGGCCCTGCGGATCGTGGTCGCGCGCCTGCTTGGCCGGCGAGTAGATGCGCAGCGTGTTGATGCCGGTGGTGCCCGACTGCATCTGCATCTGGCTCCAGTGGATGCCGGGTTCGAAATCGAGGAACTGGCGCGCCAGGAACAGCCCCGGTCGGCGCCAGTGCAGCCACAGGTGATAGGCGGCAAAGCTGACCAGCATCGCGCGCATGCGGAAATTCAGCCAGCCCGTGGCGCGCAGCTGGCGCATGCAGGCATCGACCATCGGGAAGCCGGTGCGGCCTTCGCACCAGGCCTGGAGTCGCTCGGCATCGAGCGGGCTCTCGGGTTCGCCGTCCCCGGGCCGCAGCCCGTCGACCGTGCGCGCGACGTTGCGCCACTCGATGGCCGGCTCGTCTTCGAGCTTTTGCATGAAGTGGCAGTGCCAGCGCAGCCTGCTGGCAAAGCCGCGCAAGGCGTGGGCCAGCGGGCGCTCGGCGCTGGCCGCGATGCGCGATTCGGTGGCCTGGTGCACGCAGCGCATCGAGATCGTGCCGAAGGCCAGGTGCGCGCTCAGCCGGCTGCAGCCTTCGGCGGCCGTGAGCGGGCTGGACATCGCGCGGCGGTAGTCGCGTCCGCGGCCGTCGAGAAAACTCTCCAGCGTGGCCCACGCGGCGCGCTCGCCGGCCGGCGGCAGGGCCTGGCTCAGGGCGGGCAGGCCCAGCTCGCGCAGGCCGGGCAGCGCCGAAGCCTGCAGACCGGGCGCCGCGCTGAAGCCGCGCAGCGCCGGCGCCTCGGGCGCATTCATGCGCTGCGCCCAGCGCCCGGCCCAGCCGGTGCGCGAGCGCAGGCGCCGCACGACGCCGGTCTGTGGCCATTCGGTCCAGTGCACGCCGGCGCTGCGGCACCATGCGGCCACGGCCCGGTCGCGCGCGTAGCTCCAACCCGGGCCGGTTTCTTCGTGGCTGAAGAGGTGGCTGAAGGCGAACTCGCGCCGCAGCGCCTGCAGCACCTGCGGCATCGCGCCGGTGCGCACGAGCAGCGGCAGGCCCCGTTGCGCCAGGCTGCGCTGCAGCTCGGCGACGCAGCCGAGCAGGAAGCCGACGTGGCGCGGGTCGCACTCGGGGCTGGCCAGCCACTGCGGCTCGATCACCACCAGGCCGAGCGCGCCCTCGAAGTGCATCGCTTCGGCCAGCGGGGCGTGGTCGCGCACGCGCAGGTCGCGCTTGAACCAGACCAGCGCTGCCGTGCCCGTCATGGCGCCGCCGCGGCCGGCCCCGGATCCCCGGGCGGCGGCAGCGGGGCATGGACCATCCTGCGGCCGTCCCGGCCTTGGCCGCACCAGCCGCGGCCTTCGCGGTCGATGAGGCAGGCGCCGCTGCCGCAGCAGCGTGGGTCTTGGTTCATCTGCAACTCCCGGGTATCAATTCGTGCGCTTCGCCAGCCCTCCGGCGGTCACTTCACGAGCGGCCGCACGGTGGTGAAGCCCCCGTCCACCGCAATCACCTGCCCGGTGACGCGGGCCGCAGCGTCGCCGAGCAGCCAGGCCATCACATCGGCCACCTGCTCGGCCGTCTGCACGCCGCCCAGCGGGTACTGGCGGGCAGCGCCCTCGCGCATCGCGGGCAGCTTCAGCAGGGCTGCCGTCATCGGGGTCTCGGTCAGCCCCGGGGCCACGGCATTGATGCGCAGGCCCTGGGCCGCGTAGGTGGCCGCGGGGCTGCGCACCAGGGCTTCGACGCCGCCCTTGGCGGCTGCGATGGCCTCGTGATTCGCCACCCCGATGCGCGCCACCACCGAACTGGCGAAGACGGCGGCGCCGGGTGCGCCCTGCAGCCCCGCGATCCAGGCCTGCAGCATGAACACGGCGCTGTCGAGGTTGACGCGCATCAGCTCGCGGTAGGCCTCGGCGCGCGTGCGGTGCAGCGGGGCGATCAGCGTGCTGCCCACGCAGTGCGCCAGCCAGGTCGGCGCGGCGCCGAGCGCTTGCTGGCAGGCGGCGACGGCCGCTGCGGCGCCCGCGGGCGTGGTGGTGTCGGCGGCGATGCGCAGCTCGGCTTGCACCTCGCCCAGGCGGTTGGCGTCGCGGCCGACCGCGGCAACGCGGCAGCCTTGGGCGTGCAGCTGGCGCGCCAGGGCGCGGCCGATGCCGCCGCTGGCACCGGTGATGAGGGCGATGGCGGTCATGGGGGATTCCGATAAGGTGAAGGCAGGGGGACCCGGCGGGAGGCTCACGAGCCGGCGTCGCCGTCGCCCGGCCGCTGCGGCGCGGGCCGCTCCAGCCGGAACGCCCAGCGCTGCAAGGTCGGCCGCCCGCGCAGGAAGAGCCGGTAGCCGCGCTCCATCAACCAGGCCGCGCCCGGCAGACGGCCGGCCAGGGCCAGCCAGCGCCAGCCCGGCAATTCAGCCCACAGCGCCAGGAAGGCCTGCGCGCCGCTGAGCAGCACCCCGTCGCGCCCCCGCACGTGAAAGCGCGCCAGCAGCTGCTCGCGCGTGGTCCCGGGCGGCAGTGGCAAGGCCGCGTCGCTGACATCGGCAAAACAGAGCGGCGCGTCCGCGCGCAGCGGCTGCAGGCCGCGATAGACGCCGATCTCGCGCCGGCACAGCGGGCAGGCCCCGTCGTACAGCACGGTCAGCGGCGGGGGGTCGGTTGCTTTTCCGGTTTCGTTCACGTTGCAGCCACCTCGTTGGCGGCCAGCAGCTCGCTGGCCGAGTTCAGCCCCTGCGTGGCCCGCCTCCACCATGGCGAGAAGGCATCGCAGCGCCGGGCGACGGGCGGGAAAAGTGCCGGCACCGCGCCCCATTCGACGCCCGGCAACCACGGCGCGAGGTGGGGCTCATCGACGCCGCGCACGCTGCGCGCGCTCTTCAGCGCGGCGCCGATGGCCGCGGCGTCGCCGTACCAGCGCTGCGCCGCCAGCTCGGCCATGCGGCTGCCGACGAAGTGCCAGCGCCTTTCGTTCCAAGGCCAGGCGCGGTGGAAGTCGGCCAGGAAGACGCCGATGACCTGGGTGTCGGCCGGCAGCGATGGCGGCAGTTCACCCAGGCTCCAGGGGTGCACCAGCCAGACGTCGCGGCCGGCGACCGCCGCGGCGTCAGGCGCCGTCAGGCCGGGCGCAGCCGGTGGCGCGGCCGCCAGCCGCGGTGCCACCGCCAGC
>JAGWVB010000315.1 GCA_018971105.1 Burkholderiales bacterium
ACTGGGGCCGGCGCCGGCGTGGGCATCGGGGCCGGGGCGGGTAGGCGGGCCGGCGGGGCCGGCTCGTCGGGCAGCACGCCCTTGATGATCGGCTCCTGCTTGGGCTTGGCCTTCTCGCGCCGCGTGATCCCGACCTCGTCCTCGGGCTCCTCGATCATCGTGTAGCTGGCCTGCAGGTTCTCCAGCCGCGGGTCGTCGTGGCGCAGGCGCTCGAGCTTGTAGTTCGGCGTCTCGAGGTGCTTGTTCGGCACCAGCAGCACGGTCACGCGCTGCTTGAGCTCGATCTTCGTGATCTCGGTGCGCTTCTCGTTGAGCAGGAAGCTCGTCACCTCGACCGGCACCTGCACATGCACGGCGGCGGTGTTCTCCTTCAGCGCCTCCTCCTGGATGATGCGCAGGATCTGCAGCGCCGAGCTTTCGGTGTCGCGGATGTGGCCGGTGCCGTTGCAGCGCGGGCAGGTGATGTGGTTGCCCTCGCTGAGCGCCGGGCGTAGGCGCTGGCGGCTGAGTTCGAGCAGGCCGAACTTGCTGATCGAGCTGAACTGCACGCGCGCACGGTCGAAGCGCAGCGCGTCGCGCAGCCGCGTCTCGACCTCGCGCCGGTTCTTGCTCTCCTCCATGTCGATGAAGTCGACGACGATCAGGCCGCCGAGGTCGCGCAGCCGCATCTGGCGCGCGATCTCGTCGGCGGCTTCCAGGTTCGTGCGGGTGGCGGTCTCCTCGATGTCGCTGCCGCGCGTGGCGCGCGCCGAGTTGACGTCGACGCTGACCAGCGCCTCGGTGTGGTCGATGACGATGGCGCCGCCGCTGGGCAGGTTCACGGTGCGGCTGAACGCGGTCTCGATCTGGTGCTCGATCTGGAAGCGGCTGAACAGCGCCGCGTCGTCGCGGTAGCGCTTCACGCGATTGGCCGTCTCCGGCATCACGTGGTTCATGAACTGCTGCGCCTGCTCGAAGATGTCGTCGGTGTCGATCAATATCTCGCCGATGTCCGACGTGAAGTAGTCGCGGATGGCGCGGATCACGAGGCTGCTTTCCTGGTAGATCAGGAAGGCGCCCTTGCCGGCCTTGGACGCGCCGTCGATGGCGGTCCAGAGCTTGAGCATGTAGTTCAGGTCCCACTGCAGCTCGGCCGCGCTGCGGCCGATGCCGGCCGTGCGCGCGATCAGGCTCATGCCCTTGGGGTACTCGAGCTGCTCGAGGTTGTCCTTGAGCTCCTCGCGGTCCTCGCCCTCGATGCGCCGGCTGACGCCGCCGCCGCGCGGGTTGTTGGGCATCAGCACGAGGTAGCGGCCGGCCAGGCTGACGAAGGTCGTCAGCGCCGCGCCCTTGTTGCCGCGCTCCTCCTTCTCGACCTGGACGAGCAGGTTGTCGCCTTCCCTGACGACGTCCTGGATGCGCGCGCTGCGCACGTCGGCGCCCTCGCGGAAGTAGTTCTTGGAGATCTCCTTGAACGGCAGGAAGCCGTGGCGTTCCTCGCCGTAGTCGACGAAACAGGCCTCGAGCGAGGGCTCGACGCGGGTGATGACGGCCTTGTAGATGTTGCCCTTGCGCTGTTCGCGCCCTTCGATCTCGGTCTCGAAGTCGAGCAGCTTCTGGCCATCGACGATCGCCAGCCGCCGCTCTTCGGGCTGCGTGGCGTTGATCAGCATGCGTTTCATGTGCACTCCATTGCCCGGGCCCGCCGCCATGCGCGGCGGATCCGTGCGTCACGATGCGGCGCCACCCCTGCGGGCGCGCCCCTTACCACATCGATGCACGAGTAACGCGGTCGAACCGAAGTCGCGAGTGCCCTGGACTGCGCTCGATCCGCCGCAACCGGCGGTCAGCTGCGCAGCGTTGGCGCGTGCGTGTCGGCGCTGGCTGCCTCGCCCGTCGGCGTCGACCCCGACCGCCGCGGATCGCGCGGCGGCCGCCCCGGGCGTGCCGCGGCTGCGGCGACGAGCCGCAGCGCCGGGGGGCGCCTCGAGGAGGGGTTGGGGGACGGGATCGACATGGCTGCAGTTTCAGCGCCGGCACACGGGTGCCAGGCATGGGGCCTGGCACCATGGATTCACGGTGGCCTCACTGTTAGCGTGAGGACGGGTTCTTCTTCGTTGCTCTGCCGCCAGCGGCCCTTGCCTGCCGGGTCACTTGGGGTCCCCGGCCCGACAACGGCCTGCCGACGTTGCATCACCTACTTGCCAGCCCGATCATCGGGCATGGCGCGCCACGGAAACTCAGGAAATGCCCGGGTAAACTCCGATAAATCAAGCACTTACAGCGCAAACGTGGAGTCGGCGATTATAGAGCCCAAAGTCGGTGGAGCGGCGCCGGCCGTCAGACACCTGACGGTGGACGCCGAAGCGGCGGGCCAGCGCCTGGACAACTACCTGCTGCGCGAGCTCAAGGGCGTGCCCAAGACCCATGTCTACCGCGTCATCCGCTCGGGTGAGGTGCGGGTGAACAAGGGCCGCGCCAGCGCCGAGACGCGGGTGGCCGCCGGCGACGACATCCGCCTGCCGCCGCTGCGCCTGCCCGACCGCAGCGCGCAGCTGCCGGCGCCGGCGCGCGAGTTCCCGCTCCTCTACGAGGACGAGCAGCTGCTGGCCATCGCCAAGCCGGCCGGCGTCGCCGTGCACGGCGGCAGCGGCGTCAGCTACGGCGTCATCGAGCAGCTGCGCCGGGCGCGGCCGCAGGCGCGCTTCCTCGAACTCGTGCACCGGCTCGACAAGGAGACCTCGGGCGTGCTGCTGCTGGCCAAGAAGCGCAGCGCGCTCACCGCCTTGCAGGACCAGTTCCGCGCCCGCGACACCGGCAAGCGCTACGCGGCGCTGGTGTTCGGCGCCTGGCCCGACCAACTCAAGGTCATCGACCTGGCGCTGCACAAGAGCAGCGACGCCGCCGGCGAGCGCAATGTGCGCGTCGTCGGCGCCGACCATGCCGACGGCCGGCGCTCGATCACGCTCGTCAAGGTGGCGCGACGCTACGCCGACTGGACACTGCTGGACGTGGCGATCAAGACCGGCCGCACGCACCAGATCCGCGTCCATCTCGCGCACAGCGGCCATCCCATCGTCGGCGACCCGAAGTACGGCGATTTCGCGCGCAACAAGCAGCTCGCGCGCGAGCAGGGCTTCGGCCGCATGTTCCTGCATGCGCGCGAGCTCGAGTTCGACCACCCGGCGAGCGGCGCGCGGATCCGCCTTGTCGCACCGCTGCCACGCGAATGCGAGACACTGTTGGCGTGAAAGTCCCCACGCTCACCTCGTTCGCTGCCCCCCGGGACCCGCAGGGGCCCCTTCGAGGCCCGGTGGGCGCTCGGTGCCTTCGGGACGGCCGGTCGGTACCGAGATGACCCGCCGCTACGACCTCATCGTCTTCGACTGGGACGGCACGCTGTTCGACAGCACGATGCTGATCGTGCGCTGCATCCAGGCGGCCTGCGCCGATGTCGGCGCCGCCGTGCCCAGCGACGAGGCCGCGGCCTATGTCATCGGGCTCGGGCTGCAGGACGCGCTCCAGCACGCCGTGCCCGGCCTGCCGGCCGCGCGCTACCCCGAGCTCGGCCGGCGCTACCGCCACCATTACCTGGCGCGCCAGGACGAACTCGTGCTGTTCCCGGGCACGGTCGAGATGCTGCAGGCGCTGCGCGCGCGCCACCACCTGCTCGCGGTGGCCACCGGCAAGAGCCGCAGCGGGCTCGACGATGCGCTCGCGCAGGCCCAGCTGCACCGGCTCTTCGACGCCACGCGCACGGCCGACGAGACGGCGAGCAAGCCCGACCCGCGCATGCTGCACGAGCTGATGCGCGAGTTCGGCGTCGACCCGAACCGCACGCTGATGATCGGCGACACCACGCACGACCTGCAGCTGGCTGCGAACTCCGGCGCCGCCAAGGTCGGCGTCGCCTACGGCGCGCATGATGCCGAGGCCTTTGCGCCCCACGCGCCGCTGTACGTCGCCCGCAGCACGCGCGAGCTGCACGACTGGCTGCTGGGAAACGCGTGAGCGGCATCGGCGTGCCGCTGTGCGCCAGCGCGGCGCTCGAGGAGCGCGGCCGGGCCTGGGTCTGGGAGCTGCTCGAATACGGCCGCCCGGTGCGCGCCTTCGCGCTGCGCTTCGACGGCCAGGTGCGCGCCTACCTCAACCGCTGCGTCCATGTCCCGACCGAGATGGACTGGCAGCCGGGCGACTTCCTCGACCTCGAGCGGCGCTGGATCCTGTGCTCGATCCACGGCGCCGCCTACGAGCCGGCGAACGGCCGCTGCGTCGGCGGACCCTGCGGCCGCGGCAGGCTGACGGTGATCGATGTCGCGGAGCGCGATGACATGGTGTATTGGTATCCTTCCGCGGCCCTGCAGGCGCAGCGCGCGCCTGCGCCCGAGAACCCTCCATGAGACACCCCGCATCCGATCGTCCGAGGCTGCCGGCGGCGCGCGCGCGCGCTCCGGGCGGCGGCACCGGCACGCCATCGCGCGGGCCGTCGGCGCCGCGATGACGGCGCCGCCCTCAGCCGCGGCGGGAGC
>JAGWVB010000316.1 GCA_018971105.1 Burkholderiales bacterium
GATGGCCAGCGCCAGCGCCGCCAGCGACGCCAGCCAGGGGCCGCGGCGGCTCGCGGCCGGCTCGTCGACGAGGAGCTGCCACGGCGCCTCGGCCATCGTCGCCTGCAGGCGCGTGCCGCCGCGGCCGGGGGACGCCGCATCGGCGTGCGGGCCCCAGCGGCCGGCGATCAGCTCGTGCCGGCTGTCGAGCAGGGCCACGCGCCAGCCCTGCGGCACGCCGGCAGCGTCGATGCGCTGCTGGAATGCGCGCACGTCGATGGCGGTGAGCAGGACCTGATCGGCCTTGCCGTGGCGCAGCACCGGCACGGCGACGGCCACGAGCGGGTGCCGGACCACCGGGCCGAAGACGAGGTCGCCGACCTCGGCGTGACCGCTGGCGAATGCCGCGGGAACCGCGGCTCGGCCCTGCGGCCGCGGCAGCGCGGGCAGCGCCTGGCCGTAGGGCATGCCGGTGTGCAGCAGCATGCGTCCCTGGCGATCGGCCAGGATCAGCGCGCTGCCGAAGCGGCGCGGGAACACCTGGGCCCGGCGCTGGAAATCCGCCAGCCGCCCCGCGTCGAGCAGCGGCGAGGCCGCCAGCACCTCGAGCGCCAGCTTGCGCTCGCGCAACATGCCGTCGATGGCGCCGGCGAGCTGGGTCGCCAGCAGCCGCGCCGCGCGTTCGTCGGCGGCGCGCACGTGGCGCAGCGCGTCGGCGGCCAGCACCAGCGCCAGCAGCAGCAGCGGCAGCATCGACAGCCATAGCAGGCGCCGCAGGTAGCGCGCCAAGGTCGTGGTCGCGGGCGCCGCGGCGCTCATCGGCCGGCCTCCAGCCATGCGAGGACCTTCGCGTAGAGCCGGTCGGCCGCGACGGGCTTGTCGAGCAGGTCGTCCAGATCGGCATCGAGTTCCGTTCCGGCATCGGCCGCGGCGGCGACCGCGTTCGCGCTCAGCATCGCGACGATGGGCAGCTGCCGCAGCGCGGCGCCGCGCAAGGCGCGGGCCGCCGCGACGCCGCCGCGCTGCGGCAGCTCGAGGTCGAGCAGCAGCAGCGCGGGCGCGAGCTGCAGCGTGTAGCTCAGCGCCTCGACGCCGGTGCGCGCGGGCGTGACGGCCAGGCCGGCCCGCTCGAGCAGCGCGCAGACGAGCTCGCGCATCACCGGTTCATGCTCGGCGACGACGACCCGGGTACCGGCGTGGCGCGCCTGCAGGCGCTCGATCGCGGGTGGCGCGGATGCGGCGGTGCCCAGGCGGCCGGCCTCGACCTCGATACGGTTCAGGCGCTGCGCCTGCCGCGCCGTGAGCGGCTCGCGGCCGATCAGCGCCGCCAGGCCGCGGATCGAATTCGACGGCGCGCTCAGCGCGCTCTGGTGCTCGCACATGCGCTGCGTGATGTCGAGCGCGGCGCAGACGATGCCGATGACGCGGCCCGCGGCGTCGCGCTCGGGCTCGACGACGAGGTCGAAGCAGCCGAGCTGGCCGTTGTTGGCGACCCAGACATCGCGCCGCTCGGGCGCGCCGGATTCGAGCACGCGGCGCTTGATCGCGACGAGCGGGGCGGCGGCCGCGGGGCCCAGGATCTCGGCGTCGGTGCGGCCGATGAGTTCGTCCTCGCGCGCGCCGAGCACCGGATTGGCGACCCAGGTGTAGCGCAGCCCGCGGTCCTGCCGGAACACGAGCATGCGCGACGCGCGCAGCACGACGCCCAGCCGGCTCTGCGCCGCGCGCAGGCCCTCGATGAGTTCGCGCCGGTCGCTGATCTCGGTCAGGAAGCCGATGAGGAAGGGTTCGCCGTCGCGCTCGACGATGCGCGCCGAGACCTCGAGGTCGCCGACCTCGCCGTCGCGGTTGCGATAGCGCGCCTCGAAGCCGGTGACGCTGCCGCGCTGGCGCAGGAGCTCGAACAGGCGCGCACGCTGGCGCGCGTCGGGCCACAGGCCCAGGGCGGCCGAACTGCGACCGATGATCTCGACGCGGCCGAAACCGAAGAGGCGGCAGAACGAGTCGTTGACCGCGACGAATTCACCGCTGCGCAGGCTGCTGACCCCGACCGCGACATGCGCGCTGCCGGCCGCCGTCGCCAACCAGTCGGTCGGGCCGCTCGCGTAGCTCGCATCCTGCTCGTCCAAGCCACCCTCACAAGTCCGCAACCCGGTGGGCTGGACTATCGCATAGCCACGCCATTGACCAGGATACCTAGACGCAGGGATAGAGTTCGACGGTCCGATACCGGGATGTAGGCAGGCACCACCGCGGCTACGCTTGACGCGACAGCCGTCGCCGGGCGGCTCGGGCATCGGCTCGGCGCTCGACCCGGCGTCGGTGCACGGACCGGCGCCGTCCCGGCACCGGACTGCGGCACCCGGAACGGGTCGGGCGCGCCGCCGTGGCGCCGCACGTCGGCCACGAAGACGGTGTCGACGGGGGCCCGTTCGACGTGCGAAGATGACCGGCCGGTCCGCGCGGCGCGCAGGCCCCGGCCCGCCACCGGCCTGCCGATGATCGGAAACTCCATTGAACCCGCGCAAGATCCTGCGAGTCGTCCTCGTCCTCGTCCTGGCGGCGCTGATCTTCGGCTGCGAGGTCGAATTCGTTGCGCCGTGGCTGGGCCATGCCATCGACGCCTGGGCCTATCGCAGCGGGGCGCAGACGACGGCGATGCGCGTCTGGTTCGCCCCCGTCCTCATCGGACTGGCGGCGCTGGCGGTGTTTGCGGTCGTCGCGCTGTGGGTCGCGCTCGTCTTGGCCCGGCGCCTGCTGCCCGCGACCGCCGCGCCCGGCGAACGCGCCCGGCGCTAGCGAGCCCCCTTCAGGCGCCGCGCCGCCGGCGGCCGCTGCGCAGCGCCCGGGCGCAGCCCGGCGCACAGGCCAGCAGCAGCCACAGGCTGGCGGGCTCGGGCACGCCCGTGGGCGGTGCCTGCGGCGTGACCGTTGCGGTGGCGAAATCGGATAGGTAGACGGCAGGCGTCGGACTGGCGGAATCCAGCGTGATGCCGAACAGCGAATTCGCACCCGAAGCGTCGGTCGTCAGGTAGGGATTCTGGGTGCCGTCGAGCAGGTAGAACGAGAACTGGTCCGGGAAACCGGCGCCGCCGTATTGCGACGAGACTCCGAGATCGAAAGTCAAGGCATTGCCGAACACGACCTGCTGCAGCAACTCGTTGAAGAAATTCGAGTCGCCGAGAACCGCGGGACCGGGTTGCAGGCTGCCCGAGGCCGAACCCGTGAGCGTGACGGCGCCGAGGGTCGCGTCGCTGGCGAAAGCGGAGATCGATATCGTGTTGTTCGCGATCACCGAACCGCCGATCAGGTCGAACGCGAGATAGCCGCTCGTTCCGGCCAGGGCCGTGGTGTCGATCCGGACCGTTTCGACCGGCGCCGCGGCGGCCGTGCCGACGATCGGGATCGACAGCATCGATGCGTACAGCGCGGCACCGACCAGACTCCAGGGCTTCATCGTCATCTCCGTACGGTTCGAGTGTGGGATCGGGTCGCGGCCGGCGCTCAGGGCGTGCCGGCGGTGCGGTAGACCTGGGGCGTGTACGCGATGCGGGCTCGCGACGGATTCAGGAATTGCAACTGCACCTGCACGCTCGCGCCCGGCGCCAGCGTATAGCCATCCGCGAGGTGCAATTTGACATAGGGTTGATTCAGCGGCGCGATGGTCTGCGTCGCGCCGCGCCCGGGATTGACGAGGATGACCCCCGGCGCCAGTCCGCCGGCGACCAGATAGAGCGGTCCGGCCACGGGATAGGCCTGCGCGTTCGTCACCGTGACCGTCTGCACATAGAAGCCCGTCGTCCGGTTGAGCTGCAGACCCCCGACCGCGACCCGCAGCACGGCGCTGTCGCTCTGCGGCGGCAGGGGCGCCGCGGGGTTCTCGACGACATAGGTCACATAGGCCTTGACGCCGCTGTTCTGCACCGTGATCGCGGCGCTGCCGTAGGCCACGGCCTGGACTTGGCCTTCGGCATCGACCGTCACGACATTGGCATTGCTCGAGGTGTAGGTCGTGCCGGTTGCGGAAGCCGAAAGATCCGTGTGGACATTGTTGGGGAAATTGCCGGTCACGTAGATCGACGAGACGGCCGGGACCGAGCGCACATGGACATAGCTGCCCCGGACGAGGGTCAGGCTCGTGGGGGCGCGCCCGGCGACGACGGCGATATCGGTGCTCAGGCCGACGATGGGCGAGATGCTGCCGTCGATGACCAGCGGCGTCAGCGTCACCGCGCCGGTGTAAGCGGCCGGAATCACGAAGCTGGCCTGGAACGAGGTCGTGCCGTAACTGCTGGCATTCACGGCGCCGACGCCGGGGATGTTGGTGCTGACGTATCCGGAACTGATGGTCACGCCGGCCGCGACCTGGACGGTGACGTTCACGGTCGAGCCCGGGGTGTAGGTCTGGCCGGTCGCGGGACTGCTGATCTGCACCCGCGCATCCGGAGCCGGCGCCGCGGCGCCCAGGGCCGGGGCCGACGCGGCCGGCCGGCGCGCGGCCATGGCGTAGCGG
>JAGWVB010000042.1 GCA_018971105.1 Burkholderiales bacterium
GGGCGCGGCAGGGGCGGCTGAAGGTCAATCCGGTCGAGGGGCTGCGCCCGCCCAAGGCCGGCAAGCCGCTGCCCAAGGCGCTGTCGGTCGAGCAGGCCGTCGCGCTGGCCGCGCACGAGGACGCCGACGGCGACCCGGCGCTGACGGCGCGCGACCACGCGATCGCCGAGCTGCTCTACGGCTGCGGGCTGCGCATCGGCGAGCTCACCGGGCTCGATGCGCGCGCCAGCGCCGAGGCGCGCGGCTGGGTCGACCGCGACGACGCCACGGCGCATGTGCTGGGCAAGGGCGGCAAGCGCCGCAGCGTGCCGGTCGGCGGCCCGGCGCTGGCGGCGCTGGACGCCTGGCTGGCGCTGCGCCCGACGCTGGCCGATGCCGCCGAGGCGGCGCTGTTCGTCAGCCGGCGCGGCACGCGGCTGAGCCCGAACCAGCTGCGCCTGCGCCTGCGCGGCCAGGCGGCGCAGGCCGGTCTGCCGACGCGCGTGCATCCGCACATGCTGCGCCACAGTTATGCCAGCCACCTGCTGCAAAGCAGCGGCGACCTGCGTGCCGTGCAGGAACTGCTCGGCCATGCCTCGATCAGCACGACCCAGGTCTACACGCAGCTCGATTTCCAGCATCTGGCCAAGGCCTACGATGCCGCGCATCCGCGCGCGAAACGCAAGAGTTGAGTGGATGACGACGCGATGAAATCGATACGCCTGCGCCCCGGCAAGGAACGCTCGCTGCAGCGCCACCATCCCTGGGTCTTCGAAGGCAGCGTCGAGCGCGGCAAGGCCGACCCCGGCGAGACGGTGCGCGTGGAGGCGGCCGACGGCCGCTTCCTCGCCTGGGGCGCCTACAGCGGCGCGTCGCAGATCCGGGTGCGCGCCTGGAGCACCGACGAGGGCGAACGCATCGACGCCGCCTTCTTCGGCCGTCGCATCGCCGCCGCGGTGGCGCTGCGCGCGCGGCTGCCGATCGCCAGCAACGGCCTGCGGCTGATCCACGGCGAGGCCGACGGCCTGCCCGGCCTCGTCGTCGACCGCTATGGCGACACGCTGTGCGCGCAGTTCGGCGCGGCCGGCGTCGAGCGCTGGAAACCGGCGATCGCCGACGCGCTGCTCGCCGCCACGGGCCTGCAGCGCCTGTACGAGCGCAGCGACGCCGGCGTGCGCACCCTCGAGGGCCTGCCGGCGCAGACCGGCTGGCTGCGCGGCGACGGCGCCACCGAGTGCGAGATCACCGAGCACGACTGGCGGCTGACGCTCGACGTCGCCAGCGGCCACAAGACCGGCTACTACCTCGACCAGCGCGACAACCGCGGCCGCTTCGCGCGCTGGGTGCGGCATTGCGGCGTGCGCTCGGTGCTGAACTGCTACAGCTACACGGGCGGCTTCAGCGTCGCGGCACTGGCCGGCGGCGCCGAGGAAGTCACCAGCGTCGACAGCTCGGGCCCGGCGCTGCAGCGCGTGCAGACGCATGTCGAGATCAACGGCTTCGACGCCGCGCGCAGCCGCTGCGTCGAGGGCGATGTCAACGCCCATCTGCGCGCGTGCCTCGAGGCCGGGCGCCGCTTCGACGCGATCGTCCTCGACCCGCCCAAGTTCGCCCCCACCGCGGCCCATGCCGAACGCGCCGCGCGCGCCTACAAGGACATCAACCGGCTGGCGCTGATGCTGCTGGCGCCGGGCGGGCTGCTGTTCACGTTCTCCTGCTCGGGCGGCGTCGGGCCCGAGCTGTTCCACAAGATCGTCGCCGGCGCGGCGATCGATGCCGGCGTCGACGGCGTCATCGCCGAGCGCGTCGCCGCCGCGCCCGACCATCCGCAGACGCTGTACTTCCCCGAGGGCGATTACCTCAAGGGTCTGCTGGTGCTGCGGAAGTAGCAGCCGCGGGCAGGACCATGCGCGGATCGAACTTCGCGCGCTTGACGCTGAAATAGCTCTTCACGTTGCGCACGTTGGCGTCCTGCGTGAACAGGCGCTGCACCAGCGCGTGGTAGGCCGGCATGTCGGCGACCTGGATCACGAGCACGAAATCGGGCCCCGGCGAGACGCGCCAGCATTGCTGCACAGGGGGCTCGGCGACGGCGCGCGACTCGAAGGCGTCTAGATGCTCGGCGCCCTGGCGGTCGAGCGTGATCTCGACCAGCGCCGTCAATGCCGCGCCGAAGGCATCCGGCGCCAGGAGCGCGACGCGGCGCTCGACGACGCCCGCGTCGAGCAGCCGGCGCACGCGCCGCAGCGCCGTCGCCGGCGAGGTGTGGGCGCGCGCGGCGAGCTCCTGGTTCGACAGCGAGGCGTCGGTCTGCAGCAGCTCGAGCAGTCGCAGGTCGGTGGCATCGAATTCCATCGTGAAATCATAGACCCACGCAGGCCGAGAAATAGATCGAAAATTTCTCTCAAGTTTTCGATCGGTGATTTCGATCACGTGATAGCCGTCGATTGAAGGAAAATTCCAAGATGCCTGACCTAGGATGCGGCACCGCATTCCAGCAATCAACGCAGCAAAGGTCAGCAAGCATGTGTGGCATCGTCGGCGCCGTCAGCAACCGCAACATCGTCCCGATCCTGCTCGAGGGCCTGAAGCGGCTCGAGTACCGCGGCTATGACAGCTGCGGCGTCGCGGTGCACCAGGGCGGCGAGCTGCGCCGCGCGCGCAGCACCTCGCGCGTGGCCGAGCTCGAGCAGGCGGTGGCGGCCGACGGCATCGCCGCGATGACCGGCATCGCGCACACGCGCTGGGCCACGCATGGCGTGCCGGCGGTGCACAACGCCCATCCGCATTTCTCGTCCGGGCTGGGCGTGCCGGCGAGCGGCGCGAACGCGTCGCGCATCGCGCTCGTGCACAACGGCATCATCGAGAACCACGACGAGCTGCGCGCCGAACTGCAGCAGCGCGGCTATGTCTTCGCGAGCCAGACCGACACCGAGGTCATCGCGCACCTGATCCACAGCGTCTACGACGGCGACCTGCTCGAGGCCCTGCACCGGGCGCTGCCGCGGCTGCGCGGCGCCTACGCGATCGCGGTGTTCTGCCGCGACGAGCCGCACCGCGTCGTCGGCGCGCGCCAGGGCTCGCCGCTGGTGCTGGGCGTGGGCGCGCCGGGCGCGGGCGAGAACTTCCTCGCCAGCGACGCGATGGCGCTGGCCGGCGTCACCGACCAGATCGTCTACCTGGAGGAGGGCGATGTCGTCGACATGCAGCTCGGCAAGACCTGGATCACCGCGCCCGAGGGCGAGGGCGAGCGCCGCCGCTACCAGCCGGTGCAGCGCGCCGTGCGCACGGTGCAGGCGCACAGCGGTGCCGCCGAACTCGGGCCCTACCGGCATTACATGCAAAAGGAGATCTTCGAGCAGCCGCGCGCGCTGGCCGACACGCTCGAGGGCGTCGAGGCGATCAGCCCCGAGCTCTTCGGCGACGGTGCCTGGCGCGTCTTCAAGGCCATCGACCGCGTGCTGATCCTGGCCTGCGGCACGAGTTACTACTCGGGCAGCACGGCGCGCTATTGGCTCGAGAGCATCGCCGGCATCCCGACCCAGGTCGAGATCGCGAGCGAATACCGCTACCGCGACAGCGTGCCCGACCCGAGGACGCTGGTGGTGACGATCAGCCAGAGCGGCGAGACCGCCGACACGCTGGCCGCGCTCAAGCATGCGCGCTCGCTGGGCATGACGCACACGCTGACGATCTGCAATGTCGCGACGAGCGCGATGGTGCGCGAATGCGAGCTCGCCTACATCACGCGCGCCGGCGTCGAGATCGGCGTCGCGAGCACGAAGGCCTTCACGACCCAGCTCGCCGGCCTGTACCTGCTGACGCTGGCGCTGGCGCAGGTGCGCGGCCGGCTCGACGACGTGCAGGAGGCGGCGCAGCTCAAGGCGCTGCGGCACCTGCCGGTGGCGCTGCAGGCGGTGCTGGCGCTGGAGCCGCAGGTGATCGCCTGGAGCGAGGACTTCGCGCGCAAGGAGAATGCGCTGTTCCTCGGCCGCGGCCTGCATTACCCGATCGCGCTCGAAGGCGCGCTCAAGCTCAAGGAAATCAGCTACATCCACGCCGAGGCCTATCCGGCGGGCGAACTCAAGCATGGCCCGCTGGCGCTGGTGACCGACCAGATGCCGGTCGTGACGGTGGCGCCGAACGACGCGCTGCTGGAGAAGCTCAAGAGCAATCTGCAGGAGGTGCGGGCGCGCGGCGGGCAGCTGTATGTGTTTGCCGATGACGACACGCGGATCGAGAACGAACCCGGTGTCCACGTGATCCGGATGCCCGAGCATTACGGGGCGCTGTCGCCCATCCTGCATGTGGTGCCGCTGCAATTGCTGGCCTATCACACGGCTTGCGCACGCGGCACGGATGTCGACAAGCCGCGGAATCTGGCGAAATCGGTGACGGTGGAATGAGCCGAATACTAGAGGTGACGGTTATTCCAACCAAATATAGCCGCAAACAGAACATTAAAGTCGTAAACGTCACATTAAAGTCGAAAACGCGCTTCGAGGCAAACCGCGGCTGGAGGTCCTGCAAGATGGAGACGCACAGAGCCTAGCGCTTGCGTCTGATACGGCGCTCCGCGAAGTGAAATTGGGCGAACTGCGCAGGCAGGGGCGTAGTTCTCCTGATGCGCACGCTGTAGAAGACGACTAACCAGGTTGCGCGAGTAACACCCAGTGCGGGAAACTTCCACATGATGTAGGGAACTGCAGTCGACGTAACAAATCCACAGACTGGCTGTGGCCGCTCAGGTTTGCGGGCTGGGCGGCGGCGATCGCCGGCAGCAGTCGTTCGCCACTTGAACATGCAGCTGACCGCGGCGGTCAGGAAGCGGACTGCGGTACGGGCAGCCCAATGACAGCTTCCTCTTAACGCGAACTCGTCATGGAGCCGCAGACGCTGCTGTTAATCCGTCGCCCCAAAAGCGGCCGGTCAGTCCAATACCGATGAGACACACTCAGCGTGTCGCTCGAACGCTCCCCTCGATATCCGAGGCCTTGCCAACCGCCACGAGCCTGTCTACCGCCGCACTGATCCTGGCCTCCGACTCAGCCGATGTCTTCGCCATGCCGAGCAGCCGAGACACGGCGCGAGCTATGTCTGGGCGAGGTGAGGCTCCAGCATTTTTGAGGACATGTAGCGCGAGTCCAGCCAGTTCCTCCAGGCAAACGTCGTCGGTACGGCGGTGCGAAGTCTCGCTGTGGTCGCAGACCCGGTAGGCGGCCCAGGTCGCGGGCTGCGCATCCTTTGGCCAATAGAACGTCCCGCCAGCCTCGCTGGTTTGTTGCAGCTCGCGTGGAATCAGGTTCCTAAGGCGTTCCACTATTCGCGAACCGGTGCGTTCCAGACCCCATGCCCGAGCCACACGGCGAAAGAGGACCATCTCGGGCACGGGCCCCTCCGCTTCCACGGCAAGCGCCAAGTGCTGCCTGAGGGTCGCCGCAGCACGGTGTTCGTAGAACTGAACGGGGTCACCGGGCGGCAGAGTTGCCGGCGCATATATGCGGAGCGCCGGTGCATCCTGAGTGGCGCCATCTTCGATGTTGGCGGCCTCGGCTTCAGGGGCCATGTCCTGCTGCGGCTCATCAGGCGGGGCCTTCGCCTCTTCTGTTGGCGTGGCAGCCTGTACGGAGTCGGATGTTTCTTCTAGAACAAGCGCGTGGAGCCAAGTGGTCAGCTCCTCGATCTCGCCTTCTGCGTTTATCCACCAGTCCGTCGACCAGATCCGGTGAATGCGCCACCCCAGACCCTCCAGCACGTGCTGCCGCAGGCGGTCGCGGTCTCGCGCTGTGGCACCAGAGTGGTAGGACGCGCCATCGCACTCGATGCCAACCAGGTACCGGCCGGGAGCCCGAGGGTCGACGACACCGATGTCGATCCGGTAGCCGGAGCACCCAACCTGCGGGTGGACGGTCCAGCCGCGGTCTCGAAGCATCCTGATGACCGCAACCTCGAACGGGCTGTCGGGCTCGAGACCCGTTGGGGAGCTTTGCTCCACGAGCGCTCTTGGCCCCTTCAGTGCGAACTGCAGGTAGTTCTTGAGGTCGCGAGCGCCTGCGGCACGGACCTTTGCCAGGTCGATTTGCTCAGGCATCAACGTCGAGTAGATGACAACGGCCTCTCGTGCTCGCGAGATGGCGACA
Source organism: Burkholderiales bacterium (assembly GCA_018971105.1). Classification (GTDB taxonomy): domain Bacteria; phylum Pseudomonadota; class Gammaproteobacteria; order Burkholderiales; family Burkholderiaceae_C; genus Rubrivivax. Next base: position 6,120 of record JAGWVB010000042.1, read on the forward strand.
TTCAGCCTTCGGTGGCCCCCTTCACCATTGAGCGGGCCGAAGTTCATCATTGTCTTGCCCGCGGCGTCAGGCCCGAACGTGATGGAGAAGAAGATGACGTCACGCTCGTCGCCCTGGACGTTCTCCAGGTTCTTGATGAAGAGCGGCTCCGTCAAGTTCGCCGAGAGGGCGCGGTCCAGCGCAGCATTGGTCCTGCGCCTTGCGTCCAAGAGCGTTTCGATGAGCGCCTGCTGCGGCTGATTGAACGTGACAACGCCTAAGGTCAGCAGCTTCTTGGTCGCATCGAGGTAGTGCTTCTCAATGCCCGCCACCACGGCCTCGGCTTCGATGCGATTGGTACGGCTGGCACCGCGGTCGTAGACCCCGTGGACTCTCTCGAACCGCACCGCAACGTCGTCCGTCACCGGTGAAGGGAACGTGACGAGCTTGGAGTCGTAGTACGCAACGTTCGAGAAAGTGATGAGGCTTTCGTGGCGGCTACGGTAGTGCCATTGCAGACTCAGGCGGTTCATGCCAGCGCCCAGGCACTCATCGAGGATGCTCTCCAGGTCCTCAACCTGCTCATCGGTGCTGTCTGAGCCATCCGAGTCCGCGGACTTGTGGAAAAAGTTCGTGGGGGGCAGCTGCTTGGGGTCGCCGACAACAGTCAGCTGTTTGCCACGGGCGATAGCACCGACGGCATCCCACACCGGAATTTGCGACGCCTCATCGAACACCACGAGGTCGAACTGCGCGTGGCCGGCGTCCAGGTACTGGGCAACCGAGAGAGGCGACATCAGCAGGCAGGGCTTGAGTTTCGGCAGTAGCGTTGGCAGGCCACGGACCAGTTGGCGGACCGGCATGTGGCCGCGTTGTCGCTGCATCTCTCTGCGAAGGCGGCCGAGCTCCGTGTCTGCTCCGACGACAACTCCTGATGGCGATGGGACCTTACCTGACAGCTTTGCAGCGATGTACTTCTCGGTCAGTCGCTGGAACTTCTCGTCAGCCTGTTTGAACTCCTGAATCTTGCGTTCATGGTCGGCGCTGGAGAAGCTGCGGAGAACCGGGTCGTTGTCGAGGGTCTTCTTAACCCACCAGTTTCGATAGCTGAACTCGAAGTGAGATGGACCGTCAGCCAGCTTAACCGACCCGCTCTCAAGGCTTGCAACGAGCCCTTGAAGTCCCTGCGCGATAGCCTGGTCGCGGACACTGCGCCAGAGGCACCACGGCTTCAGTAGCCGCTGGGCACCTTGCCAGCCTGCGACGATGCCTTGAACACGCTCCAGCGCACCATCCGAACCTGGCGGTCCCGCCAGCGGTGCGACGGGCCGCGCTGCGACGTCGATGGCGTCGAGCTTCTGCCTTACGGCGCGCCAGGCATCGCGGTAGCCCAGAAGCGCTCGGCCAACCTGACCGCTCGGCGCCAATAGTGATCTATTCTCGGCCACAAGGGGCTGCAGACGGACACGCAGGGTAGCGGCGCGCTCTGCGTCGGTGCCGGCGACAACCATGACCGCCTCGGCAAATCGCGATGCCCACTGTTCGTGGTCGGCAAGTCCGGTCCAGTTCGTCCTGATCCCGGCGTAGCTGTCCTGCAGCAGCGACTCGGCGTCCGCGTGCATGGACCGAAGGAACTGGTCCTCCTCATTCACGTCTGCCAGCGAGTTCAGCATGTCCTGCAAGGCAGCGTCAGTTGGTGGTTTCCCATCATTACGGAAACTCGCAAGGCGTCCCTTGACACTTCGCTTGGCCAAGAAGGACTTCGGCCACCATGTGGTCATCGCACGCGACCACTCGGCCTTGAGCTCCGTTCCATTGAGCTTGGCCAGGTCGTGCTTCCACCCTGGGCCAACCTTGTCCCAATGTGCCGTCCTCAACTTGCCGTGCTTTACGATCGAGTGGACGCGAGCCCGGACGTTTGCATCGTGCGCCTGACGGGCCAGGCCCATCGGCACCTTCGGGGCGCCCAGCAGCACGTCGGCCAGTTGATCAAGCGAGGCGTATGCGTCGACGCTCAATCCCGCTGCTCGGTAGTCGAGTAGCTTGCCGACTAGTTGGGCTTGCTCGCGAAGCGCGCCAATGGCTACGCCCAGGGCTTGGGCCTCGGCAAGCAACTCATCCTGCCAGGTCGGTGACCAATCTCCCCTTCCAATGAGCGACAACGGGTGTCCCTGAATCGCTCCGAGTGAGCCCGCAAGCGCGGACATCCGGCGCGACGTCTCACGCAGTTTGTCGAGTTCCACCTCGGAGTGCGTGAGCGCGTCGGCCCAAGGCATCGGCGACGGCTCGCTTCCGGAGTGCTCAATGCAGGTTCCGATGGCTTCGTAGACGGTGAGGCCGCTAGGATGCGAACGGTGGAGGGCACCGACAAGCGCGTTGAGCTCCTGGCGGAGCCCGGCCAGGCGCTCGGCCTCACGCTCCCACTCCTGCGCAGTGCGCAGAGCGGCAATATCAAGGGACTTACCAAGCTGCTGCACAACGTCGGCCTTCTTGGCCTTCGACGAGTGCAGTTCCAGGCAGAATGGGCCCAGGCCGATACTGACAAGCCGGCGCTGGACGACTTCGAGAGCGGCCAACTTCTCCGACACAAAGAGCACAGTCTTGCCCTGGGCAAGTGTGTGTGCAATCAGGTTTGTGATGGTCTGACTTTTCCCGGTGCCAGGAGGGCCTTCAAGGACAAGGTCGCGCCCAGCGTCGACGACACAGATCGCCTTAAGCTGCGACGAGTCGGATAGTAGCGGCGCCAAGATATCTTGCGGGCGATGCGACTCGTCCAGCCGCTCAAAGTCGCCGTCCTTGTCTTCTCTCGCAAACGCCTGGCCTGGGTTATCGATGAGGTGCTTGACGACGCGGTTGCCCTTCAGTTGCTCCGTCCGGTCCTGCAGGTCCTTCCACATCAGGTACTTCGTGAACGAGAAGATGCCAAGGTGCGCCTCCTCCTTCACTTCCCACTTCGGTATCTCGCGGACGGCCAACCGAAACGCCTGAAGCACCTTGTTGACGTCGATTCCTTTGTCGTCGGTCGGGATGACTTCGAGCCCCGCCACCCGAAGCTCGAAGCTAGTCCTGAGCAACTGAAGCAGCGTGGGATTGACGATGGCTTCGTCGTCGTGCCGCGTGAGGCGAAAACCACTGCGAACCGACTGCCGTTGCAGTGAAACCGGAATCAAGAGAATCGGCGCCAGATGCACGGACTCGGCCTTCTCCGCCTCGGCCCACCGCAGAAGACCGATGGCCAGGTAGAGGGTGTTCGCGCCGCCTTCTTCAAGCCCTGTCCGGGCCGCACTGAAGATCGTCAACAGGTTGCCATCAAGCGCTTCCTGGGGCAGTTTCGCCAGGAGTTCCTTCTGAGCTAAGGCCTCCAGGGCCATGTCGTCTAGAGGCGTTCTGCCGCCGCGGTCGGCGTGGACTTGCGCCATGCGCGGATCATTGCCTTCCATGATGGCGGGGAGCGGACGAATTCGGAACTCGGCTCCCTCTGCCAGAGCGTCTTCCAGGCCCGAGAGGTCGGGAGCTACGAATTGCAAAGTCGACTTGGTGGGCTTGAAGTTGAGTAGGCGATTCCGAAGCGTCAAGTCCAGCAGCTTCGACTTCCACTTCGAGAGGCGGCCCTCTGGAGTGTCGTCAGCGGGCAGGTCCAGCGGGTTCAGGAACTCAGGGTCCAGGACCGGCAGGTCAGGTGTCGGCTCGATCGCGACGGGCGCCTCTTCTGCGTCCGCTTCGGCGCGCTTGACCGTTGTCGCACGGGACGGCAGTGGCTTGATTTGCAGTTCGCGCGCGCGATGGATGTCGATGGCGTAGCTGAAGGACTCTTCATCCAGGAAGTGCCTTTGGCCTTGCTCCAGGGCGATTCGCAGCGACGGCCTGCGACTGTGGTGTCGAGCCACGCCAGTTGTTTCGAAGGTCAAGAACTCGCCGCTGTCGACGCGTTTGCGCACCGCCTGAACGTCGTCGGTCAGTGGGTCGGGGAAGCATGCCGAGTGCAACCACACGCCCACCCAAGCGTGGCCTTCCTTCATCAGCACAACAGCACGCAGGCCCGCTTGCTCCAAGCACGAAGCAAAGAGCATCGCCAGGTCGAGACACGTGGCGACGCGCGCTTCCAAGATCCGCTCGGGTGTGCGAATCTTCTGACCGTCGGTGCCGAACGAGGCAGGAGGCTCTGCGTACTGCAGCGTGTACGAGCAAATTGTGCTGTAGAGAGCCGAGACCTGCTTCCACACAACGTCACGGCTTTTCGACTGGTAGCCGTTCATCGAGAGCTCGGGGTACTCCGAGCGGAGCAGCTTAGACGCCGCTGAGATGAGGACATCGACTGCCGGGTTGTTCGGCATGCAGAACGCCGCCAAGAGCTCTGGCAGGGCCCGCGTGCCTGCCCACTGGTCGTAGGCAAGTACCTCTATGGCCTGCGCTGTGTGCGCAAGCTCTTCGGTGCCCGTGAGGACCGAGACCTTGACCGCCGCGTTGACTGATTCCTGAAGGTCCGCGAGGAAGGAGTGGTCGGGATGGAGGTCGATGGGGGAGATTCGCCGAGTCTCAGAGGGCCCGAGGCGATCGAAGCGGACCTTGATCCCCTGGGCGAACCGCGGATTGCAGGTGATGAGGACCTGGAGGTTCTCTATTGCCTCTGCGCCGTGGTTGGTCAACCGCAGCGAGCGAATCACCGGGACTGAGTTCTGGATGGACGCGTAGCCAAGCGTCGCATCGGCCTCGACTTCGATGGCGATACCGGCTGCCTGCTCTGCGGAAGCGTATTCAGCCTCCTCCTGGCTTGCCATATTGGTGGGCTCCCTGCCTGTGCGCTACGCGTCGGCGCCTGTGTCTGGTTGTATCACTTTGGGCCAGTGCTTGGTGGCAGGAAGGCGAGGACATTCTTGCGCTTCCTCAGAACGAGCTTCTGGACTTGCGGCGCGGGACTGAAGCCCGCCAGGAGCTGGAAGCGCTGTGCAGCTGCACCTGGTGCGCGGCGGTTACGGGCGATCCCGCGCAAACCAACGCGGCCAAGCAAGTGAACTACCGTAAAGCTGTCCGTCGTGACCGACAGCCATTGGCTGAGCCTCGACTCCCAATCAACGCGACCCCGTGACCGACGGATACGGGTCCGTCGAGCGACGAGCGACAGCTTGAGGGCTGCTACCGGTCCGCCACCGCCAGCGGCCGATAAACGCCGGACGCTGCGCCGCCCTAGGTCAGCTTTTCAAGCTCAACTTCAGATTGGTTGCGGTCGGTGAGTTTCGGCAGTCGAACGGCGGCAGAATCCGGATCCGGGCCTTGGCGGGGTTGGAGGTCGGATGACCGTTGCACCTGCCTGACCGGTCGCTCGAGTGCGAGCGCCGCCGCGCCACCGCGAACGACTCCTTCCGCCCGGAACGTGCGGCCGGGCCCGACCCGTTGCGGACCTTCGAGGTTCCCGGAAGCCGACCCACGGGCCAGCCCCGCCTCGGCACCCCTCGCTTCCCGGAAGCTGCCGCTCGGGACCACCGGGACTCGGCCATGAACAGACGGCCATAGTCGAAGGTTGGCGTCCGTAAACCGGTCGTTGAAGACGGTCCCGATCGAGGCAAGGAGCAGGGGCTTGTTTGCGACTATTCATGCGGGTGATGCCAAATTGCAACAGCGCGAACCCGCATGGATGCTAGGTCGGTGTTTACGACTTTAACTGGTCAGAACAGGTTGACGCCGGTGGATAGCTGACCCCCCGCGGCTCGGCTGCCCGGCGCCATTTCGCGCTCGCACTCCCGGCTCCGCGCTGCCGGCCGGCTGGCGCGGCCGGGTGGCCGCGTCAACTCGCCCAACCGTCATTCGCTATATCCGACGCCCTTGGGCAAACGCCGCGCCCTTGCATCGGAGTGCGGTGGGTGGGCCGCCGGCGCGGGTTCGCTGAGCCGGTTGCCCCAGGACCCGACCAGCTGCTGCACCACCTCGGCCACCACGCGGGTTGCGGCGGAGAGCTTGCCCTGCCGGGGCAGCGCCAAGGTCGTATGGCGGACCAGGTCGGGCTTGACGAGCTGGCTCGCCTGCAGCCGGCCGCTCTGCAGCTCCGCGGACATCGAGTAGGGCCCCAGCACCGAATACAGGCCCGGCGTCTGCGCCACGAGCTCCTTCTGCACGGTCAGTGAATCGACCTCGGCAACCGACTCCAGCCTGAATCCCAGGCCGCGCGCCGCCTCGTCGAGCGCATGGCGCCATTGACCGGGGCGCCGCGGCAGCACGAGCCGCAGTCCCGCAAGGCGGGCAAAGGGGACCGCCGGCTCGCGCGTCAGTGCGTCCCCCGGCGCCGCGACGAGGTAGGTGTGGGCGACGCTGAGCAGCTTCTCTTCGCGCCCGCCGGGACGGTTGAAGCGGAACAGGATCGCCAGGTCGACGGCGCCGCTGTCCAGCATCGCGTCGATCTCCGTTCCCTGGGCTTCGGCGATGTTCAGGCGGATGCCCGGATGCTCGCGCTGCAGGTGCTCGAACAGGCGCGTCACCAGCGGATGCGCGGCCGACGGGATGATGCCCATGCGCACCTCCCCCAGCACCTTGCCGGACTCCGCGCGCAGGTCCTCGGTCAGGCGCTCGGTTTCCTGAACCCAGGCGCGCAGCCGCAGCGCCGCGCGGGCACCCAGCTCGGTCAGCGCGACGCCGCGACCCGTGCGCCTGAACAGCGGGCCACCGAAGGTCGATTCGAAGTCGCTGACCTGGCGGCTGATGTGCGACTGCACGGTCTGTCGGCGCGCCGCCACCTTGCTCAGGCTGCCCGCGTCGGCCACCTCGAGGAACAGTCGGACGCTGGCGATGTTCATAGGGATTTCCCGCAGGAGCCATGCCAAAACCGGCAATTCTGATTCCTCTGAATTCTATCTAGGCAGAAACCATCCCGATTTCTACATTGGCGCCATCGACTGCGCCGGCACGCCGCCTCCGAGCCGCCGGCAGCAGCCCCCTCACGAGCCTGGAGACGCCATTGAAACTCATCAGCTTCATCGATGCCGGACGGCCGCTGTACGGCGTCGTCCAGGGCCAGCGCACCCTGAGGCCGCCCGCCGAATTCCTGAGCCGCCTTCCGGACCTGCGGGCCGTGCTCGCGGCGGATGCCGTCAGCGAGCTGGCGCAGGTCATCGCGGAGGCCGGCGTGGCCGTGGATCCCGCCGCCGTGAAGGCGCTGCCGGTGCTGCCGAATCCCGGCAAGTTGATCTGTGTCGGCCTCAACTACAAGACCCATGTCGCCGAGACCCGGCGCGCCGACAGCGAATACCCCTCGCTGTTCCTGCGCTTCAACGACACGCTCGCGGCAGCGGACGACGTCGTGCTGCGGCCGGCCTTTTCCGAACGCTTCGACTGGGAAGGCGAACTCGCCTTCGTCATCGGCAAGGGCGGCCGGCATATCCCGCAAGCCCAGGCCTTCGAGCACATCGCCGGCTATGCCTGCTTCAACGACATCAGCGTCCGTGACTGGCAGCGCCACACGCACCAGTTCACACCGGGCAAGAACTTCCCCGGCACGGCGCCGTTCGGGCCCTACCTCGTCACGCGCGACGAGATCCCCGACGTGACGCAGCTGACGCTGGAAACGCGCGTCAACGGCCAGGTGATGCAGCACGCCGGCATTGCCGACCTGATCTTCGACATCCCGGTGCTCGTCGAATACATCTCGCGCTTCACGCCGCTCTCGCCCGGCGACGTCATCGCCACCGGCACGCCCGGCGGGGTCGGCGACCGCCGCGTGCCGCCGCTGTACATGAAGGAAGGCGACTTGGTCGAGGTCGAGATCACCGGCCTGGGCGTGCTGCGCAACCGCATCGGCACCGAGGCCTGAGACAGGAGACCCGCGATGACCACCCACCGACCCCCATTGCGCATCGCCGTCGACATCGGCGGGACCTTCACCGACATGGCGGCCTTCGACGAATCCAGCGGCAAGCTGCTGTTCGGCAAGGCGCTGTCGACCCATGGCGAACTCGTCAAGGGCATACAAGCCACGATAGACAGCGCCGACATCGACTGGCGCGACGGCAACCTGTTCCTGCACGGTTCGACGATCGCGATCAACACGCTGCTCGAGCGCACCGGCGCCAACACCGCGCTGCTGATCACTGAAGGCTTCCGCGACATCTACGAGATCGGCCGCGTCAACCGGCCCGACGCCTACAACCTGTTCTTCAACAAGCACCAGCCGCTGGTGCGGCGATCGCTGCGCTTCGAGGTCGCCGAGCGGCTGCGCGCCGACGGCAGCACGCACAAGCCGCTGGACGAGCCCGCCGTGCGCGAACTCGCGCGCGAGCTGAAGGGCCAGGGCATCGAGGCGGTGGCCGTGCTGCTGCTGCATTCGTACCGCAACCCGGCGCACGAGCAGCGCGTCAAGCAGATCCTGCAGGAAGAGATCCCCGGCGCCTTCGTCTGCGCCTCGCATGAGCTGAGCCAGGAGTACCGCGAATTCGAACGCGTCTCCACCGCCGTGGCCAATGCCTATGTGGGCCCGCGCGTCTCGGCGTACCTGGGCCAGCTCGAGGACCACTTGGGCAGCCGCGGCTTCGAGGGCGACTTCTACATCGTCCAATCCACCGGCGGCCTGTTCCCGGTCGAACATGCCAAGGTCGGCTGCGTACGCATGCTGGAATCGGGCCCCGCGGCCGGCGTCATCGGTGCCCAGGCCATCTGCGCCCAGCTCGGCATGGGCGACGCGATCGCCTTCGACATGGGCGGCACGACGGCCAAGGCCGGCGTCATCAGCGCCGGCCGGCCGCTGACGACCGGCTCGGCCTTGATCGGCGGCTACGAACGCGCGCTGCCGATCCAGATCCCGATGATGGACATCCACGAGGTCGGCACCGGCGGCGGCAGCATCGCCCGCGTCGAGATCGGCAGCGCGCTGCGCGTCGGGCCGCAGAGCGCGGGGTCGATCCCCGGCCCGGTGGCCTATGGCAGGGGCGGCACCGAACCCACGGTCACCGATGCCAACCTGCTGCTCGGGCGGCTCGACGCCGAGCATTTCCTCGGCGGCGAACTGAAGCTCGACCTCGACGGCTGCCAGCGCCAGATGCGCGAACGCGTGGCGAAGCCGCTGGGCCTGGACACGACGGCGGCCGCCGACGGCATCCTGCGCATCGCGGTGACGCAGATGTCGCATGCGGTCAAGGCCGTGACCACCGAGCGCGGCCTCGACGCCGGCAGCTACACGATGGTCGTCTACGGTGGCGCCGGCCCGCTGCATGCATCGGCCATCGCGCGCGAGATCGGCATCCGCAAGGTGCTGATCCCTTACGCTCCGGGCTATTTCTCGGCCTACGGCATGCTGTTCTCCGACCTGCGCTACGACTATGTGCGCTCGGTGTTCCGCAAGCTGGGCGACGTCTCCTTCGACGAGATCGAGGCGGCGTACAGGACGATGGAGGACGAGGGGCGCGCGGCGCTGGCGCAATCGGGGATCGATGCCGCCGGCGTCGTGATCGAGCGCGCGGCCGACATGCGCTATGTCGGCCAGGAACACGCGGTGACGGTCGACCTGCCGCTGGCCTATTTCGCGGGCAAGGACCGCTCGGCCATCAAGCAGCAGTTCGACGAGCTGCACAAGGTGCGCTACGGCACCTCGGCGCCGAAGGAGCCGGCCGACCTCGTGAGCCTGCGCGTCACGGTGCTGGGCACGATGAAGAAGCCGCCCCGGCACAGCGTCGACGCGGGCACCGCAACGCCGGACCAGCGCGCGGTGCGCGCCGTCAAGCCGGTGTACTTCCGCGCCGGCGGCTGGGCCGACACGCCGGTCTATCTGCGCGAGAGGCTGCTCGCCGGCAACGTCATCACCGGCCCCGCCCTCGTCGAGGAACACGCCTCGACCACCGTCGTGCAGCCCGGCGACGAGCTGCGCGTGGACGAACTCGGCAACCTGCAAATCGCCATCGGGAGCGACCGCTCATGAGCAACGCCAACACCTTCGGCACGACCAAGTCCGCCGTCACGGTCTCCGCCCCGGTGGACCCGGTCACCGTCGAGATCATCCGCAACGGCCTGTACGCCGTGACCGAGGAGATGAAGACCAACCTCACGCGCACGGCCTACAACCTGATCATCTACGAGGCGCTGGACTTCACCGTCGGCCTCTTTACGAAGGAAGGCGACACGGTGTCGATCGGCCTGGGCCTGCCGATGTTCATCCGCGGCATGTCGGAAACGGTGAAGGCCAAGATCCGCCACTTCGGCTACGAGAACATCCTGCCCGGCGACATCCTCGTCACCAACGACGCCTACACGACCGGCAGCCACCTGAACCACTTCACCTTCACGATGCCGGTGTTCCACGAGGGCCGGCTCGAGGGCTTCACCTGCTGCATGGCGCATTGGCTGGACGTGGGCGGCACGCTGGGCAACGTCACCACCGACATCTTCAGCGAAGGCATCCAGATCCCCATCGTCAAGTACCAGCGCGAAGGCGTCGTCAACCAGGACCTGATCGACATCATCGCGATGAACGTGCGCCTGGCCGAGCGCGCCCTGGGTGACCTGCGCGCGCAGATCACCGCGATCACCACCGGCGAGCGCCGCTATGTCGAGCTGCTGCAGCGTTATGGCGCCGACGCCGTCAACGCGTCGATCCGCCAGATCATGGAGTCCTCGGAAGCGGTGGCGCGCAAGAACACGCTGTCGATACCCGACGGCGTCTACGAGGCCGAATCGTTCATGGACGACGACGGCCTGGAGATCGGCAAGCGCATCCCGATCCGCGTCAAGGTCACGGTCCACGGCGACGAGATGACGGTCGACCTCTCGGACGTCAGCAAGCAGGTGCGCGGCTTCTACAACTCGGGTTTCACGACCGGCATCGCCTGCGCGCAGGTGGCCTACAAATGCCTGACCACGCCGACCGACTACCCGGTCAACGACGGCAGCTTCCGGCCGCTGAAGGTGATCATGCCGATGGGCACCGTGATCAGCGCCGAGCGCCCGTACCCGATGCGCGTGTGGATGACCTTCCCGATGACGGTCATCGACACCATCTTCAAGGCGCTGGCGCCGGCGATCCCGCACCGCTCGATCGCCGGCCACCATGCCGACCTCGTGTTCCCGAACATCCACGGCATCTCGCCGGAGGACGGGCGGCTGTTCATCGTCGGCATCGGCCCGCTGGGCGGCGGCTGGGGCGCCAAGAGCAGCGAGGACGGCGTCTCGGTCACCGTTTGCATCAACGACGGCGACACGCACAACAGCCCGACCGAACAGCTCGAGGCCAAGTACCCGGTGCTGGTCGAGAAATACGAGATCCGCCGCGACAGCGCCGGCGCCGGCAAGTACCGCGGCGGCCTCGGCGCCGAGATGGTGGTGCAGGCGCTGTCGCCTTTCACCGTGACGACGCGCATCGACCGCGTGCACTGCAAGCCCTGGGGGCTCGAGGGCGGCGGCGAAGCGATGGGCAACGGCCTGGCCGTGCGCCACAAGGGCGTATGGAAGACCGACCATCTGAACGCCAAGATCTTCAACGTGCGGCTGGAGCGCGGCGACGCCTACAAGATGCTGTCCGGCGGCGGCGGCGGCTTCGGCGACCCGCTGGAACGCGAGCTCGAGAAGGTCGCCGAGGATGTGCGCGAAGGCTATGTCAGCGCCGAGGTGGCGCGCGAGGTCTACCGCGTGGCGCTCGACTCCAAGGGCGAGGTGCACGCCGAGGCCACGCAGGCCCTGCGCAACGCGCCGCGCCCGCCGCGCAACGGCACGGCCGGGGATCTCGCCTGGGCCGGGCAGTGAGCGGCGCCGGCCTGGCCGTGGCAGCCGACGAACTCGTCCAGCAAGCCGAGCGCCTGCTCGACCTGTGGAGCGCGCTGTCCATGCAGCATGTGGCGCTGGGTGCCGGCTGCGGCTGCGGCATGGGCGGCATCAGCCTGCGCCTCGACGACTTCGAGCTCGACATCGTCGACTACCTGGGTGACGCCGGCGTGCGCTGCGGCCTGCCCGAGGTCGCCGCCTTCTTCACGAAGTTTCAGCAAGACGCCCAGGAAGGCTCGGCCATGGGCTCGCGCGCGCAGCCGCTGCGCCGACTGCTCGAGCAGTCCCGCAGCGGGCGGATGCCGCGCGCCGTGAGCGCGTGGCTGCTGCCCAAGGTCGAGCACACCTTGAAGTCCTACGCCGAACTGCATGGGCCGAAGCTCGCAGGCGGCTAGCGCTGCCGCGGGCCCGGCCTTCCTCCGTTGACCCATCCGGCGCGTCGCGCGCCGAACATTACGCAAGGAAAAGAAAGCGATGAACAAGCAACTTCTTGCCGCCGGCCTGAGCGCCGCCTGCGTCGCCGCGGCCGCGCAATCGTCGGTCACGGTCGGCGGGACCATCGATCTGGCGGCGCGGCAGGTCCGCAACGGCTCGCTGGGTTCCATCAAGTCCGAGGTCAGCGGCGCGAATTCGACCAGCAAGCTCGTGCTGCGCGGCGTCGAGGACCTCGGCGGCGGCGTCAGCGCCGGTTTCTTTCTGGACGCCACGATCCTGGCCGATACCGGGGCCGCCGGCGCGACGGCCCAGCCCGGGCCGTTCTGGGATCGTCGTTCGACCGTCAGCCTCGCCGATGTCCGCCTGGGTGAACTTCGGGCCGGCCGCGATTGGGTGCCGACGCACCTGGTGTGGTCGGGCTTCGACCCGTTCTTCACACTCGGCATTGCCGGCGCCAACACCTTCCGTTCATTCGCCGCATCGCGCGCGCTGGGCCAGGCCTTCGGCACCGCCGGCGAGGCCACGACGGCGAACCCGACCTTGCGCGTCAGCAATGCCCTGGAGTATTTCCTGCCCGCGGGACTGGCCGGCGTCTACGGCCAGCTCATCGTGACGGCGGCCGAGGGCGGCACGACGGCCACCGGCGGCACGCGGGGGCAGGGGTTCCGCCTCGGTTGGGCCCGAGGACCCTGGAACATCGCGGCCGCGCAATTCATCACCCGCAACGCCAGCGGCAACCATGCCTTCACCGACCAGTCCTACGGCGCCTCCTACGATTTCGGCGTCGTCAAGCTCGATGTCGCGCAACGGCGCTGGTTGTTCGGCGTCGATCGCACGGTGAACACCCAGGTCGGCGCGGTGATTCCGGTCGGTGCGGGCGCCATCAAGCTGACCTATGTGCGCGCCGACCAGACTGGCGCCACGGCGGCATCGAGTGCCAACGACGCCACCCTGCTGGGCGCGGGCTATCAATACAACCTGTCCAGGCGCACGGCGCTGTACGCGCACCTGTCGCGCGTCGCGAACCAGGGTGCGGCCACCTTCGCCATCCTCGGCGGACCGGCGGTCAGCGCGACGCCGTCGGCGCCCAACTATTTCGGCGGCCAGAAGTCGACCGCCTACGAATTCGGCTTGCGGCACGATTTCTGATGGCAGCCGGCGCCGCTGCGCCGGGATTCGAGGCCTCGGATTCCGAACCAGGCGCCGCACACCCGAGCCAGACGAGCCAGACGAGCCAGACGAGCCAGGCGAGCCCAGAACAGAACGAGCCGTGCGCGGCGATGGAGACCCGATGAAAAACGACCTCAACCCGGCCGCGCCCGCCAGCGACAGCGCGCATGCCGCCGCCCTGCTGCTCTTCCGCATCGAGAACGTGCCGTTCACGCGCTGGCACACGAGGGCGCGCGTGATCATGGGCAGCGCGACCTTCTTCGATGCCTTCGACGCGCTGGCCCTGGCGTTCGTGCTGCCGGCGCTGGTCGGCCTGTGGCACCTGAAGCCGGCGCAGGTGGGCGTGCTGATCGCCTCGGGCTATCTCGGGCAGGTCATCGGCGCGCTCCTGTTCGGCTCGCTGGCCGAGCGCCATGGCCGCGTGCCCAGCGTCAGCGTGGCGGTCGGCCTGATGTCGGTCATGAGCCTCGTCTGTGCGCTGTCGGGCAATTTCCTGATGCTCTTCGCCACGCGCTTCATCCAGGGTATCGGCGTGGGCGGCGAGGTGCCGATCGCGGCCGCCTACATCAACGAGTTGTCGCAGGCCAAGGGGCGTGGCCGCTTCTTCATCCTGTACGAGCTCATCTTCCCGCTCGGCCTGCTCGCCGCAGCCCAGGTCGGTTCGTTCGTCGTGCCGCGCTTCGGCTGGGAATACATGTTCCTGGTCGGCGGCATCCCCGGACTGCTGATCCTGCTGTTCATCGCGCGCCTGCCCGAATCGCCGCGCTGGCTGATCTCGAAGGGGCGATTCGACGAGGCCGAGAGGATCATTCGCACCATCGAGGCGAGCACCGAAAAGCGCAGCCTCGATCCGAGCCAGCACGGGAGCGAGATCTCGATCCGCGTCGAGAACCTGGCCGGCGGGCTGCGCCATCAGAAGCAGGCCTCGTGGAAGGAACTCTACTCGCCGGTCTACCGACCGCGCACGCTGGCGGTCTGGTTGCTGTGGGCGACCTCCTATTTCGTCGCCAACGGCATCAACAACTGGCTGCCGACCCTTTACAAGACGGTCTACAACCTGCCCTTGCAGCAGGCCCTGCGCATGGCGTCGCTGACGAACGTGCTGAGTGTGCTGGCCGTCCTCGGATGCGCGCTCCTCGTCGACCGCGTCGGCCGGCGCCGCTGGGCCATCTCCAGCTTCGTGCTCTGCGGCGCCTTGCTTGCCGTGCTGGCCGCGCTCGGGGCCAGGAGCGCCCTGTCGGTGATGATCCTGGCTTCCTCGGCCTATGCGGTGATGGGCACGACGACCGTGCTGCTCTACCTCTACACGCCGGAGATCTACCCGACGCGCATGCGCGCGATCGGCACCGGGCTGGCGACCTCCTGGCTGCGCGTGGCTTCGGCAACCGCGCCGGCGATCGTCGGCGTCGTGCTCTCGGGCTGGGGCATCGCGGCCGTGTTCGGGATGTTCGCCGTCGCCAACCTGCTGGGCCTGTTCGCCGCGACGAGAATGATCGAGACCACCAACCGCGCGCTGGAGGATATCTCGCCGTGAGTTGAATGGACCCCGCTGCAACGCCGGCGGCAGGTGCCTTGGTGACCTCGGCGTCGGTCTGCCGCCCGCCGCGTCCGTGGGCGCCGAAGCGCCGCGCCGTTCGGTGGTGCCGGCGCCGACCTACGACGCGGCCCAGCTGCGCCTGTCGATCGACGCCCTGGCCTCCGATACCCAGCGCCTGGCCAATGCCGGCAACGCGGATGCGGCGCAGATCGTCAACGCGCTGCACCAGCGCGGAATCACGATCAGCCTGCCCGAGGCGGCCGCAGCGCATTGAACCGAGGACGCTTGCGCCCCGGCCGCCGGCGCCGCGGCGGGCCGCTCAGGCCGCCGCGCGCGCGAACAGCGGCTGCGGCTGCAGCACGTCGCCCTGGTAGTAGGCGCGGTAGCGCGCGAACTGGCGCTCGGCCGCCGCGCTCTGCACGCCCGCGGCCAGCACGGCGCTCGTGAAGCCGCTGCGGTACATGTGCACCAGCGTGTCGATCAGCACGTCGCCGGTGGCGCGGATGTCGCCGCCGTAGCGGTAGCGCCGGCGCAGCAGCACGGCCTGGCTGTAGGCGCGGCCGTCGGTGAACTTGGGGAAGTCCAGCTCGATGCGGTCGATGCCCTCGAAGGCGCCTTCCAGCGCCAGCCGGGCCAGGTCGGCGTCGTTGGCCAGCTTCAGGGTGCGCCCGAGCGGGTCGTTGGCGGCTTCGGCGTGGGCGATGATCTTCATGGTCGGGATGCGGGCTTTGGGGGGCGTTCAGGCGAGGGCGTCTTCTTCGACCCGGGCCTCCTGGCGGCCCTGGGTGTGGCGCGCGCCGTTGGCGGCGGCCTTGAACGGTTCGTGGCCGATGCGGCGCAGCGCGTCGATGAAATGCTCGCCCGGCCGGCGCAGCGCGCGGAACGTGTCGAGGATGGCCTCGACCACGTCCGGCACCTCGGCCGCCGAGAACGAGGGGCCGACGACCTTGCCGCCGATGGCCGGGCCCGAGAGCTCGGAGCCGTCGGCGCCGCCCAGCGTGACCTGGTACCACTCCTTGCCGTCCTTGTCGACGCCGAGGATGCCGATGTGGCCGCTGTGATGGTGGCCGCAGGAGTTGATGCAGCCGCTCATGTGCAGGTCGATGGGGCCGAGGTCGAACACCTCGTCCAGGTCCTGGTAGCGCTCGGTCAGCGCCGCGGCGATGGGCAGCGAGCGGGCATTGGCGAGCGCGCAGAAGTCGCCGCCGGGGCAGGCGATCAGGTCGGTCAGCAGGCCGATGTTGGGCTGCGCCAGGCCGAGCGCGCGCGCCGCCTCGTACAGTGCCGGCAGGTCGCATTCATGCACCCAGGGCAGCAGCAGGTTCTGCTCGTGCGTCAGGCGCGCCTCGCCGGCGCTGAACTGCTCGGCCAGCCGGGCCAGCGCCTCCATCGTGTCGGCGTCGGCATCGCCGGGCGCGAACCCCACGCGCTTGAACGACAGCGTCACGGCGGCCAGCCCCGGCCGCTTGTGGCCGCGCACGTTGCGCTGCAGCCAGCGCTGGTAGAGCTGGCCGTCGGTCCTGACGCTGGAGGGCAGGTTGGCGGGCCTGAGCTCGGGCACGACGAAATTGGCGCTGACGCGGTCGAGCTCGGCCCGGCTGATCGTGTGCGGGGCGCCGTCCTGCTCGACGATGGCCCGGTACTCGGCCTCGACCGCGTCGATGAACTTCTGGCCCTCGGCCTTGACGAGGATCTTGATGCGGGCCTTCCACTTGTTGTCGCGCCGGCCGTAGCCGTTGTAGACGCGCACGATGGCCTCGATGTAGTTCAGCAGCTGGTCCCAGGGCAGGAACTCGCGCACCACCGCGCCGATGATGGGCGTGCGGCCCATGCCCCCGCCGACCTTGATGGTGAAGCCGATGGCGCCGTCGTCGGCGCGCCGCGCCTGCACGCCGATGTCGTACCAGCCGGTGGCGGCGCGGTCCTCGGCGCTGCCGTTGTAGGCGATCTTGAACTTGCGCGGCAGGAACGAGAACTCGGGGTGCAGCGAGCTCCACTGGCGCGTGATCTCGGCGAACGGCCGGGTGTCTACGATCTCGTCGGGCGCGATGCCGTCGTAGGCCTCGCAGGTGATGTTGCGGATGTCGTTGCCGCTGGTCTGGATGCCGTGCATGTTCACGCTCGCCAGCAGGTCCATCACGTCGGCGGCCCGGGTGATGGGGATCCAGTTGAACTGGACGTTGGTGCGCGTCGTGAAGTGGCCGTAGCCCCAGCGCAGCGGCGGGGCGGCCAGCGTCAGGCCGGGCTGCGCGGCCTGCAGCTGGTCCTGCAGGGCCTGGGCATGGGCCAGCAGCTCGGGCGTGGGCCGGTCGTAGTCGCGCGCGATGCGGGCCAGCATGCGCAGCTGGGCGCTGCTGATCTCGCCGTAGGGCACGGCGATGCGCGCCATCGGCGCGTGGCGCTGGATATACCAGCCGTTCTGCAGCCGCAGCGGCAGCAGCTGCTCGTCGCTCAGCTCGCCGCGCTGCCAGCGCTCGAGCTGGTCGCG
>JAGWVB010000043.1 GCA_018971105.1 Burkholderiales bacterium
CGCCACACCGGCCGAGCGCCTCGACGGCGGCGCCGACGCGCGCGCGCTGCTCGCGCGGCTGCGCGACCGCGCGGCCGTGGGGCTGGCCTTCGAGCAGCTCGGCGGCGCCGACGCCGCGCTCGAACTCGCGGCGGCCTACGCGCGCGAGCGCAAGACCTTCGGCCGCACCATAGGCTCGTACCAGGGCATCAAGCACAAGCTCGCCGACCTCTACACGGCGAACCAGATCGCCCGCGTGCATTGCTATTACGGCGCCTGGGCGCTCGATGCCGATGCGCAGGCCGCCGGCGGCGCGCCCGAGCTCGCCGCCGCTGCGGCGGCGGCACGCGTCGCCGCGAGCCGCGCCTACAACCTCGCGGCGCAGGAATGCATCCATGTCCACGGCGGCATGGGCTACACCTGGGACGTCGACGCCCAGCTGCATTACCGCCGCGCGCGCCAGCTCACGGTGATGCTGGGCAGCGAACACCTGTGGCGCGAGCGCCTGGTGCGCGAACTCGAGGCGCGGATCGACGACGATGCCGGCGAGCCGCTGTCGGCGCGACACTGCGGCGGCGGCGCGATGGACTTCGACGACAGCGCCGACGAGGCCGCCTTCCGCGCCGCCTGCCGCACCTGGCTGGCCGCGAACGCGACGCTGAAGACGCGTCCCGACCAGAGCTACGGCTCCGAGCTCGACGCCGCGCAGCGCGTCGCCGCGGCGCGCGCCTGGCAGGCGCGCAAGGCGGCGGCAGGCTACGGCGCCATCACCTGGCCGGTCGAATTCGGCGGCCGCGGCGGATCGCCGATCCAGGAGGTCATCTGGCGCCAGGAGGAAGGTCGCTATGACGTCCCGACCCACGCCTTCGCCGTCAGCCTGGGCATGGTCATCCCCTCGCTCTTCGTCCATGCCGGCGCCGAGGTGCGCGCGCGCCATGTCGAACCGGCGCTGCATGGCCGCCATCTCTGGTGCCAGCTGCTGAGCGAGCCCGGCGCCGGCAGCGACCTCGGCATGGTGCGTCTGCGCGCCGAGCGCTGCAGCGACGGCCGCGACGGCTGGCTGCTCAACGGCCAGAAGGTCTGGACGACGCTGGCGCAGTTCGCCGACTACGGCATGGTGCTGGCGCGCACCGACCCGGCGCGGCCGAAGTACGAGGGCCTGACGAGCTTCTACATCGACATGAAGAGCCCCGGCGTCACGGTGCGGCCGATCCGCCAGGCCAACGGCGAATCCGATTTCAACGAGGTCTTCCTCGAGGATGTCTACGTTCCTGACGCGCAGCGCGTCGGCGCCATCGGCGCGGGCTGGAAGGTGACCTTGACGGCGCTGATGAACGAGCGGCTGTCGATCGGCGGCGTGATGCCGCCCGAGCTCTGGCGCACGGCGGCGCGCTCGCTGCGCGACGCCCGCTTCGACGGCGCGCCGGCGCTCGCCGACGGCCGCTGGCGCGAGCGCCTGGCCGATCTCTACCTCGCCGCGCAGGGGCTGTGGCTGCTGCAATGCCGCGGCTTGACCGAACTCGGCAAGGGGCGCGAGCCCGGGCCCGAGCTCAGCGTCGCGAAGATCGTCGGCGCGCGCACGCTGCAGGATTACGCCTATTTCTCGATCGACCTGCGCGGCCAGCGCGGCGTGCTCGCGGCGAGCGAGCTGGGCGAGGGCGCGCAGCTCGTCGAGCGTCTGTGGTGGGGCGCAGCCGGCATGCGCATCGCTGGCGGCACCGATGAGATCGTCAAGAACAACGTCGGCGAGCGCGTGCTCGGGCTGGCGAGCGAGCCGCGCACCGACAAGGGCGTGCCGTTCAACGAGCTGCCGCGCTGATGGCTGCGGGAGCGCTGCGATGACCCAGCGTGCGCATGCGGCGCCGATGGCAGAAGCCGACGCGCTGGCGCCGCGGCTCGGCGACTGGTGCGCGCAGCGGCTGCCGCAGCGGGGCGCCGTCGCGGTGCGGCGGCTGCGCGCGTCGGCGGGCGGCTTCTCGAACGTCACGCTGCTCGGCGAATTGGTCTCGTCGGAGGGTGGCGTGGAGGGCGAGCAGGGCATAGTCGTGCGCATCGCCGGCGGCGGCGACGGCGTCTTCCCGAAGGGCGACCTGCGGCGCCAGGTCGACTGCCTGCAGCGCCTGGCCGGCAGCGCCGTGCCGGTGCCCGAACTGATCGGCTTCGAGTCCGACGTGAGCTGGCTCGGCGCGCCCTTCTACGTCATGGCGCGGGTCGAGGGCCAGGTGCCCAACGAGAACCCGCTCTACCACCTCGAGGGCTGGCTGCACGATCTCGATCCGGCGCAGCGGCGTTGCCATTGGCTGGCCGGCATCGACACCATCGCGGCAGTCGCGCGCATCGACTGGCGCGCGCGCGGCTTTGCCGACCTGTTGCCGCCGGCCGGGCGCCCGCCGCTCGCGCATCAGCTCGAACGGTGCCTGGCGCATCTGCGCTGGTCCGAGGGCCTGGGCCGGCCCTATCCATTGCTGCACGACGCGTATCGCTGGCTGCACGCGCACCAGCCCGACGACGAGCCGGTGGCGCTGCAATGGGGCGATGCCAAGCTCGGCAACTGCGTCTACCGCGACGGTGCCGTCGTCGCCGCGCTCGACTGGGAGGAACCGGCGCTCGGGAGCCCCGTCGACGACCTCGCCTGGTGGCTGACGCTCGACGACTCGATGTCCACCGGCTACGGCGTGCCGCGGCTGGCCGGGCTGCCGACGCGCGAGGAGACGGTCGCGCATTGGGAACGCGCCAGCGGCCACAGCGCGCGCCACCTCGACTACTACGAGGTGTTCACGGCCTGGCGCTTCGCGATCGTGATGACGCGCATCGGCACGATCTTCACGCAGCGCGGGCTCGTGCCGCCGCAGGCCGAGATGGACCTCCGCAACGGCGGCGCGGTGCTGCTGCGCCAACTGGCAGACCGCCATGGTTTCTGAACCCCGGAGCGCAGCGCGATGAGCGGCAGCATCGGCCCCCTCGTCCACGCCGACGAGTTCTTCAACCACCAGATCGTCGAGACCCACGCGACGGTGCTGCAGTCCGACCTCGGCTGGACCGAGAAGGTCTGCGGCGCGGTGTTCGCGCGCGACGGCTCGCTCGCGGTCGGCTTCGGTTTCGGCAAGTACGCGAATCGCAATGTCGTCGACGGCTATGGCGGCGTCTCGCGCGGCTGCGAGCAATGGACGGTGCGTGCCAGCCGCGCGCTGTCGGCAGCGCCCGACGGCATCGACGTCGGCCCGCTGCGCTACGAGGTGATCGAGCCCTTGCAGCGGGTGCGCGTCGTGCTCGAGCCCAATGCGCACCAGCCCATCGCCTACGACCTCGTGCTGGAAGGCCTGGTGCCCTGCACCGTCGAGGAGCGCGAGGACCGGCGCACGCTCACCGGCTACCGCCGCCGCGCCGACCAGATCCGCTACCACCAGAGCGGCCGCGCGCGCGGCTGGATCGAGGTCGAGGGCCGGCGGATCGAGGTCACGCCCGAGCGCTGGGTCATGACGCGCGACCATTCCTGGGGCCTGCGCCCCGGCGTCGGTGCGCCGCCGCTCGATGTCCAGCCCGACCCGATGGACGCCGCGCCGCCGCAGGTGCTCGCCGTCTGGAACCCGTTGCTCTTCGAGCGCGCCGACGGCGGCCATCACGCCTTCCACCAGTACTACCTGCTGTATGCCGGCGAGGGCTGGCGCCACGAGCGCTGCCAGGGCGGATTCGAGCATGCCGACTGCCGGCGCGAACCGCTGCGCCGCATCGAGCCGCGGCTGCGCTTCGACCCCGTCAACCGGCGCCTGCTCGGCGGCGAGGTCGAGCTGACGATGGCCGACGGCAGCGAACGGCTGCTGCGGCTGCGCGTGCTCGGCGACACCGGATTCCACCTCGGCGCCGGCCTCTACATGGGGCTCGATGGCCGCCATCACGGCCAGTGGCGCGGTGAGCTGGCTGTCGAGGGCGAACATGTCGCCGATTGCTGCACGCCGGCGGCCGCGGCGCGGCTGAACCAGTTCCGCGATGCGCTGGTGGAAGCGACCGATGTCCGCACCGGCGCCGTGGGGTGGGGCAACTGCCAGACCTGGGTGCAAGGGCCTTGGCCCGAGCTGGGGCTGCCCTGATCGGCGCGTCATCGCGATGAGCGCGCCGCCGTCGCTCACTAGCGCCGCGCCGGCACCCGAGGCTCAGGCGATGGCGGGTGCGGCGGCGGCGCGTTCGAGGTCGGCGCGGATGCCGGCGGCGGCGCGCCAGAAGATTGCCACCGCCGGCAGGTTCAGCGCGAGCACGCAGACCATCGCCCAGCGCACCGAATCGGCGCCGTAGCGGGCGGCGAACAGATCGCTGAGCCAGCCCGCGAGCGTCGGCCCGACGCCGACGCCGATCAGGTTCAGCAGCACCACCAGCGTCGCCAGCGAGATGCCGCGCATGCGCAGCCGCACGAGGCTTTGCGTCAGCGCGTAGGTCGGGCCGTTGAGGCCGGCGACGCAGGCAGCGAAGAGCGCGAGCGCGATGGCGACGCCTGGCACCCAATCGAGCAGACAGACGGCGCTGCCGAAGACTGCGATCAGCGCCGCGGCGACGGCCATCAGCCGCGGCTGCCAGCGCATGTCGACGGCGCCCAGCCGGTCAGCGAGCCTGCCGGCGACGACGGTGCCGACGGCGCCGAAGCCGCCCATGCACAGCGCCGTCATCGCGCCGACCACGGGCAGGCTGAGGTGATGCGTGCGCACGAGCAGCGAGCCGATCCAGCTCATCATCGCCGACGAACTCCCGGTGACGAGCACCGACGCGGCGATCAGCGCGACGAGTGACGCCTGGCCGGCCATGAAGCGCAGCGTCTCGGCCAGCGGCGGCGGCGCGGCGGCCAGCGCCGCGTCGGCCGGCTGCGCTGCAGTCTCGGTCCCGGTCTCGGTCTCGGTCTCGGTCGCGCCGCGCCGCGGTTCGCGCACGAACAGGAACAGCGCCAGCGCCAGCAAGGCGCCGGGCAGGGCAGCGAAATAGAAACCGGCGCGCCAGCCCCAGCGACCTGCGATGAGGCCGCCGGCCATGAAGCCCAGCAGCATCCCGAGCGGCACGCCGGCATAGAACACCGCGACCGCGCCGGCGCGGCGCTCGCGCGGCGCGAGGTCGGCGATCATCGAGACCGAACAGGGCTGGCCGCCGGCGTCCATCGCGCCGATGCCGATGCGCGTCGCCACCAGCGCGCCGTAGCTGCCTGCCGAGCCGGCCAGCGCCACGAGCGCGCTCCACGCCGCGAGCAGCACGCCGAGCAGGTTGCGCCGGTTCGCCCGGTCGGCGAGCCAGCCCAGCGGCAGCCCGGCGAGCGCGAACGCGGCGGCGTAGCTGAAGCCGGCGAGCAGCCCGAGTTGGGCGTCGCTGAGCGTGAACTCGCGCTTGATCGGCTCCATCACGACGACCATCAGCGCGCGGTCGAAGAACTGCACCGTCGCGATCAGCGTCAGCACGAACAAGGCCAGGCGCGGCTTGCCGAGGCGAAGGTCAGCCACGCTCGAGCTCAGCGATCAGGACGGCGAAGGCGCGCTGGTGGATCGGGTCGACGACGGCCGTGACCGGGTTCGGGTGGCTGCCGTACTTGACGATCACGAGCTCGTGATCGGGAAAGACATACAGCATCTGGCCGAAGGCGCCGCTGGCGGCGTAGGAGCGCGGTGCATTCGGGTTCACCCACCATTGGCTGCGATAGCACCAGCCGGCGCGCGTCGGGAAGTTGCCGTATTGGAAGGCACGCGGGTCGCCGCCGCGCGCCAGGATGTCGGCGACCGACGCCGGCAGCAGCCGCTCGCCCTGCCACAGCCCGCGCTGCAGCAGCAGCTGGCCGAGCCGGCCGAGGTCGCGCAGCGTCGCGTTCATGCCGGCGAAGCTGACCTCGGTGCCCGCCGGGTCGAGCATCATGTAGGCGTCCTGCTCCATGCCCAGGCGGCTCCACAGCCGCTCCTCGAGCCAGCGCGTCAGCGAGAGGCCGGCGGCGCGCATCGCCAGCCAGGCCGTGACATCGGTGGCCGGGCTGCGGTAGCGGAAGGCGCTGCCGCGCGGTTCGTCCTGCAGGCGCTGCAGGGTCGGCAGCATCGCCAGGATGCCCTTCGATTCGGCCGGGTCGCGCATCTGCGGCACCCAGCCGACCGCGGCGACATAGCTGAAGATGTCCGAGGTCTCGTCGGTGTAAACCTCGCTGAATTCGACGCCGTCGGTCATGTCCATGACCTGGCGCACCGTCGCCCCGGCCCAGGCGCTGGCGGCGAGCTCGGGCAGCAGCGAGCCGACGAGCGCATCGGCGTCGAGCCGGCCCTCCTCGACCAGCGTCAGCGCCATCAGCCCGGCCATCGACTTCGTCGCCGAGAACATCAGGTGGCGCCTCGCGGGCGTCATGCCGTTGAAATAGCGCTCGTCGACGATGCGGCCGCGGTGCAGCACGAGCATCGCGTCGGTATGCGTGGTGCGCAGCATCTGCGGCCAGTCCATCGGCGCGTGGCCGGCTGCATCGACGATCAGGTGGTCGAGCGCGCGCGGCGCCGCCGGCAGTTCGCTCACCGGTCCGGCGCGCCGCATCGTGCGCGTGCCGAACAGCTCGTCGACATGCTGGTGCGACCAGATCTTCTGCGGGTACTGCTGCCAGTTGCGCAG
The DNA here is from genome assembly GCA_018971105.1 of Burkholderiales bacterium. GTDB lineage: Bacteria > Pseudomonadota > Gammaproteobacteria > Burkholderiales > Burkholderiaceae_C > Rubrivivax. The sequence continues at coordinate 6,589 of JAGWVB010000043.1, forward strand.
GTCGACGCGGTATTCGGGCGGCGGCGGGCAGCCCTGCATCAGCAGCGTCGGATCGATGGGGTTCGTCATGGACCGAGTCTAGGAGCGGTGATCGACCCGGCATCGTCCGGCCGGACGATGGCCGGCGCCGTGGCGCTGTCGAGAATCGGCCGCAGCATCCGCCGCGGCCCAGGAGACGCCTCGATGAGCGCGAAGATGATCTACCTCGCGCGGCGCAATCCGGCGCTCACGGCCGCGCAGTTCCCGCAGGCCTGGCGCGAGCATTCGGCGCTCGGCGCGGGCTGCACCAACGTGCGCGACAAGGTGCTGTCGGTGACGCAGTGCTCGCGCGTGCTCGACGCGCCGGCACTGCCCGGCACCACCACCGATTACGACGGCGTGAACCTGCTGCGGCTGCGCGACCGCGACTGCGCGAGCGCGATCTGGAGCGACCCCGAGACGCTGGCCATCATGCGTCCCGACGAGCCGCGCGTGTTCTCGACCTATGTCCGCGAATTCACGCTCGTCTGCGAGGAGACCGTGCTGCGCGACCTGCCGCGCGGCGCCTGCTGCCTGTTCGGTTTCCTGCGCAGTGCGGCGCCGGGTCTGGGGCTGGAAGGGATCGGGCCGGACCTGCTCGACCGGCCCGGTGCGCGGCGCCTGGTCTGGAACGCCGTGTGCGAGGCGCCGCCGCCCGGCTACGACTACGCGGCGATCGCCGAATGGTGGTTCGACGATGTCGATGCGGCTGGCCGGGCGCTCGCCGGCGCCGACCCGCGCGTGGGGCTCGCGCCGGCGCTGGCCGCGCGCATCGACGCCGCGCGCTCGGTCTTCGTCCTCACGCAGGTCACGCACAGCCGGCCTTGAACGGCCGGCTGCATCGCCGACCTCAGGCCGCCTGCTGCGGCAGCGTGTAAGGCGTCGCCCCGCGCGGCACGTAGACGCCGTTGCATTGGTCCTGGAACTCGCGACTCATCTTGCGCGGGTTGTAGAACTGCTTGTACCAGATGCGCGCCTTCATGAACGGTCCGTCGCTGGGCAAGAAGAGCCCGTTCAGGCAGGGCTCCTTGTGCTGCCAGACCTCGAAGTCCTGCGCGAAGGCGAGCCGGCTCGCATCCTGGTATTGCGCCGCGGTGATCGCGTCGGTTTTCGTCGCCACCGCATGGCCGCCGGGCGACTTCACGAGCAGCCAATGCCAGACCTTGAGCGATCCGTCGTCGACCGGCGTGTGCGTGATCATCAGGATGGTCTCGAACATCCCGGTCAGATAGCTGATCAGCACGCCGGGGCCGTGGTAGGTCGTGATCGTGTGCAGGATCGCGCTCACGCCGTCGGGCCCGACGAGCGTGCGGTGGCCGCCGCATTGGCGCTGCGTCACCGTGTGGCCTTCGAATTCGTTCTCGAAGCGCTCGACCGTCGAGCCGTGGATGGGGCTCAGGTGGCCGTAGTCGCAGATGTTGTCGACGACCTCCTGCGGATGCTGGTTCAGCGTGCCGAGATGGTCGTAGGGCCCGCGCACCCACGCCGCGTCGTCCCATTGCGGCAGGCTCGGGTGCGCCCATTCGGGCTCGCCGCCCTCGGGGTCGTGCCAGACCCAGATCGCGCCCAGGCTCTCGACGACGGTCCAGCTCTTGACGCAGGCCGCGGCGGGTATCGCGCCCTGGTGATAGGGGATGTCGTCGCAGCGGCCGTCGGGACCGAAGCGCCAGGCATGGTAGGGGCAGCGGATGCCGTCGCCCTCGACGTTGCTGCCGCCGCCGTCGATGATGACGTAGCTCGTGCGGTTGGGCGCCGCCAGATGCGTCTTCATGTGCGGGCAATAGGCATCGAGCAGCACCACCTTGCCGGTGGCGCGGCCGCGGTACAGCGCGAAGTCCTTGCCGAAGAAGCGCACCGCCAGCGGCTTGTGCGTGTCGAGTTCGGTCGCGTCGGCGATCATGAACCAACCGCGGGGGTAGGTGTATTCGCCGAGCCGGTAGTCTTTGGATGTAGCCATGGAGTGTCCTCTCGCGCCTGATGCTGCGACGGGACATTCTTCGAAACCGCGGCGCCGCGCGCATACCCTGTTCGGACGATGGCCGCGACCTGCCGCGCGCCGAATATCGCGGCCAGCCAGGGTCGCCACCGCGCCTGCCTGCAAACCATTCCGATCGTCCCGAACCGACCAGCCGATGCCGCGATGAGCCGAACCTTCAACCTCGCCGACCTTTTCGAGATCGTCGCCGGCGTCGTGCCCGATCGCACCGCCTTCGTCTGCGGCGCGCAGCGGCTGAGCTTTCGCGAACTCGATCGCCGCGCGACCCGGCTGGCCTCGGCGCTGCGCGCGCAAGGCGTGCGGCGCGGCGACCATGTCGGCATCCAGCTCCACAACTCGGCCGCCTACCTCGAGAGCTTCATCGCCTGCTGCAAGATCGGCGCGGCGCCGGTCAACATCAATTACCGCTATGTCGCGGCCGAGCTCGATCACCTGTACCGCACGCTCGATCTGCGCGGCCTCGTCTTCGGCGCCGAATTCGCGGCCGAGGTCGGCAAGGCGCTCGCGCTGGCGGGTGGCGCGAAGGCCCCGGCATTGCGGCTGTGCGTCGGCGCCGGCGCCGCGGTCGATGGTGCGCAGGACTACGAGGCGCTGCTCGAGCGCGGCAGCCCCGCGCTGGACGACGCGGGACGTGCCGACGACGACCTCTACATCCTGTGCACCGGCGGCACCACCGGGCTGCCCAAGGGCGTGATGTGGCCGCACAAGAGCCTGTTCATGGCCGCTCTCGGCGGCGGCGGCATCTATTTCGGCCGCGGCCCCGTCGAGCGCCCGGAGGAACTCGCGGAAATCGTCCCGCAGGGGCCGGCGCTGGCCTATTTCGCGGCCGCGCCGATGATGCATGGTGCGGCGATGTGGGCGACGCTGATCAGCCTGCTCGCCGGCCATTGCGTCGTCGTCAACGACCAGCCGCGCTTCGACGCGGCCCATGTCTGGGACCTCGTCGAGCGCGACGGCGTCGACATCCTCTCGGTCGTCGGCGACGCCATGGCGCAGCCGCTGGTGCAGGCGCTCGAGGCCGAACCCGGGCGCTGGAACCTGCAGCGCCTGCGCGTTTTCGGCAACGGCGGCGCCGTGCTCTCGCGCCACCTGCAGCAGCGGCTCAAGGCGCTGCTGCCGCAGATCGCCATCAACAACGGCATGGGCTCGTCGGAGGCCGGCCTCGTCGGCGGCGGGCAGAAGGCGCTCGCCGGATCGGAAGGCCTGATCCACATCCCGGCTCGGCCGGACCTCGCGATCGTCGAGGGCGGTGTCATCGTCGATGCGCCGGGCGCCGAGGGCGTGCTCGCGCGCAGCGGCTACACGCCGATCGGCTACTACGGCGATGCCGCCACGAGCGCCGAGACCTTCGTGCGCATCGACGGCCGCCTCTGGGTGCTGACCGGCGACCGCGCCCGCATCGACGCCGACGGCGGCCTGATCGTCCTCGGCCGTGGTTCGCAATGCATCAATACCGGCGGCGAAAAGGTGTTTCCCGAGGAGGTCGAGGAAGCGGTGCGGTGCTGCGCCGGTGTCGCCGACGTGCTCGTCGTCGGCCTGCCCGACGAGCGCTGGGGCCAGCGCGTCGCCGCGGTGGTCCAGATGGACCCCGGCCGCGACTTCGACGCCGCCGAGTTCGATCGTGTCTGCCGCGCCCATCTCTCGGGCTACAAGGTGCCCAGGGCCGTCTACCTCACCGACGAGGTGCGGCGCAGCCCCGCCGGCAAGGCGGATTACGCGTGGGCGCGGCGCTACGCCACTCAGGCAGTTGCGTCGGCCTGAAGTCCCTCGCGGCGCACGAGCGCCTGCAGATCGATCAGCTGCGGCTGGCGCGCCAGCGCCGCCAGCGCCTCGGGATGCGTCGCCAGCCACAGCAGCGCGGCGGCGATCGACGCCGGCGCCATCGCGCCGTAGCGCCGCTCGAGCGCGCCGCCGTCGCCCAGCGTCGCCGTCACGGCCTCGGTGCCGACGACGCCGGGATTGACGCTGCAGGCGCGCACGCCGCGCGCGCCGTATTCGACGTTGATGCAGCCGGCCAGCCGCGCCAGCGCGGCCTTCGACGCGCCGTAGGCGTAACCCCAGGCGCCCTGGTCGGCCGGCATCGGCGGGTCGGCCTGGCCGGCACCCGAGCCGACGTTGACGATGAGGCCGCCGCCCTGCGCGACCAGCACCGGCAGCAGCCGGCGCACCAGCCGCAGCGGCGCGACGACGTTGCCCTGCAGCGTGCGCGCCAGCGCCGCGTCGTCGAGGTCGGCGAGCAGCGCGTTCGACTCGCGGTCCTGATAGACGGCGTTGTTGACGAGCAGGTCGACGCGGCCGAAATGCGCGAGCACCGCGTCGAGCGCGGCGTCCAGCGATGCCGGATCCATCAGGTCCATCGTCGTCGCGCAGACCTCGGCGCCGGCGCCACGCACGGCTTCGGCCGTCGATTCCAGGCTCCCGGCGAGCGCGCGGCCGTCGGGGCGTCGCAACTGATGCCGATGCGTCTGGCCTTCGACGCGGGTGCGGGCGGTGATCGCGATGCGCCAGCCGGCGCGCGCGAAGGCGAGCGCGGTGGCGGCGCCGATGCCGCGGCTGGCGCCGGTGATCAGGGCCACGGGGGCCGGGGTGCTCGAGGTCATGGGCCATGCTCGCGAGCGGCAAGGGGGGCGGCATCGTCCCTTTGGACGACGAAGCGCCGACGGCGGCCGCATAAGGTCCGGCCAGGCCTTATGGTCCGTCAGCACCGCCCCCTTATCGCCCGCGCCGGAGACTCCAGCCCATGACCACCAACCCCGACATCCTTCGCGTCATCCAGGCGCAGCGCGCCGCGTTCATCGCCGCCGGCCCGGTCGACGCCGAGCAGCGCAAGAACCGCATCCAGCGCGTCATCACGCTGCTGATCGAACACAACGACGCGCTCTGCGCGGCGATGGGCGAGGACTTCGGTGGCCGCCCGGCGCTGTTCTCGATGATGAACGACGTGCTCGGCTCGATCGGCGCGCTGAAGGCCGCGCGCGACCATCTGCACGAGTGGCTGGCCGACGAGCCGCGGGCCAGCGTGGCCCCGTTCGACCAGTTCGGCGCCAAGGCCTGGGTCAAGCACCAGCCCAAGGGCGTCGTCGGCATCATCGGCACCTGGAACGCGCCGCTGTTCACGCTGCTGGCGCCGCTGGCCAGCGTGTTCGCGGCCGGCAACCGCGCCGTGCTCAAGCCCAGCGAGATCGTCCCGCGCACCGCGGCGCTGCTGGCGCGCCTGGTGCCGACGCTGTTCGACGCCGCCGAACTCGCCGTCGTCACCGGCGGCCCCGAGGTTGCCGCCGCCTTCTGCGCCCAGCCCTGGGACCATCTGGTCTTCACCGGGTCGACCTCGGTCGGCCGCGAGGTGATGCGCGCGGCGGCCGAGCACCTCGTGCCGGTGACGCTCGAACTCGGCGGCAAGAGCCCGGTCGTCGTCGGCCCGAGCGCCGACATCCGCAACGCGGCCGAGCGCATCGCCGTCGGCAAGTTCCAGAACAGCGGCCAGCTCTGCGTCTCGCCCGACATCGTCTGGGTGCCGCTGGCGCAGCGCGATGCCTTCGTCGCCGCGCTGCAGGAGATCTACGGCGCGATGGTGCCGACGCTGGCCGACAACCCGGACCTCGTGCCGGTCGTCAACGAGCGCCATTACGCCCGCGTCGAATCGTATGTCGCCGACGCCGGCGAGCGCGGCGCGCAGATCAAGATGGCGGGCCCCTGGCCGACCGCCGAGGGTGGGGCGCAGCGCCGCATGCCGCTGCGCATCGTCGTCGATCCGCCGGCCGACAGCGTGATCTCGCAATACGAGATCTTCGGTCCGGCGATCGTCGTGCGCGGCTATCGCGAGCTTGCCGACGCGGTGGCGGCGATCAACGCCGGGCCGCGCCCGCTCGCGCTCTACTACTTCGGCAGCGACGCGGCCGAGCAGGCCTGGGTGCTCGACCATACGCTGTCGGGCGGCGTCGCGATCAACGACGTGTTGATGCATGCCGCGCTGCACGACGCGCCGTTCGGCGGTGTCGGCGCCTCGGGCATGGGGCATTACCATGGCCACGAAGGCTTTCTCGAATTCAGCCATGCGCGTTCGGTCTACCAGGCCGGCGCCCATGATCCGCGCCGCGAATGGGGCATGCTGCCGCCGTATGGGCCGCATCTCGACGGCATGATGCGCGCGGCCCTCGTGCCATGACCGAGCAGCTCGCGGCGCTGTTCTCGCTGAGCGGTCGCGTCGCCGTCGTCACCGGGGCGGGCAAGGGCATCGGCCGCGCCTGCGCGCTGATGCTGGCGCGCGCCGGCGCCGATGTGGCGCTGGCCGCACGCACGCAGGCCGATCTCGACGCCGTCGCGGCCGAGATCCGTGCCCTCGGCCGCCGCGCGATCGCGGTGGCCTGCGATGTCGGCGACGCCGCCGCACTCGACCGGCTCGTCGAGCGCAGCGCCGCCGAACTCGGACCGGCGACGCTGCTCGTCAACAACGCCGGCGGCTCGGGACCGAACGACCCGCGCCAGACCCGTGGCGCCGATCTCGTCGCCGCGCTGGCGTGGAACGTCACGCCGGCCTTCCTGCTGATCCAGAAGCTGGCGCCGGGGATGCGCACGGCTGGCGGCGGCGCCGTCGTCAACATCTCGTCGGTCGCCGCGCGCTACGCGCAGAAGCATTTCAGCGTCTACGGCGCGGCCAAGGCGGCGTTGAACCAGATGACGCGCAATCTGGCGCAGGACTACGCGCCGCACCTGCGCATCAACGCCGTCGAGCCGGGTGCCATCCTGACGGACGCGCTGGCGCCTTTCCTGACGCCCGAGCGCAGCGCGCGCATGGTCGCCTCGACGCCGCTGGCCCGCATGGGCCAGCCCGACGACATCGCCGCCGCCGTGCTCTTCCTGTGCGCGCCGGCGTCCAGTTGGATCACCGGCAAGGTGCTCGGCGTCGACGGCGGGGTCGAGGCGCCGAATTTCGGCTGACGCAGTTCAGACTTCGCGCCCGGCGCGGTGCCCCTCGTGCATCGCGCCTTCGATGTAGTGCACCGCGGCGCAGTCGCCGACCCGCCGCACCGGCCAGCCGCGGCCTTCGAGCGCAAGCGCGACGCTGTCGTCGGCCTCGGCGCCGATCGCGAGCACGACCGAATCGGCGCCGCAGCGCTGCTCGGTGCCGGACGCATCGCGCCAGCGCACCTCGTCGCGGCCGATTGCCGACACCTGCGCGTTGACGTGCAGCGTGCCATGCGCGCGCACCGCCTCGAGCACGCGCCAGCGGCGCACGATGCTGAGCTCGCGCCCCGGCTTAGCCGAGGGTTCGAGCACCGTGACCTCGCGTCCGCGCTCGATCAGGAATTCGGCCAGCTCGAGCCCGACGAGTCCGCCGCCGACGATCGCCACGCGCCGGCCCAGCGGCATCCACAGCTTCGACAGGCTCTGCAGCGCCTGGCCGCTGTCGGTCACGCGCAGCAGCCCGCCGGCCTTGAAGAGCGCGCGCTCGGCGAGGTTGAGCTTGGCCCGCGCGATCTCGTCGGCGCGGTCGCCCGTCATCAGGCGGCGCAATTCGTCGCCGCTCCAGACATGCGACTGGTCGGCGCCCGCGATCGGTGGCGCGGCGCGACGCGCGCCGCTGGCGACGATGACGGCATCGGGGTGCAACGCGGCGATGGCCTCGGGTGTCGCCGCGGTGCCGAGCCGGATCTCGATCGGCAGCGAGCGCACCTGCGCGACGAGATGGTCGAGCAGGCGGCCATTCTCGGCGTAGGCGAGGGCGGCGAAGAAGAGGGTGCCGCCGAGGCGGTCGCTGCGCTCGACCAGCGTCACGCGATGGCCGCGCAGCGCGGCCACGCGCGCCGCCTCCATGCCGCCCGGTCCGCCGCCGACGACGACGACATGGCGCGGCACCCCGGCGGGGACGATGGCAGCCTCGAACTCGTGGCCGGTGAGCGCATTGACGGCGCATTTGACGCGCTCGTTGATGAAGATCTGGCTCACGCAGGCATAGCAGTAGATGCAGGGCCGGATGTCCTGCGGCCGGTTGGCCGCCAGCTTGATGGGGATCTCGGGGTCGGCGAGCAGCTTGCGCGCGAGGGCCACGAAGTCGTAACGGCCGGCGGCGATGTCGGCGGCGGCGGCCTCGGGTTCGATGCGGCCGGCGGCGATCACCGGGATGCCGAGGCCGCTGCGCACCGTCTCGGCGTAGGCGACGAAGCCGCGCGGCCGGTGCACCAGCGGCGCCTCGGTGAAGGCGGTGCCGGTGGTGATCGTCGCGTAGGCCGAGACGCTGATCGCGTCGGCGCCCGCGGCCTCGCACAGCCGGGCGGTGGCGGCCGCGTCGGCCGGCGTGATGCCGCCTGCCGTGCGCAGCTCCTCCCCGTCCAGGCGCACCCAGACCGGGAAGTCGGCGCCGCAGCGCGACTTCACCGCTGCCAGCGTCTCCAGCAGCAGCCGCGCCCGGTTCTCGAGCGGCCCGCCGTATTCGTCGTCGCGACGGTTGTGGTACGGCGAGAGGAAGCCGGCCAAGATGTAGGTATGCGCCGCGTGCAGCTCGACGCCGTCGAAGCCGGCGGCCTGCGCGCGCGCCGCCGCGGCGGCGAAATACTCGACCATCTGCGCGATGTCGGCGCGGTCCATCACGCGCAACCGCGGCCGCGTCTTGCCCAGGCCGCCGACGAAGTTCGCCATCTCCTCGTCGGTCAGCGCCTCCAGCATGTCGGTTGCGCTGCGCTGCGGGATCGACGGCACCCAGAGCTCGCGCCCGGCGGCGAGGTCGCGCGTCGCGGTCTTGCCCGCGTGCTGCAACTGCATCGCGATCTTCGCGCCCTGGGCATGGACGCGCTGTGCGAGCGCGGCCAGGCCGGGGATGAAATCGTCGCGCGAGACGCCGACCTGGAAAGGCTCCGCGGTGCCGGCCGGAAAGGCGACGGCGCAGACGCCCATCGTCAGCAGGCCGGCGCCGCCGCGGGCCCGCGCCTCGTAATAGGCCTGGATGCGCTCGCCGCAATGGCCATCGCTTTCGGCGAAGTTCGACCCCATCGGAGCCATCACGATGCGGTTTCGCAGGCCGAGGCCGCCGATGCGGCCGGGCTCGAGCAGCTTCGCGTAGGGGTTGTCGCTCATGGCGCCGATTCTCGGGGCCGACCCGCTCGCGCGGCATCGTCCGTTTGCGGGTCGTCCGGCGCTCGATGCGGCGCGACATTGGGCCGCACAGGAATCGAATCGAGGACACTGGACATCATGACGACGATCGCAATCACCGGCTCGGCATCGGGCATCGGCGCGGCCGCGGCGCAGGCGCTGGCGGCGCAGGGCCACGCCATCATCGGCATCGACATCCGCAATGCCGACGTCCAGGCCGATCTCGCGACGCCCGCCGGCCGCGCCGATGCGGTGCAGGCGGTGCTCGAGCGCTGCGGCGGCACGCTCGACGGACTCGTGCTGTGCGCGGGACTGGGGCCGCAGGTGGAGCCCGCGTCCAAGGTGGCGGCGGTGAACTACTTTGGCGCCGTCACGCTGCTCGACGCGCTGCTGCCGGCGCTCGCGCGCGGCCACGCGCCGGCCGCGGTCGTGGTCTCGTCGGTCGCCTCGTCGCAGCTGCCCTGGGACCGCAACCCGATCGCCGCCGCCTGCGAGACCGGCGACGAGGCGGCCGTGGCGGCGATCTGCAACGGCGCCGGCGACAAGGGCGGCCAGCTCGCCTACGCCGCATCGAAGAACGCGCTCACGGTGGCCGTGCGGCGCCGCGCCGTCGCCTGGGGTGCTGCCGGCGTGCGACTGAACACCGTCGCGCCGGGTGCCGTCGAGACGCCGCTGCTGCAGGCGGGACTGGCGGACCCGCGCTACGGCAAGGCGATCGAGAACTTCGTCGCGCCGATCCCGCGCCGCGCGCGGCCCGAAGAGATCGCATCGATGATCGCCTATCTGATGGGGCCGCAGGCCGGCTTCATCCACGGCGCCCAGTTCTTCGTCGATGGCGGCGTCGACGCGCTGGCGCGACCGACGCAGTTCTGAGTCCCGGGGGTCGGAGGCTCGCCGCGGCGTTTAGTCCTGTCGGACGATGTTCGGCCGACGCGGCCTCGTCAGCATGCCTGCCGAATTCAGCCTTCGACGACAGGAGACCCATCCGATGGCCATCAGCCCCCCCGACATCGTCAGCCCCGCGCTCTACGCCCAGCCGGACCTGTTGCACGAACGGATGGCGGTCTACCGCCGCGATGCGCCGGTGGCCTGGGTCGAGCAGGAACCCTATCGCCCTTTCTGGGCCGTCACGCGCCATGGCCTGATCGCCGAGGTCGAGCGCCAATATTCGACCTTCATCAACGAGCCGCGCCAGAACCTGATTCCGCGCGAGGTCGAGGACCGCACGATCGCGATGATGGGCAAGCGTACGGCCGCCGTGCGCACCATCATCGACATGGACGAGCCCGACCATCGCAAGTACCGCGGCGTGACGCAGCAATGGTTCCTGGGCCCAGGAGTCGCCCGCTTCCAGGGCCGCGTCGAGGCGATCTGCACACATTGGATCGACCGCATGCAGGCGTTGGGCGGGGAATGCGATTTCGCCGTCGACATCGCCAAGCACGTACCGCTGAGCGTGATCATGACCATCCTCGGTCTGCCCGAGGAGGACAGCGCCTTCGTGCTGCGCTGCACGCAGCAGTTGTTCGGTGCCAGCGATCCCGACATGCAGGACGGTGCCGGCGACTACGGCGTCACTGTCTTCCACGAATTGATGGGCTACCTGACGCGGCTCGTCGAGCAGCGCCGTCGCGAACCGACCGAGGACCTCGCCAGCGTGATCGCCAATGGTCTCGTCGACGGTGCGCCGATGGCGATGCTCGAAACGCTGTCCTATTTGCTGATCGCGACGACAGCGGGGCACGAGACGACGGCATCGGCGATGGCCGGCGGTCTGCTGGCGCTGCTCCAGAACCCCGATCAGATGCGCAAGGCGCGCGAGCAGCCGGCCGTCTGGGACAGCACCGGTGCCGACGAGGTCGTGCGCTGGGTGACGCCGATACGCCACATGATGCGCACCGCGACCACCGACTACGAGCTCGGCGGACAGAAGATACGCGCCGGCGACGGCCTGTGTCTGTTCTATCTGTCGGCCAACCGCGACGAGGAGGTCTTCGCCGATCCCTTCCGCTTCGACCTCGAGCGCGCGTCAGGGCGCCACCTGGCTTTCGGCATCGGCAATCACTTCTGCCTCGGACGCCTGTTGGCATTGACCGAGATCCGCGCGCTCTTCAAGCAATTGCTGGCCAGGCTGGACCATATCGAACTGGCGGGCGAGGCGCGACCGGCGCAGAGCAATTTCATTGGCGGGCTGAAGAACCTGCCGGTGCGCTATCGGTTCAACTGAACAGCGGCTGCCCCGGCCTGCGCCCGGGATCCGCGACGGCGGGGATGATCATCAAGTTCGTGACACTGATACAGCGCAAGGCAGGCACCACCCGCGCAGCATTCGCGAATTACTACGAGCAGGTCCACGCTCCGCTGGCCGCTCGCCATTTCCCGTTCGACAAGTATGTCCGCAACCATCTGGTGTCATCCCGGCCGGCGGACCTGCCGTTCGACGTCTATGTGGAAACCTTCGTGGACCGGGGGAAGGCGCTGGGCCTGCTGACTGGCGACGTTGCCCGCGTGTTCGACGAGGATGAGCAGCGATTCATGAACGCGCCGCCACGGCCCGAGGGCTTCGCAGCCCGGGAGCGACTGGTCTGCGGTCTGCCCCGCGACGTCGATCCGCGCGGCACGCGCAAGGTCGCCCTTTTCGTCGGCAATGCCGCCGGCGCGGAACCGGAGGGCTTCTTCGAAGCCGTCGCCGCCTGGGGCAAAGGGCTGGGAGAGCGCCTGGGTGCCGCTCGCGTCGTGCTCGACGAAGTGGTCCCGGGCCACCGCGTGAAGTGTTTCGACTCCGATGCCGTTCTGATGTTGTGGGCCGATCACCCTTTCACCGCCGTCCCGGCGGCGCCCGCGGGCACGACCTTGGATGCCGTGCTGGTGCTCGACTCACAGGAGACTCCGAAGGACGAACTGAAGGCCGGTTCCGGCAGCCGTTGAGTCGTCGCATGAGAAGACCAGGCGCATCGTCCGTTTGAGCGATTGCACGGCTCCGTCGAACGCCGACGATGGCCGCCCGTTTCCTTGCAATCGCCCATCGCCCGACATGAACTCTGCACGGCCGACCCGCTGCTCGAACTTCGGGGGACGAAGCCTCCGCCTCCCGAGGGGAACCGGCGGAAATCGGCGGCTCCTTCCGCGCACGGCCCTGCGGGCATGATGGTCGCGACGGCCGGCCATGTGGATCATGGCAAGACCTCCCTCGTCAAGCAGCTGACCGGCGTGAACACGGATCGGCTGGAGGAAGAACAGCGCCGGGGCATGACCATTGCACTGGGTTGGGCCTACCGCAAGACGGCAGCCGGGAATTCAGTCGGCTTCGTGGATGTGCCAGGCCACCGTCGCTTCATCAATACGATGATTTCCGGTGTTCGCGGCGTCGATCTGGCCATGCTGGTGGTGGATGCCGGCGAGGGTGTCATGCCCCAGACCCTGGAACATGCGCGTGTGATGGATCTGCTCGGCGTGCAGGACATCCTGGCCGTCATCACCAAGACGGATCGGGTCGCGCCCGAACAGGTGCGCGCCCTGGCAGCGACGCTGGGCGGCCTGCTGCCCGCCGCGCCGGTGTTTCTGGTGTCCAGCCTGTCCGGCTCCGGCATCGCGGCACTGACCGGCGAACTGGAGGCTCGAGCCGCAGCGCATCGGGCGGCAGCGGTGCGCGGTCATTTCCGCCTCTCCATCGACCGGGCCTTCGTGCTCAAGGGCGCGGGGCTGATCGTGACCGGAACGGCCATGGCCGGCAGGGTGGCCGTGGGCGACACCTTGCGCCTGCACGCGGCCAAGGCAGGTATCGAAGGCATCAAGGTGCGGGTGCGGGGCCTGCATGTCCAGGACGAGGCCGCCAGCACGGGGCAGGCCGGACAGCGTTGCGCCCTGAATCTGGTGGGCGATGTGGATCGGGAAGAGATTCAGCGGGGCGACATGCTGGCCGATCCCCGTTGCGTGGCACCGAGCCTGCGTCTCGATGCTCGTTTGCGTCTGCTCGACGACTTGCCTTTCCCCTTGAAGCAGCTCCAGCCGGTCAAGCTGTATCTCGGGGCGCGACGCCTGGCGGCCAAGGTGTATTTTCTTGAACCACAGACGCCGTCGTCTGAAAGATGCCGATCGGTGGGCGGCCCGGAACGCCTGGTGCAGTTCCTGCTCAAGGAGCCCCTGCAGGTTTGCTGGGGCGATCGCTTTCTGATCCAGGACGACAGCGAAAGCGTGGTGCTCGGCGGTGGGACGGTGTTGAGCCCGCACGCCCCTCAGTGGCACAAACGCCAGGCTTCGCGCCTGGGTCGGCTGCGGGCCCTGAATCGAAGCGAGCCGGCGGAAATCCTCTGTCACTGCTCCCAACCAGGCTTGCCGCCAGTGAACTTGCGTGAGTTCGGGGCGGCGTTGAACCTGCAGGACGTCGAGATCGACGAGGTGCTGGAATCGCCATTGCTGCTGGGTCGGGTACGAGTGCGGCAGGATGCGGGCGATTGGCTGCTGAACCAGGACGACTGGATTACCCAACGGGAGCGCCTGTATCGTCAGGTGGTCGACTGGCATGCACAGCACCCGATGGACACGGGCATGCCCCACACCGAGCTGCTGCGAGCCTGCAACGGCATCGGAGGCGATTGCGCGCCCAACATGGCTGCTGTGGCTTTGGACGCCTTGGTGCAGGAGAAGCGCCTGCATCTGGCCGGCGGGCGAGTCCGGTGTGCTGACCATCGTCCCGCCACATCTCCGGCGATACAAGCGGCCTGGGAGCGTCTGCAGGTCTTTCTGACCCGGGGCGGTTTTCGCATTCCCTTGTTGTCGGAAATCGAGCGGGAACTGCAACTGGGCCCAAACGTGCAAACGACCGTCATCGCCTTGGCGCTGCAGTCCGGCAACCTGCGCCAGATCAGTCCGAAGCGGGTGGCCCTGCCGGAAGTGCTGCGAGGCCTGGCCGCCGAGATCGGCCTGCTCGCCGCTCGACAGGACTTCTTCACGGTGATCGAAGTCAAGACACACCTGAATCTTGGGCGCGACCTGACGATCGAGATCCTGGAATTCTTCGACCGCATTCAATTCACTCAACGCCAGGGCGGCACGCGCCGGATCCGCGACGCTGCAGCGATCAAGAGGATTCTGACGTGATCAAAGAAGGAAGAGCGATGTCCCCGGTGGGGCACCTGGTCTTCAAAACCAGAGAAGCGCCGATGAGGGGCTTGGTGGGTTCGACTCCTACCTCTTTCGCCATCAGTCATTCGAACTACCGCAAGCCATCTTGTCCGTTTTGTACGGGCCGGCCCATGGAGGAGCAACCGTGAGCCACGGCGTACTGGATGACATCGAGAAGTGCATGGACAGTGGCTGGTCCGACGGGCTGCCCGTGATACCGCCCTATGGGTCCCTGGTGGATCCCATGCTGGAAGCCCTGGGCTGGCACGCCAGCGAGGTGGTGGGTCAAATTCCCGACCAGAGCATCAAGGTCAGGGCCGAGCAGGTGGCCGCCACTGCCGTCATGGCCGGCTGCAGACGCGAATATGCGCCGGTGCTGAGGGCGCTGGCACTGGCGATTCTGGATCCCCGGTTCAACGTCAGCGGAGTGGAAGTGACCACGGGCGGGGCCAGCGTGCTGGTGATCGTCAGCGGCCCGGTCGTGGCGTCGCTCGCCTTCGAGCACGAGGCCAACGCCCTGGGTGCCAACAGCCGGATCAACGCCACTGTCGGACGCTTTGCCCAGATGTTGCGCCTGTTCTGCGGCAAGGGCGGTGGTGTGCTGCAGTCCCACGGCACCGTGGGCCACCCCGGCCGCTTGTCTTTCTGCATCGCAGAACATCCCGAAACGGCCTGGGGGCCGTACCACACCCAGTTCGGACTGCCGGCCGATGTCTCCGCCGTATCCATCATGTCCAGCGAGGGACCGAACTCCTGCAACAACCACTATGCCCGGACCGGGGCCGCGATTCTGGACACCATCGGCGACTGCATGATGCATTTTGGGCAGACCGCCTGGTATTACCGATCTTCGGGGTATGTGGTGGTCATTCCGCCGGACCACATGGCATTGGTGAAGCCGGAATTCACGCGCGAACAAGCGCGTGAATACATCCACTGGAACGCCCGGCGACAGACGGATGACCTGGTGAAGGTGGGGCGGATTGCCATTCCACCCCTGGAGTACGCGGAAGTGGAGATGGGCGCGATGCGCACGCCGCTGAAGACACCGGACCAACTGACCTTCATTGAATGTGGTGCCGCCGGCGGCCGATTCTCCGCCGTCATTCCGCGTTGGGCTGGCAGCCAGACCGTGGTTTGCAGGCAGATCGAAGGCATCTGAATCGAAGCGCTTTTACGGAGCTGAAAAATGAGCCATTCCAAGAAAGACCTGGTCCCCGCCCAGCAACTGATGAGCTGCGGCGAGGTCGCATGCGAGGTCCTGGTGAACCCCATTCCCCGGCCGGAGCTGGATCCCATCCGGATCACGCTCAAACCCAGGGTGCCCCGTGTCACGTTCCTGGACCACAAGAAGCCCAACTCGATGGCCATCATGCAGTTTGCCCGGCAGATCCTGCGGCAGCGCGGCATCGAAGTCCGGGAGGAGATCCTGCAGAAGAACGACGCCAGCATGCCCATGCCGGCCGCGCTGCTGGCCTCCTTGTCTCAGGAGCCCGGACTCGTTCTGTGCGGCATCTCCGACTGAGGGAGTTGTTCGTCGGGCAGTTCGCTTGACTCGATCTTGTTGCAGCGGGCCGGCGTCGCCGGATTCGCTGTCTTGACCCGGCCCTTCGGGGACCAGGTCAGCCGGTGCATGGCCTATCAGCCGGCGGACAGACCCTTGCCGGCCATCGTGATCGACCATCCGACCCAGATGGTCCCGGACGACGTACTTCGACACCGCGCGACCCAGATCGCCGACGGTGTGGAGCGTCTGTTGAAGGATGAGGCGCCTTGAGCATGGATGTGACCCTGTCGATTCTTGGAACCGGCATCTATTTGCCGCCTGCCCACGCGGTATGCGAGGTGGCCGCCGCTGCAGGCGCCGACGTCAGTCTCTACGTCGGCTGGCCCAGGGTCTGTCATGCCCTGGAGAACGATCACCCCAGCACGATGGGCGCCACCGCACTCGAGGCCGCCCTCGCCGACGCCGGGGTGGCGCCAGCTGAACTTCGGCTGCTGCTGTTCGCCGGCATATCACGCGACCATCTGCCGTCCTACTCGGTGGCCATGGAAATCATGCAGACCTGCGGTGCTCCCGGCACCTGCCTGGGCCTGGACATGACCATAGGCTGCCTCGGAGCGCTGTCAGCGCTGGACATCGCGCAGGGCTGGCTGGCAAGCCATGGCGGCGGGGTGGCGGCCATCGTCACCGCAGAACGCTGGTCCTACACCGTCGACCACGGCTCCGTGGCCAGCATGGGGCTCTGGGCGCACGGCGACGGCGCCAGCGCCGTCGTGGTATCGCAAGGAACCCAGCATCCGGCCAAAGCGATCTTTCGCGGCGCTGAATTCACGACCCAGAGCGACCTGAACGGCACGGTGCTGGTGAAGTACGGTGGCACCCGCCATCCGGTGGCGCCGGCCGGTGCCAATCCTGCCGAACGTCTGTTCATGGGGACCTCTCGGGCCGACATCCGCGAGCGCTATGACCTTGCCCCCGAAAAACGTATCCCTTGCTGAGTGGTTCAATGCAAGCAAGGAGAACGGAAATGACGAAGGCAAAGACGACATCGACGAGGGCGCGCTACACGCTCGAGTTCAAGCAGGAGGCCG
>JAGWVB010000044.1 GCA_018971105.1 Burkholderiales bacterium
CACGCCGCAGGCCGCCGGCCAGGCCCGCACCGCCAGCGCCGTCGTCGGCGTCGGCGCCTCGGGTGCCGCGACCCTCGGGCGCGGCTTCGGCGGCTTCGATGCGGTCTGGCCGCTGTGGCAGCGCCTGGCCTCGGTGCTGCCGCTGGCCTTGCTCGTCGTCGGCCTCTACGCGATCGAACACCAGGCGGTGAAGGAGCAGGTGGTGGCGGCGGCGGAGTTCGATTCCCAGCTGCTGGCCGACAGCCTGCCGCCGGCCGCCTACACCGACCCCGGCTTCGCCGAGTACCTGCGCACCGCACCCAAACCGTGACCCGAACGCGCCTGACCCGCTGCGCGCTCGCCTGCCTGGCCGCCCTGCTCGTCGCCGCCGGCGCGATCGCGGCGCCGTTGGCCAGGCCGGCGGCGCCGCCCCCCCATGTCGTCGCCGAGGCCGGTCCGCACTGGGCCACGCTGACGCCGGCGCAGCAGCAGGCGCTGGCGCCGCTGCAGCGCGATTGGCCCTCGATGGTCGGCTGGCGCAAGCAGAAATGGCTCGAGGTGGCGGCGCGCTTCCCGAAGATGCCGGCGGCCGAGCGCGTGCGCGTGCAGGCGCGCATGACCGAATGGGCGCGCATGACGCCGGCCGAGCGCACCCGGGCGCGCCTGCAGTACCAGGAGTCCCGCCGCTTGCCGGCCGACGAGCGCCAGGCGAAATGGAAGGCCTACCAGGCGCTGCCCGACGCCGAACGCAAGACGCTGGCCCAGCGCGCCAAGCCGCTCACGAAGTCGGCAGCGGCGGGTTCGCACCGCGTTGCCCCGGGCGCCGTGCGCCACGCCGCGCCGGTGGTCACGAGCCGCCCCGTCGCTCCCATCGTCGTCCAGGCCAAGCCCGGCGCGACGACGACCACGATGACGCTGCACCGGCCGCGGCCGCGCACGCCGGTGCGCGTCGCCGGCCAGCCGCGCATCGAGGCCACGGCCAACTTCGTCGATCCGGTGACCCTGCTGCCGCGGCGCCGCATCGCCGTGCCGGTGCACCGCCCGGCAGGCCCGGCCTCGGGCGCGACCGCCGTCCCGATCTCGAATCCGGCCTCCAATGCGGCCCCGTCGCTGCGGTGACGGCGACCGCTCCACAGCCGCCGGTGCCGCCGCTGGCGCGCCGCCTCGCCTGCTTCCTCTACGAGGGCGTGCTGCTGTTCGGCGTGGTGATGGTCGCGGGCTTCATCTATGCCACCACGACGCGGCAGCACCACGCGCTCAAGGGCACGCATGGCCTGCAGGCCTTCCTTTTCATCGTGCTGGCGCTGTACTTCGTCACCTTCTGGTCGCGCTCGGGGCAGACGCTGGCGATGCAGACCTGGCAGATCCGCCTCCTCACGCGCGCGGGCGAGCGCGTGTCGGTGGCGCGCGCGTTCTGCCGCTACCTCGCGGCCTGGATGTGGTTCGCGCCCGCGCTGATCGGGCTCTGGCTGGCCGGCGTCCATGCCCCCTGGCCGAGCTTCACGACGCTGTTCGTCGGCGTGCTCGCCTATGCCGCGCTGGCGCGCCTGCACCCGGAGCGCCAGTACTGGCACGATGCGCTGTGCGGCACGCGCCTGGTGTTGGCGCCGGAACGGCGCCCGCCCCGATGAATCCGGCCCGGGTCAGCATCTGCGTCTACTGCGGCTCGCGCCACGGCGCGCGGCCGGTCTACACCGAGGTCGCGCGCGCGCTCGGCCGCGCGATCGGGTCGCGCGGCTGGCAGCTCGTCTACGGCGGCGGCAAGGTGGGCCTGATGGGCGAGGTCGCCGACGCGACGATGGCCGCCGGCGGCCGCGTGGTCGGTGTCATCCCCGAGTCCCTGCAGCAGCGCGAGGTCGGCCACCCGGGGCTCGACGAACTGCTTGTGGTGCCCGACATGCACCGGCGCAAACGCCTGATGGCCGAACGCGCCGACGCCTTCGTCGCGCTGCCGGGCGGCATCGGCACGCTCGAGGAACTCTACGAGGTCTGGACCTGGCGCCAGCTCGGCTACCACGCCAAGCCGCTGGCGCTGCTCGATGTCGCGGGCTATTACGCCGATCTGCTGCGCTTCATGCGCCACACCGTGGCCGAAGGCTTCCTCGGCGCCGAGCAGCATGACCGGCTGATCGTCGACACCGAGCCCGAGCGGCTGCTGCTGGCGCTCGCGGCGCAGGTCGGCGCCGGCGGCGCCGCGGATCTCTCGCGCGTCTGAGCGCGCCGGTCAGACGGCGGCGGCGTCGGTCTCGCCGGTGCGGATGCGCACCACCTGCTCGACCGAGGTGACGAAGATCTTGCCGTCGCCGATCTTGCCGGTCTTGGCGGCCTTGACGATGGCCTCGATGCAGCGCTCGACATCCTCGTCCTTGATCACCACCTCGACCTTGACCTTGGGCAGGAAGTCGACCACGTACTCGGCGCCGCGATAGAGCTCGGTATGGCCCTTCTGGCGCCCGAAGCCCTTGACCTCGGTGACGGTCAGCCCCGACACGCCGACCTCGCCCAGCGCCTCGCGGACTTCCTCGAGCTTGAAGGGTTTGATGATGGCGGTGATCTGCTTCATGGCGGGCTCCGGGGGACGGGTGAGGCTGAGGGATATTTAAGCACGGAACCCCGACGTGATGGGATAGCGCCAGTCCCGACCGAAGCCCCGGTGCGTGATCCGGATCCCCACCGGCGACTGCCGCCGCTTGTATTCGTTGATCTTGATCAAGCGCGTCACGCGCTCGACATCGGCGCGCTCATAGCCGGCGGCGACGATCTCCTCGATCCCCTGGTCCTCCTCCATGTAGCGCGCGAGGATCGCATCGAGGATCTCGTAGGGCGGCAGGCTGTCCTGGTCGGTCTGGTCGGGGCGCAGCTCGGCCGAGGGCGGCCGCGTGATGATGCGCTCGGGGATCACCGGGCCGATGCTGCCGTCGGCGCGCCGCGTCGCCTGGCGGTTCTTCCAGGCCGCGAGGCGGTAGACGAGCGTCTTGGCGACATCCTTGATGACCGCGAAGCCGCCGGCCATGTCGCCGTAGAGCGTGCAGTAGCCGGTCGCCATCTCGCTCTTGTTGCCGGTCGTCAGCACGATGGCGCCGCTCTTGTTCGACAGTGCCATCAGCAGCGTGCCGCGGATGCGCGCCTGCAGGTTCTCCTCGGTCGTGTCCTCGGCCAGGCCGGCGAACTGAGGCGCGAGCGCGGCGCGGAAGGCGTCGAACATCGGGGCGATCGCGACCTCGTCGTAGCGCACGCCCAGGCGCAGCGCCATCTCGCGCGCGTCCAGCCACGAGATGTCGGCCGTGTAGGGCGAGGGCATCATGACCGCGCGCACGCGCTCGGCGCCGAGCGCATCGACGGCGACGGCGAGCACGAGCGCCGAATCGATGCCGCCCGACAGGCCGATGATGGCGCCCGGGAAGCGGTTCTTGCCCAGGTAGTCGCGCACGCCGGTGACCAGCGCCGCCCAGGCCTGGGCCTCGAGCCCGGGCAGCGGCGCCAGCGGCCCGCGCGGCACGCGGTCGGCGCCGATCTCGACCATCAGCAGGTCCGGCTCGAACGACGGCGCCCTGGCCGTCACCCGGCCCCGGGCATCGAGCGCGAACGAGGCGCCGTCGAAGACGACCTCGTCCTGGCCGCCGACGAGGTGGGCGTAGAGCAGCGGCAGGCCGCAGCCGCGCGCGCGCTCGGCCATCAGCGCCTCGCGCTCGCCGCCCTTGTCGAGGTGGAAGGGCGAGGCGTTGATCACGCACAGCAGCTCGGCGCCGGCGGCGCAGGTCGCCTGCACCGGCTCGTCGAACCAGGCGTCCTCGCAGATCAGCAGGCCCACGCGCAGGCCCTCGACCTCGAACACCAGCGGACCCTGGCCGGCGTCGCGTCCGGAGGCGAAATAGCGCCGCTCGTCGAAGACCTGGTAGTTCGGCAGCTCGCGCTTGCAATAGGTGCCGACGACGCGGCCGCCGGCGAGCACCGAGGCGGCATTGAATCGCTGCTGCACCGCGATCGACTTGGACCTAATATCGCCCTGCGGTCCGAACTGATGCGGATGGCCGACGACGAGATGCAGCCCGGTGCAATCGGCCAGCTCCTGCGCCAGCGCGGACAGCGTCTCGGCGCAGGCCTGCATGAAGGCCGGACGCAGCAGCAGGTCCTCGGGCGGGTAGCCGCACAGCGCCAGTTCGGGGGCGAGCACCAGATGCGCACCCTCGCGGTGCGCCTGCCGGGCCGCCGCGGCGACGAGGCGGGCGTTGCCGGCGAGGTCGCCGACCGTCGCGTTGATCTGCGCGAGTGCCACTTTCATCTTGCCGGGCCCTGAATGTCACAGATCAAAGTCATCGAAAACGATTATGTCATCCGGGTCCACGACCGGCCCTCGGCCGTGGACGCCGCGGCCTGGAACGCGCTGCTCGAAACCCAGCAGGCGCCGACGCCGTTCATGCGCCACGAGTACCTCGATGCGCTGCACGCATCGGGCAGCGCGGTGCCCGAGACCGGCTGGGCGCCGCAGTTCGTGACCATCGAGTGCGGCGGCGAGCTCGTCGCGGCGACGGCGCAGTACCTGAAGAGCCACAGCTACGGCGAATACGTGTTCGACTGGGCCTGGGCCGACGCCTACCGCCGCCACGGTCTGCGCTACTACCCCAAGCTGCTCGGCGCGGTGCCGTTCACGCCGGTGCCGGGTTCGCGCCTGCTGGCGCGCGATGCCGCGCTGCGCGAGCGGCTCGTCGCCGTGGTGGGCGATCTCGCGCGCAACGCCAAGCTCTCGTCGGCACATGTGCTGTTCCCCGCCGCGGACGATGTCGTCGCGCTCGAGGCCGCGGGCTGGATGATCCGGCGCGGCGTGCAGTTCCACTGGACGCGCGACGAGCAGGACCCGGCGCCGGATTTCGCCGCGCTGCTGGCGCGCCTGCAGCGCGACAAGCGCAAGAAGATCCAGCAGGAGCGGCGCCGCGTCGCCGAACAGGGCGTGACCTTCACCGTGCACGAGGGCGCGGCGATCACCGAGGATCTGTGGGACTTCTTCCACCGCTGCTATTGCTTGACCTACGAGGCGCACCACAGCACGCCGTACCTGACGCGCGACTTCTTCGCCCGCATGGCGGCGACGATGGCGGAGAACTGGCTGCTCTTCGTCGCGCATCGCGGCGGCGCGCCGATCGCCGCCTCGCTGATCGCGATCGACCCCGGGCGCAGGGTCGCCTGGGGCCGCTACTGGGGCTGCGTCGAGCCCCTGCCCTGCCTGCATTTCGAGGCCTGCTACTACCAGCCGCTGGCCTGGTGCCTGGCGCGCGGCTACCGCCGTTTCGAGGGCGGCGCCCAGGGCGAGCACAAGATGGCGCGCGGCCTGCTGCCGGTGGCGACGGCCTCGGCGCATTGGCTGCGCGATGCGCGCTTCGCCGATGCCGTGGCCGACTTCCTCGCCAGCGAGGGCGCCGGCGTCGAGCAATATGTCGACGAGCTGCGCGAGCGCAGCCCCTTCAAGGCCCGGACCGCCGCCGATCCGTCCGCTCCGCCCTAGCCGCAACGCTGCGGTCCCGCGCGGCGGCCAGCCGCCGCGCGCCGCCTCAGGCGTGCGCCTTCTTGTAGCTCTCGATGCCGGTGATGATCTCGCGCTGCGCCGAATCCGGGCCTTCCCAGCCCAGGATCTTCACCCACTTGCCTTCTTCGAGGTCCTTGTAATGCTCGAAGAAATGCTGGATCGTCTTCAGGCGCGCCGGATTCAGGTCGGCCGCGTTCTTCCACTGGCTGTAGATCGAGAGGATCTTGTCGATCGGCACCGCGAGCAACTTGTTGTCGCCGCCGGCCTCGTCCTCCATCTTCAGCAGGCCCAGGGCGCGGCAGGTGACGACGACGCCGGGGATCAGCGGCACCGGCGTGATGACGAGCACGTCGACCGGGTCGCCGTCGTCGGACAGCGTTTCCGGGATGTAGCCGTAGTTGCACGGGTAATGCATCGCCGTGCTCATGAAGCGGTCGACGAACAGCGCACCGGTCTCGTGGTCGACCTCGTACTTGATCGGGTCGGCGTTCATCGGGATCTCGATGATGACGTTGAACTCGGCGGGCGCCTTGGCTCCCGGGGTAACGTTGTGCAGGCTCATGGGGACCTCGGGTGTATTGCTGGTGTCAGAAATCCGGTCCATTCTAGGGTTCGATCTTGCCGGGCCCTGACGCGGACCGATCGCAAACCCCAGGCCGGGCTGTCAGGGTGATCACTTAGCATCCGCCCGCGTTGAGATGCGCCGGAGGATCCGCGCCGGTCCAGCGGCGTGCCGATCAAAGAACCACGATAGACCAAGGAGCTGTTCCATGACGACGACTACGGCGCTGTACTTTGCGCTGGCCTGCGGTTTGGCCGCGGTGATCTACGGCTTCGTGCAGCGAAGTTGGATCCTGGCCCAGGATGCCGGCAACGCGCGCATGCAGGAAATCGCGGGGGCGATCCAGCAGGGCGCGGCCGCCTACCTGGCGCGCCAGTACCGCACCATCGCCATCGTCGGCGTCGTGCTCGCGATCCTCATCGCCGTCTTCCTCAGCGGCATGACGGCCGGCGGCTTCGTCCTCGGCGCGGTGCTCTCGGGTGCCTGCGGCTTCATCGGCATGAACGTCTCGGTGCGCGCCAACGTGCGCACCGCCCAGGCGGCCACCAAGGGCATCGGCCCGGCGCTCGATGTCGCGTTCAAGGGCGGCGCCATCACCGGCATGCTCGTCGTCGGTCTCGGCCTGCTCGGCGTGGGCCTGTTCTTCCTGCTGCTCACGGGCGGCACGAACGTCGACCCCGCGACGCTCAAGCCGCTGCTGGGCTTCGCCTTCGGTTCGTCGCTGATCTCGATCTTCGCGCGCCTGGGCGGCGGCATCTTCACCAAGGGCGCCGACGTCGGCGCCGACCTGGTGGGCAAGGTCGAGGCCGGCATCCCCGAGGACGACCCGCGCAACCCGGCGGTGATCGCCGACAACGTCGGCGACAACGTCGGCGACTGCGCCGGCATGGCCGCCGACCTTTTCGAGACCTACGCCGTGACGCTGATCGCGACCATGGCCCTGGGCTCGCTGATGGTCACCGGCGCCACCGTCCACGCCGTCGTCTACCCGCTGCTGCTGGGCGGCGTGTCGATCATCGCGTCCATCATCGGCTGCTACTTCGTCAAGGCCTCGCCGGGCATGAAGAACGTGATGCCGGCCCTGTACAAGGGCCTGGCGGTGGCCGGCGTGCTGTCGCTGATCGCCTTCTACTTCGTCACCACGATGCTCTTCCCCGAGGCGCTGACGCTGAAGTCGGGCGCGACGATCTCGCCGCTGTCGCTGTTCGGCGCCTGCGCCGTCGGCCTCGTGCTGACCGCGGCGCTGGTCTGGATCACCGAGTACTACACCGGCACCCAGTACAGCCCGGTGCAGCACATCGCCCAGGCCTCGACCACCGGCCACGGCACCAACATCATCGCCGGCCTCGGCGTCTCGATGAAGTCGACCGCCGGGCCGGTGCTGTGCGTGTGCATCGCGATCATGGCCGCCTACTCCCTCGGCGGCCTCTACGGCATCGCCATCGCCGCGACCTCGATGCTGAGCATGGCCGGCATCGTCGTCGCCCTCGACGCCTACGGCCCGATCACCGACAACGCCGGCGGCATCGCCGAGATGAGTGAACTGCCGGCCTCGGTGCGCGACATCACCGACCCGCTGGACGCCGTCGGCAACACGACCAAGGCCGTCACCAAGGGCTACGCGATCGGCTCGGCCGGCCTCGCCGCGCTCGTGCTGTTCGCCGACTACACCCATTCGCTCGAGGGCCGCGGCATCAGCATCCATTTCGACCTGAGCGACCCGAAGGTCATCGTCGGCCTGTTCATCGGCGGCCTCATCCCCTACCTCTTCGGCGCGATGGCGATGGAAGCGGTCGGCCGCGCCGCCGGCGCGGTGGTGGTCGAAGTGCGGCGCCAGTTCCGCGACATCAAGGGCATCATGGAAGGCAAGGCCAAGCCCGAGTACGGCACCGCGGTCGACATGCTGACCACGGCGGCGATCAAGGAGATGGTCGTCCCCAGCCTGCTGCCCGTGGTCGTGCCGATCCTGGTCGGCCTGCTGCTCGGACCGGCCGCGCTCGGCGGCCTGCTGATGGGCACCATCGTCACCGGCCTGTTCGTCGCGATCTCGATGTGCACCGGCGGCGGTGCCTGGGACAACGCCAAGAAGTACATCGAGGACGGCCACCACGGCGGCAAGGGCAGCGAGGCGCACAAGGCCGCCGTCACCGGCGACACCGTCGGCGACCCCTACAAGGACACCGCCGGGCCGGCCGTGAACCCGCTCATCAAGATCATCAACATCGTCGCGCTGCTCATCGTGCCGCTGCTGCCGGGTGCGATGACCGCCGCGCCCGCGGCCGCCGAGCCGGCGCCCGTGGCCTCGGCACCGGCCGCGCCGGCCCCGCTGGCCGCCGCCGACGGCGCCAGCATCAAGATCGACAACGGCGTCGTGAAGTTCTACTTCGCCACCGGCAATGCGGCGCTGGCCGACGGCGCCGGCGCGGCGCTGGCCGACATCGTCAAGGGCGTGGCGGCGGGCAAGAAGGTCGTCATCAGCGGCTACACCGATGCCAGCGGCGACCCGACGCAGAACGCGGCACTGGCCAAGCAGCGCGCCTTCGCGGTGCGCGACGCGCTCACGGCCGCGGGCGTGGCCGCCGACAAGATCGAGCTCCAGAAGCCCGAGGCCACCACCGGCAGCGGCGACCCGGCCGAGGCGCGACGCGTCGAGGTGGCGCTGCAGTAGCGCCGGCCGGCGGGCGGGCGGGGCCTCGGCCCGCCGCGGCCCGCTTCAGCCCGCTTCAACCCATAGGCCGGCCGGCCGCGCGCCGGCCTTGTTCTTGACCGATAAGATCGTCCCGTGAACGCCGACCACCTGCTCCGACTTGCGCTGCCGCTGCTGGCCCTGACGGCGGCCTGCGGCGCCCGGGCCGACGATGCGCTGGCGAACTGCCGCCGCATCGCCGAGCCGGGCCCGCGGCTGGCCTGCTACGACGCGATCGGCACGGCAAAGCCGGCCGCTGCGCCGGCCGACACCGCCGCCTCGAGGCCCGCGGCGGCCCTGCCGCCGGCGCCGGCCGCGCCCGCCACCGATGCCGGTTTCGGACTCCAACCCCCGCCCGCACCGGCCGCGGCCGACGCCGTCGAGTTGACGATCGCGGGCGAATTCAACGGCTGGCGCGCCGGCGATCGCATCGCCATGAGCAATGGCCAGGTCTGGCAGGTCATCGACGGCAGCGAGGGCGTGACGCGATCGATGCGCGATGGCAAGGTCTCGATACGCCGCGGTGCGCTCGGCGCCTTCTACCTCGAGATCCCGGGCTCGAACCGTTCGCCCAAGGTCAAGCGCGTGCGCTGAGCCTCGACCCCGACCGCGCCGGGTCCGGGCCTTCGACCCGCACTCGCGAGTCCGCAGGGACTCGCTCGGTCCGGTTTCAGCCCGGACCACGGAGGGTCCGGGC
Organism: Burkholderiales bacterium; assembly: GCA_018971105.1. GTDB lineage: Bacteria > Pseudomonadota > Gammaproteobacteria > Burkholderiales > Burkholderiaceae_C > Rubrivivax. Next base: position 9,446 of record JAGWVB010000044.1, read on the forward strand.
CTTCGACCCGCACTCGCGAGTCCGCAGGGACTCGCTCGGTCCGGTTTCAGCCCTCGGGTTCGAATGCCAGCAGATCGGCGCCGTCGCCGACCTGGTCGCCGGGCTCGAAGTGGAACGACTTGACGCGCCCGCGGCAGGGAGCGGCGATGGTGTGCTCCATCTTCATCGCCTCCATCACGAGCAGCGCGGCGCCCTTGTCGACGAGCGCGCCCGCGGCGACCGCGAGCGCGATCACCTTGCCCGGCATCGGCGCGCGCAGGCTGCCCTCGGCCTCGTTGCTGCCCACCCCCGCCTGCAGCGGGTTGGCGAGCGCCAGCGGCCAGGAACGGCCCTCGAAGAAGACGTGGCGCCGCTCACCGGCGGCGACGACGGCGGCGCGCACGCGGCGCTCGCCGAGCTGGGCCTGGAGTTCGCTGTCGGGGCCGAGGCTGGCGCGCGCGTCGACGCGCTGGCCGCCCAGCGTCAGCACGAGGCCGCCGCCGGCCTGGCTTTCGATGCCGACGGCCTGCTGCACCTCGCCCGCGCGCAGCAGCAGCTGGCGTGTCGCGCGGCCGTTGAGGCGCCAGCCGTCGAGGCGGCGCCAGGGCGAATCGCGGTCGCTCGCGCCCGCGGCCGCGCGCTCGGCCTGGCGCTGCTCGCGCTCGACCTCGGCCAGCGCGGCCAGCAGCCAGACCTCGGCGGGCACCGGCTCGCGCTGCGGGAACAGCGCCTCGTGTTCGCGCTCGATCAGACCGGTGTCGAGGTCGGCCTCGGCGAAGGCCGGCAGGGCGATGAGGCGGGCCAGGAATTCGACGTTGTTCTGCACCCCGACGACGCGGTACTGCGCCAAGGCCTGGCGCATGCGCGCGAGCGCCTGGCGCCGGTCGGCGCCCCAGACGATGAGCTTGGCGATCATCGGGTCGTAATGCGGCGTGATCTCGTCGCCCTGCTCGACGCCGGTATCGACGCGCACATGGGCCGACGCCGCCGGCGGCGCGAGGTGCGTGAGGCGGCCGGTCGACGGCAGGAAGCCCTTGTCGGGATCCTCGGCGTAGATGCGCGCCTCGATCGCGTGGCCGTCGATCGCGAGCTGGTCCTGGCGCCGCGGCAGGGGCTCGCCGCAGGCCACGCGCAGCTGCCATTCGACAAGGTCCAGGCCGGTGATCATCTCGGTCACCGGATGCTCGACCTGCAGCCGCGTGTTCATCTCCATGAAATAGAAGCTGCCGTCGTGATGGGCGATGAATTCGACCGTGCCGGCGCCGACATAGCCGACGGCCTGGGCCGCATCGATCGCGGCGCGCCCCATCGCGGCACGGCGCTCGGGCGTCATGCCCGGCGCCGGCGCTTCCTCGAGCACCTTCTGGTGGCGCCGCTGCACCGAGCAGTCGCGCTCGAACAGGTAGACGCAATGGCCGTGGCGGTCGCCGAAGACCTGGATCTCGATGTGGCGTGGCTGGAGGATGTACTTCTCGACCAGCACGCGGTCGTCGCCGAAGGCGCTCGCGGCCTCGCGCCGGCAGGAGGCCAGCGCGGCCTCGAAATCCGCGGCGCGGTCGACGCGGCGCATGCCCTTGCCGCCGCCGCCGGCGCTGGCCTTGATCAGCACCGGATAGCCGATCAGCGCCGCCTGCTCGGCGAGGAAATCGGGCTCCTGGCGCTCGCCGTGGTAGCCCGGCGTCAGCGGCACGCCGGCGCGCTCCATCAGCGACTTGGCCGCCGATTTGCTGCCCATGGCGCGGATGGCAGCCACCGGCGGGCCGATGAAGATGACGCCGGCGCGTTCGCAGGCGGCCGCGAATTCAGCGTTCTCGGACAGGAAGCCGTAGCCGGGGTGGATGGCCTCGGCGCCGGACTGCAGCGCGGCCTCGACGATGCGCGCGCCGACGAGGTAGGACTCGCGCGCCGGCGCGGGTCCGATCAGCACCGCCTCGTCGGCCAGCCGCACATGGCGCGCGTTCGCGTCGGCCTCGGAATAGACGGCGACGCTGGCGATGCCGAGCTGGCGCGCGGTGCGGATGACGCGGCAGGCGATCTCGCCGCGGTTGGCGATCAGGATTTTCTTGAACATGTCATGCGCCGGATAGCCATGCCGCGGCGCGCTTGCCGAGGAAGGCGTCGAGGCCTTCGCGCGCCTCGGGAGTGGCGCGCAGCTGGGCGATGCGCCGCGCCGTGTCCTCGACGAGCGCATCGTCGACCGGCCGGTTCGCGACGGCGCGAATGAGATCGGTGGCCGCGGCCTGCGCGAGCGGGCCGCCGACGAGCAGCGCGTCGACGATCCGCTGCACCCCGGCATCGAGCTCTTCCGGCGCGACGACCTCATGCGCGAGACCGATCTCGCGTGCGCGGGCGGCGTCGATGCGCTCGGCGGTCTGGAAATAGCGGTAGGCCTGGCGCTCGCCGATGGCGCGCACGACATAGGGGCTGATGGCCGCCGGGATGATGCCGAACTTGACCTCGGAGGTGGCGAAGAACGCAGCCGTCGAGGCAACGCAGATGTCGCAGGCGCTCGCCAGTCCCATGCCGCCGCCCAGGGCGGCGCCCTGCACGCGCGCCACGGTCGGCTTGCGGCACTGCGCCAGCGTGAAATACAGCGCCGCGAGGCGACGCGCGTCGGCGAGGTTGTCTTCGGGGCTGGCCGCGCCTTGGCGCTTCATCCAGTTCAGGTCGGCGCCGGCCGAAAAGCTGCGCCCGGCACCCGCGAGCACGATGACGCGCACCGAGGCGTCGGCGTCGAGCCCGGCCAGGCCCTGCGTCAGTTCGGCGATCAGCGTCTCGTCGAAGGCGTTGTGCAGCTCGGGCCGGTTCATCCAGACCCAGGCGGCGGCGCCGCGCAGCTCGATCTTCAGCGATGCGAAATTCATACGCGGCTCACATCCGGAAAACGCCGAAGCGGGTCGGCTCGATCGGCGCGTTGAGCGCTGCCGCGAGCGACAGCCCGAGCACGCGCCGCGTCTGCGCCGGGTCGACGACACCGTCGTCCCACAGCCGCGCCGTCGCGTAATACGGATGGCCCTGGGCCTCGTATTGCGCGCGGATCGGCGCCTTGAAGGCCTCCTCGTCGTCGGCGCTCCACTGGCCGCCGCGCGCTTCGATGCCGTCGCGCCGCACGGTGGCCAGCACCGAGGCCGCCTGTTCGCCGCCCATCACGCTGATGCGCGAATTCGGCCACATCCAGAGGAAGCGCGGCGCATAGGCGCGGCCGCACATGCCGTAATTGCCGGCGCCGAAACTGCCGCCGATCACCATCGTCACCTTGGGCACGCCGACGGTGGCCACCGCCGTGACCATCTTCGCGCCGTCCTTGGCGATGCCGGCGTTCTCGACCTTGCGCCCGACCATGAACCCGGTGATGTTCTGCAGGAACACGAGCGGAATGCCGCGCTGGCCGCAGAGTTCGATGAAGTGCGCGCCCTTCTGCGCCGATTCGCCGAACAGGATGCCGTTGTTGGCGACGATGCCGACCGGCATGCCGTAGAGATGGGCGAAGCCGGTGACCAGCGTGCTGCCGTAGCGCGTCTTGAATTCGTCGAAGCGCGAGGCGTCGACGACGCGGGCGATGACCTCGCGCACGTCGTAGGGCTTGCGCGGATCGTTGGGAATGATGCCGTAGATCTCTTCGGCGTCGTAATGCGGCTCGGCGCTGGTGGCCATCGCCGGGCCCATCGGCCCCGTTGGCCGCACGCGATTGAAGTTCGAGACGATGCGCCGCGCGATGTACAGCGCATGGCCGTCGTTCTCGGCCAGGTGGTCGGCCACGCCCGACAGCCGCGTGTGCGTGTCGCCGCCGCCCAGGTCCTCGGCGCTGACGATCTCGCCGGTGGCGGCCTTCACCAGCGGCGGGCCGCCGAGGAAGATCGTGCCCTGGTTCTTGACGATCACCGTCTCGTCGCTCATCGCCGGCACATAGGCGCCGCCGGCGGTGCAGGAGCCCATCACGACGGCGACCTGCGGGATGCCCAGCGCCGACATGCGCGCCTGGTTGTAGAAGATGCGGCCGAAATGGTCGCGGTCGGGGAACACCTCGTCCTGGCGCGGCAGGAAGGCGCCGCCCGAATCGACGAGATAGACGCAGGGCAGGCGGTTCTGCTCGGCGATCTCCTGCGCCCGCAGGTGCTTCTTCACCGTCATCGGGTAATAGGTGCCGCCCTTGACCGTCGCATCGTTGGCCACGACCATGCAATCAAGGCCATGGATGCGGCCGATGCCGGCGATCATCCCGGCCGCCGGCGCCTCGCCGTCGTACATGCCCAGCGCGGCGAGCTGGCCGATCTCGAGGAACGGGCTGCCCGGGTCGACGAGCTGGTCGACGCGCTCGCGCGGCAGCAGCTTGCCGCGCGCCGCATGGCGCTCGCGCGCCACCGGGCCGCCGCCCAGCGCCGCCGCATCGGCCTGCGCGCGCAGGTCGGCGACGAGCGCGCGCATCGCCTGCGCGTTGGCCTTGAATTCAGGCGTGCGCGTGTCGATCTTCGAATGCAGCGCCTGCATCACATCGTCTCGGCGTAGAGTTCGCGGCCGATGAGCATGCGGCGGATCTCGCTCGTGCCGGCGCCGATCTCGTAGAGCTTGGCGTCGCGCCAGAGACGGCCGGTGGCGTAGTCGTTGATGTAGCCGTTGCCGCCCAGGGTCTGGATCGCCTCGCCCGCCATCCAGGTCGCCTTCTCGGCCAGATAGAGGATGACGCCGGCGGCGTCCTTGCGCAGCGCGCGCGCATGCTCGGCGCGGTCGCAGGCCTGGGCCAGCGCGTAGCCGTAGGCGCGGCAAGCCTGCCAGGTCGTGTAGAGGTCGGCGACCTTGCCCTGGATCAGCTGGAACTCGCCGATGCTCTGGCCGAATTGCTTGCGCTCGTGGACATAGGGCAGCACGATGTCCATGCAGGCGGCCATGATCCCCAGCGGCCCGCCGCTGAGCACGGCACGCTCGTAATCGAGGCCCGACATCAGCACCTTGACGCCGCCGCCCTCGCTGCCAAGGACGTTCTCGGCCGGGACCTCGCAATCCTCGAAGAAGATCGGGTAGGTGTTCGAGCCGCGCATGCCGAGCTTGTCGAGCTTGTTGCCGAACGCGAGGCCCTTCAGGCCGCCCTGGGGCTTCTCGATGATGAAGGCCGTCATGCCCTTGGGGCCGGCCTCGGGCTCGGTCTTGGCGTAGACGACGAGCGTGTCGGCGTCGCCGCCGTTGGTGATCCACATCTTCGAGCCGTTGAGCACGTAGCGGTCGCCCTTGCGCTGGGCGCGCAGCTTCATGCTCACGACGTCGGAACCGGCGCCGGGCTCGCTCATCGCGAGCGCGCCGACATGCTCGCCGCTGATCAGCTTGGGCAGGTATTTGCGCTTCTGCGCCTCGCTGCCGTTGCGGTGGATCTGGTTCACGCAGAGGTTCGAATGCGCGCCGTAGGACAGGCCGACCGAGGCCGATGCGCGCGACACCTCCTCCATCGCGATCATGTGCGCGAGGTAGCCGAGATTCGTGCCGCCGTATGCCTCGGCCACCGTCATGCCGTGCAGGCCGAGGTCGCCGAGCTTGCGCCAGAGGTCGGCCGGGAACAGGTTCTCGCTGTCGGTGCGCGCGGCGCGCGGCGCGATCTCGGCGGCGGCGAACTGGCGCACCGTGTCGCGCAGCATCGCGATCGTCTCGCCATGGTCGAACGCCAGGCCGGGGAGGTGGTTCATCGCTGGGATCTCCTGGGGGTTCAGGCGGTGCGCGCCACGCTCAGGCCGAGCTCGGCGATCATGCGCTCGCGCATCGCGAATTTCTGCACCTTGCCGGTGACGGTCATCGGCATCTCGTCGACGAAGCGCACATAGCGCGGCACCTTGTAATGCGCGATCTGCTCCCTGCAGAAGTCCTTGACCTCCTGCTCGGTCAGCGTCTGCCCCGGCTTGACGACGACCCAGGCGCAGACCTCCTCGCCGTATTTCGGGTCGGGCACGCCGAACACCTGCACCGACTGGATCTTCGGGTGGCGGAACAGGAATTCCTCGATCTCGCGCGGATAGACGTTCTCGCCGCCGCGGATCAGCATGTCCTTGACGCGGCCGACGATGTTGCAGAAGCCATCGGCATCGATCGTCGCGAGGTCGCCGGTGCGCATCCAGCCGTCGACGACGACCTGTTTCGTGCGCGCCTCGTCGCCCCAGTAGCCCTGCATCACCGAATAGCCGCGCACCCAGAGCTCGCCCTTCTCGCCCACCGGGACGATCCGCCCCGCGTCGTCGACGACGCGCGCCTCGAGCCGCGGCTGGATGCGGCCGACGGTGGAGACGCGATGCTCGAGCGTGTCGCGCGTCGAGCTCTGGAACGACACCGGGCTGGTCTCGGTCATGCCGTAGGCGATCGTGATCTCCGAGAGGTGCATCTGGGCGATGACGCGCTTCATGGTCTCGATCGGACAGGGCGAGCCGGCCATGATGCCGGTGCGCAGATTCGAGAGGTCGAATTCGGCGAAGCGCGGATGGTCGAGTTCGGCGATGAACATCGTCGGCACGCCGTGCAGCGCCGTGCAATGCTCCTCGGCCGCAGCGGCCAGCGTCGCCACCGGGTCGAAGACCTCGCCCGGGAACACCAGCGTCGCGCCGACGGCGACGCAGGCCAGCGTCGCCAGCACCATGCCGAAGCAGTGATACAGCGGCACCGGCACGCACAGCGCATCGAGCTCGGTCAGCGCCATCGCCTGGGCGATGAAGCGGGCGTTGTTGACGACGTTGTGATGCGTCAGCGTCGCGCCCTTGGGGCTGCCGGTGGTGCCGCTGGTGAACTGGATGTTGATCGGGTCGTGGCAGCTGCGCGCGGCATCGCTGCCGGCGCCCGGGCGCAGCACGTCGGCGTAATTGAGCATGCCGGGCGTGGCCGCGTCGCCCAGGCGGATCACGATCTCGAGCGCCGGCAGCTTCACCGACCTCAGGCGCCCCGGCGCACAGGTGTCGAGTTCGGGCGCAAGCGTGCGCAGCAGCTGCAGGTAGTCCGAGGTGCGCAGCCGCTCGGCGCTGACGATGGCGCGGCAGCCCGAGATGTTGAGCGCGTATTCCAGTTCGGCGAGCCGGTAGGCCGGATTGACATTGACGAGGATGAGCCCGAGCCGCGCCGTGGCGAACATCGTCGTCAGCCATTCGCTGCGGTTCGGCGACCAGATGCCGACGCGATCGCCATATTGCAGGCCGAGCGCGGCCAGGCCATTGGCCAGCGCGTCGACCTGAGCGCGGAATTCGCGCCAGTTCCAGCGCAGGCCCTGCTCGCGCAGGACCAGTGCCGGTCGCTCGGGAAACCGGCTTGCGGCCTCGGCGAGCAGGCCGTAGATCGTCGTCTCGACCAGCGGCGCGGCGGTATCGCCATACACGCTGGACCGGCCGTCGCGCGGGGCCACGCCGGCCGCGGCCGATGCCATCGGGTTCGCCATCTGGGCCATCAGATCGTCTCCTGTCGTCGTCCGCGGATCGATGCCGCCGACCGCTCGCGTAGCTTAGGCCCGAAGGCCCCGCTTGTCATGCCATCAGGGTTGCAAATCGTGCCAACATCCGGTTCCATGACGACCCTGCCCCCGGCCCGCACCGCGGCCACGCCGATGGCCTTCGTGCGCGCGCTCGTGCTGGGCTATCGCCGGTACGGCGCGGACGCGTCGCAGGCCCTGAAGCTGGCACAGATCACGCCTGCCGAGCTGGCGCGGCCCGATGCGCGCATCACCTCGGCGCAGATGGAGACCGTGTGCGGCCACGCGATGCAGGAGCTCGACGACGAGGCGCTGGGCTGGTACCGCCGCCGCATGCCCTGGGGCAGCCATGGGCTGCTGTGCCGCGCCTCGCTCGCGGCGCCGACGCTGGGGCTGGCGCTGCGGCGCTGGTGCCGGCATTACAGGCTGCTGATCGACGACATCGCGCTCACGCTGAGCGTCGACGGCGCGACCGCGACGCTGGCCGTCGCCGAGGCCGTCGACCTGGGCGCGCTGCGCGAGTTCTGCCTCGTGACGACGCTGCGCTATGTGCACGGCTACGCCTGCTGGCTCGTCGACTCGCAGCTGCCGCTGCTGGCGGCGACCTTCCCCTACCCCGCGCCGCCGCATGCCGCGGCCTATCCGCTGATGTTCCCGGGGCCGATCCGCCATGGAGCGGCCTGCGCGAGCCTGGTGTTCGACGCCCAGTACCTGGCGCTGCCGCCGCGCCGCGACGAGAAGGCCTTGACGGCGATGCTGCGCCGCGCGCTGCCGCTGACGGTGCTGCAATACCGCCGCGACCGCCTGCTGGCGCAGCGCGTCAAGGCCCTGCTGCGCCGCCACAGCGCCGAATTCACGCATGCCGAAGCCATCGCCGCTGCGCTGCAGGTCTCGGTGCGCAGCCTGCACCGCCAGCTCGCCGCCGAGGGGCAGACGCTGCAGCGGCTCAAGGACGAGGCGCGGCGCGAGCAGGCGATCGAGCAGCTGCGCCGCAGCGCCAAGCCGATCAAGCAGATCGCGCTCGCGGTGGGCTACCGCAACGAGAAGAGCTTCGGCCGCGCCTTCAAGGGCTGGACCGGGATGGCGCCGGCCGAGTTCAGGGCGGCGGCGATCGCGGGCTAGTCGTCGTTCACCTCGGCGATGTCGGGAAACAGCACGCTCGTGAACCCGAAGCGGGTCAGGTCCGTCATGCGCGTCGGATACAGCCGCCCGATCAGGTGGTCGCATTCATGCTGGACGACGCGGGCATGGAAGCCCTCGGCCTCGCGATCGATCGGCAGGCCCTGGGCGTCGAAACCCTGGTAGCGGATGCGGGCGTGGCGCGGCACCAGGCCGCGCAGACCGGGCACCGACAGGCAGCCCTCCCAGCCGTCGACGATCTCCTCGCCCAGCGGCGTGATGACCGGGTTCACCAGCACCGTCGGCGGCACCGGCGGCGCCTCGGGATAGCGCACGTTGCTGCGGTAGCCGAAGATCACGAGCTGCAGGTCGACGCCGATCTGCGGCGCCGCGAGCCCGGCGCCCTGCGCCGCGGCCATGGTCTCGAACAGGTCGGCGACGAGCGCCTGCAGCTCGGGCGTGTCGAAGGCGGTGACGGGCTGTGCGATGCGCAGCAGTCGCGGGTCGCCCATCTTGAGGATCTCTCGCACGGTCATATCGGTTCGGCCTCGCTCAGGGGTGATATCCGATTGTCGTCGCCCACGTCGCGCAGCACGGCCTGCAGGCGCTGCGCCGGCGTGCCGTGCACCGTGAGGTACTCGACGCCCATCTCGGTCAGCCGCCCGACGGTCCAGGCATGCTGTTCGGCACGGAACAGGTTGCTGCGCCGGCAGCCGTCCTGGACGAAGCCGAAATCGGGCTCGCAGACCACCGTGCGCGCGTAGCGGCGCCGCGCCAGATCGACGAGCTCGGGCGGCGCTCCGCCATGGTCGTGCAGGCAATATTGCAGCGTCGTCAGCGGCGTCGTGTCGCAGATGATCCAGCCACGCCCATCGACGGCCGCCGCCGCTTCCTCCTCGAGCCGCACCTGCTCGCGCGCGACCTCGACGAGTTCGTCCGGGGTCAGGTCGCGCCGCAGTTCCTCCCAGCGCCGGCGCCCGTATTCGGGCACCCAGACCGTGCCCAGGCGGCGCGCGAGCGCGAGCGCCAGCGTCGTCTTGCCGCTCGATTCGCCGCCCAGCAGCGCCAGCCGACGCGGCTCAGGCGGCGTCATCGGTGCCGCCCAGCAAGGCCCGCAGCCCCGCCTCGTCGAGGATCTCGACACCGAGCTCGCGCGCCTTGTCGAGCTTGCTGCCGGCCTCGGCGCCGGCGACGACCCAGTTCGTCTTCCTCGAGACCGAGCCCGCGACCTTGCCGCCGGCGGCCTCGATCGCGGCCTTGGCCTCGTCGCGCGACCAATGCGGCAGCGTGCCGGTGAGCACCAGCGTGCGGCCCAGCAGCGGGCGCGGCCCGGCATCGTCCAGCGCGCCCTGCCCTTCGGGCCAATGGACGCCGCTGCGGCGCAGCGCGGCGACGACCTCGCGGTTGTGCGGCTGGTCGAAGAAGGCGCGGATGCTCTGTGCGACGACCGGGCCGACATCGTTCACCTCGAGCAGCTGCTCGACGCTGGCGTCCTGCAACGCGTCGAGGCGGCCGAAGTGGCGTGCGAGGTCGCGCGCCGTCGCCTCGCCGACATGACGGATGCCCAGGGCGTAGAGGAAGCGCGCCAGCGTCGTCGACTTGCTCGCGGCGATGCCGGCGACGAGGTTGGCCGCGCTCTTGTCGGCCATGCGGTCGAGCGCGGCGAGCGTGGCCGCGTCGAGCTTGTCGTAGAGGTCGGGCAGCGTGCGCACGAGGCCGCCGTCGACGAGCTGGTCGACGATCCTGTCGCCGAGTCCCTCGATGTCCATCGCGCGCCGGCCGGCGTAATGCAGCAGCGCCTGCTTGCGCTGCGCGGCGCAGTACAGGCCGCCGCTGCAGGCGTGCGCGATGCTGCCGCGTTCGCGCAGCACCGCGCTGCCGCAGACCGGGCAGGCGGCGGGCATGCGGAAGTTCGGCACGTAGGCGGCACGCGCGCCGGGGACGCGGCCGACGACCTCGGGGATGACGTCGCCGGCGCGGCGCACGATGACGCGGTCGCCGACGCGCACGCCCTTGCGCCGCAGCTCGAACAGGTTGTGCAGCGTCGCGTTGCTGACCGTCGTGCCGCCGACGAACACCGGCTCGAGCTTGGCCACCGGCGTGAGCTTGCCGGTGCGGCCGACCTGGATCTCGATCTCGTTGAGCGTCGTCACCTGCTCCTGCGCTGGGTACTTGTGCGCGACGGCCCAGCGCGGCTCGCGCGTGACGAAGCCGAGGCGGCGCTGCAGCAGGGTGGCGTCGACCTTGTAGACGACGCCGTCGATGTCGAACGGCAGCGCGTCGCGCGCCGCGGCCATCGCGTCGTGGAATTCGATCAGGCCGCCAGCGCCCGCGACGACGGCGCGGCGGTCGCACACCGGCAGGCCGCAGGCGGCGATGGCGTCCAGCGTCGCGCTGTGCGTGGCCGGCTGGTCCCAGCCGCGCGTCTCGCCGAGGCCGTAGGCGTAGAAGCTGAGCGGGCGCTGCGCGGCGATCGCCGGGTCGAGCTGGCGCACGGCGCCGGCGGCGGCGTTGCGCGGGTTGACGAAGGTCTTCTCGCCGCGCTCGCGCTGGCGCTCGTTCATGCGCTCGAAGCCGTCGCGGCGCATATAGACCTCGCCGCGGATCTCGAGCACCGGCGGCGCGACGCCTTGCAGCCGCAGCGGGATCTGGCCGATCGTGCGGATGTTCTGCGTCACGTCCTCGCCCGTCTCGCCGTCGCCGCGCGTCGCCGCCTGGACGAGCACGCCGTCCTCGTAGCGCAGGTTGATCGCCAGGCCGTCGAACTTGAGCTCGGCCGCGTATTCGATGGCCGGCGCGTCCTCGGCCAGCCCGAGTTCGCGCCGCACGCGCTCGTCGAAGGCGCGCGCGCCGCCGGCCGTCGTGTCGGTCTCGGTGCGGATGCTGAGCATCGGCACCGCGTGGCGCACCGGCGTGAAGCCATCGAGCACCTTGCCGATGACGCGCTGCGTCGGCGAATCGGCACTCAGCAGCTCGGGGTGCGCGGCCTCGATCGCCTGCAGTTCGGCAAACAGGCGGTCGTATTCGGCGTCCGGGATCTCCGGCTCGTCGAGCACGTAGTAGCGGTGCGCGTGGTGGTTCAGCAGCGCGCGCAACTCGGTGGCGCGGCTGGATCGGTCTTCGTGGTGCATGAACTCGTGGTCCGTACGATCACTCGGATCGGCAAAGGCGGGCCTTGCCTTGACGGCTGCTCCGTCCGGCTCCCGTGACACGGAGTGGAACCGCTACCTGTCTTCGTCGTCGCATCGCTTGCAATATAGATGAAGGAACTTGCCTTTGCTTTGCCCTGTCTTCAAAAGCAGCGTTCCGGTACCTCCATGCGAGATCCTCCATTCGCCTCGATCCCCATTCACGAACTGGACTGTTCCTTCGGAATAGCAAGACGAATAACTGAAATCGTGAAATGCCGAGGCCTGTGAAACGATTCTCGAATGACGGAAGAAGAAAATACCACGCTTGGGTGTCATGCTCAACTGTCCACAATCCTCCTTCGGATCATAACCATCCGACTTGGAAGGGGCCGTGACCACGATCTTCGCTATTCGCGTCAGTTTGTATGCGGGAATGCTGCGGTCATCGGCACCATTGTCGACGGATTCTTTCGCGTTCAGCAACCCATGCAGCAACAGACCCGCAGCCAGGATTGACACTTTGAACGGCTTCATCACTTCCACCGTGCCGTGGATGCTTCCGTCATGTTCTTCCTCGACACTTCCGAGTGTGGATAGACTTCATTCTCCGGCACTGCCCGTTCGCCCTGGATCTTCAGAATCAAACGCTTGAGCGCCTGGTTCTGCGCTGGGGTAACGGCCTCGAAGACACCGAACTTCGCAGTCAACTGATCTGTTTGCTCCTTGCTCATTCCTGCACGGACGTATTTCCGATCGAGGACGCATAGGCCGACCAGTTCGATTCCGATGGAGTCATCGTTGGACGGGAATCGATCGGGCACCGACTTCCGCATTTCCAATCTATCAACTTCGGAATACCTCAAGCCCGCATTTGCCTTGAGCACGGCTGCGCTGCACGTATGCGCTTCGAGGCACTTGGCCCTTAGTTTCCCGACATGCCACGTCTTCTTGAAGAGCGAAGCGACTTGATATATCGAGCCGTCCTTGTCGATCAGAAAATGCGCTCCATTGGCATTCGCATTCTGATAGCTGCTCAGAGTTCCCGCGGCGGTGGGGGATCCGGTCTGGTGGACGATGATTCCGCGGATCGTCTTCATGGGGCCATGCTCGATCAGCGGGCGCGCCTGCCTTCGAATGGAGGCGTCCCCCGCGAACCAGCCATCCCGATCTATCGAGGAAACCTTTGCTGCTGGCGTAGCCACAAAATGTCCTTCCAAGAACTCAGGGGCCCCGTGCGACCGTATTTCGATCCCGGCTTCGAAGGGGCAGCATACCCCTGGTGACCGGCGCGCAGCGCACCGCGCCGACGTCGGCACGATGGACACAGGCTGGCACCGGCGCCTCAGCTGAACAGCCGCCGCGCCGCGGCCGAGCCGGCGGCGAGGTCCAGCGCCTCGAGGCGCAGGTACAGGCCGTCGAGTTCCTCGCCGATGCCCGAGAACGCGTGCAGCGTGAGCGGCCGGCCCTGGTCGTCGACGAGGGTCGCGGCAAGGTCGTCGGCAAGCTGGCGCGCCGCCAGATGCCAGGCCGGGAACGGCTCGTCGGACGCGGGCGTCTGCGGCACGTCCAGGCTGAGCGTGCATTCCCTGACCGCGCCGCCCTGCGGCGCGTCGCCCAGCGCCGCGAGCGCGGCCTGCGAGTCGATCGCCAGCACCAGCATCGGCGGCGCACCCTCCTGGCTCGACGGCAGCACGAGGCGGCCGCGCATCGCCCCGGGGACGAAGCCCTGCTTGGCTGCGACCTGCTGCAGGTAGCTCACCGACCAGGCGGCGCCGTTGCTGCGCAGCGTCACCGTGAGCTGGGCGTCGAGCGGACTCGCCAGGCCGTCGAGCTCGCGCGCGCGCGCCACCACCTCGAGCATGTCGGGCGCATCGGCGCGGGCGCCGACGGCGTCGGCGAAGGCCTGCACCTTCTGCACGAATTCGGAGTACTCGATCTCGTTGAGCGGCCCGCTGCGGTTCGCGAGCTGGACCCCGGCCTGGAGTTCGCTGTAGCGATGCCCCGGCGTCAGCATGTCCCAGTTGCCGGTCTCGGCGTCCAGGCCCTCGATGTAGAACGGCTTGCTGCCGGCGCGCCGCGTCGGCGGCAGATGGGCCAGCGCCATCTCGCCGCTGATCGGCGCCTCGAGCGCGAGCGGGACGATGGCATCGATGAGCGCGTCGAGGCGCGCGATGCGACGTGGCTGCAGGCGCGGCGTCACGTCGTCGGATGCCAGCGCGCCGGCGCCGGCCGGCGCGGCGTCGCCGGTCTCGTCGGCGCCGCCCTCGGCACCG
>JAGWVB010000317.1 GCA_018971105.1 Burkholderiales bacterium
CCGCCGCGCCCATCGCGCGGCCGCGCTGGGCGTCGGGAACGCGGTCGTGCAGCAGCGCCGCGAGCGCCGCCAGGCTGACGTTGAAGCCGCCCTGCGCCAGGCACCAGCCGGCGACGAGCCGCGCATAGCCGCCGTCGGCGACGAGCGCGAGCCCGGCGCAGCCGGCGACGAGGCCGCCGACGAGCCAGGGCTTGCGCCGGCCCGCAAGGTCGCTGAGCTGCCCGGCGATCGGTCGCGTCGCCATCGCCACCAGCGCGCCCAGGCTGAGCACGAGCGCCAGCCGCGACGCCTTGCGCGCCGCATCGATCTGCGCCACGCGCAGCGCCAGCCCGATCAGCACCGGCATCATCAGCGCCGCGTAGATGCCAAAATGGGCGAGCGCGAACGCGAGCACGAAGCGCGTGCGGGCGCGCTCGGGGGCGGGTGGAGACGGCACCGTGGGAGACATGGCGGCGCGGCCGATTCTGGCCCCCGTCCATGCCGCCGCGATGACGCCCGCCCCAAGACGACAGCCGACGACCGCCGACGAGACCCGCTTGGACCCGCCCCACGAGACCGGCGCCCCCGCGCGCAAGCCACGCAAGCCGCTGGCCGAGGCCGATTTCCTCGCCGCCGCCTGCGCCATCGTCGCCCGCGACGGGCTGGCCGGGCTCACGCTGCGGCCGCTGGCGCAGGCGCTCGGGGTCTCGGTCACCGTGCTGACGAACCGCTACGGCGCGCGCATCGACGTCATCGCCGCGATCTGCCGCGCCGCCTGCGCCGATGAGCAGCGCCTGTTCGCCGCCTGGCGGCGCCGCGCCGCCGCGCTGGGCCGGTTGAGCCCGCAGACGGCCGCCGACCTCGCCGAGGCGCTGCTCGACCAGCTCGCCGGCGCGGCGCGCGAGTTCTCGCTGCTGTTCGTCGAGTTGGTCCAGGCCTGCGCCTGGGACGAATCGCTGCGGCCGCTGTTCCGGCCCTGGTTCGACGCCCGCAGCGCGTTCTGGGACGCCTTCGGCGCACGCTGCGGCATGCCGCGCGAACTGCTCGCCAGCGGGCTGCTGAGCGGCTATTTCGTCGACGAGCTCGCGTTCTCGATCGCCCTGGGCGACCTGCCGGCGTACCGGCTGCTGCGGCGCATCGGCCTGCGCCGGCTCTGCGCGGGGCTGTGCGCCGGCGTCGGCGCCGACGACGATGCGGCGCTGTTCGCGCTGCTCTTCGACGACCTCGAGTATCCGGGCGACGCGCTCGCGGTGATGCACGGCGCGGCGCTCGCGCCCGACTGGCGCGGCGCGGCGGCGCGCGCCAGCGCGATGCTGATCACCGGCCGCGGCGTCGGCGCCGTGACGCACCGCGCGATCGCGGCCGCTGCCGGCGTGCCGCACACGACGCTGGCGTATCGCTTCCCGACCCAGCAGGACCTCGTCATCGCCGGGCTCGAGCACATCATCTCGAACACGCTGCAGTCGGTCGCGCGCGGCGATTTCCGCTCCGTCGGCACGATGGGGACGGACGAGGGATCGACCGACTACGGCGTCGGCCCGGCGACCTTCGCGGTCGCGATCGCGGCCGCGCGCATGCCGGCGCTCGCGCCCTGCGCAGCCGACATGCGCCGGCGCCGCGGCATCAACCTGTACCGCATCCTCGAGCAGCGCGGCCAGACGGCCTGCGGCATCGACGCGCTCGCGGCCCAGGTGATCTCGATCGGCACCATCGGCGCGGCGAACGCGGCCGCGCTGCACGGCGGCGGCGGCACCGAGCACAGCCTCGGCGCCGCCGTCGACTGGGCACGCCAGCGCGCCGCCGCCAGGCCGGCCGTGCCGCCCGGCGGCTGACTCCGACGCCGAACCCGACGCCGACCTCGCCTCCTGCGCCGGTACCGGTACCGCTGCCGCTGCCGCTGCCGCTGCGCTGCCGGTGCCAGTGCCCGCTCCATGCCCTGCGCCGGCCCCGGCGCGAAGGCCGCGCGCCGCTGGCCGCGCGTCTCGCGGCCGCCACGAGCCGGCGCCGCAGGCCGGCGACGCCTCCGGCAAAATTCGTACAGTCGTATCTAAATTGGCTATGTACTAACGTTATCACGATAATACAACTGTCATTTTGATGTCACCATCCGGGACCAGACTGCAGCCCCCACCAGACCCCGGAGGAAATCATGTCGAAGCCGAGTCCGCGCAGCCGCTGCGCGCTGGCCCTCGTCGTCGCCGCCATCGAACTCGCCTGGCCGCTGGCGGCGCAGGCCCAGGACGCCGCCACGGCGGGCGCGACGACGGCGCTCGCGCCGATCATCGTCACGGCCCAGCACCGCGCCGAGAGCGCGCAGGTGGTGCCGATCTCGATCACCTCGGTCAGCGGCAAGACGATCGAGGACAGCGGCTTCCAGTCGGTGACCGATCTGCAGTACGTCGTCCCCGGCGTGCAGTACGACCCGACCAACGGCGCCGCCTTCCAGATCCGCGGCGTCGGCAGCACCTCGTTCGACTTCTCGAACGAGAAGTCGGTCAGCGTCGTCGTCGACGATGTCGTGATGGACGCGCAGCGCGCCAACGGCCTCATCGGCCTCGTCGATGTCGACCGCGTCGACGTGCTGATGGGCCCGCAGGGCACGCTGTTCGGCAAGAACTCGACCTCGGGCGTGATCTCGGTGACGACGGCGAATCCGCAGCTCGGGCAGTTCGGCGTCGACGCCGGCGTGAGCTGGGGCGAGCGCAACGACCACCTCGTCAACGCCACCGCCAACGTGCCGCTGGGTTCGCAGTCCGCGCTGCGCGTCTCGGCCTTCGACCAGGGGCAGGACGGCCCCGGCACGTACACCGTGCTCAAGCGCAAGCTCGGATCGGTGGCCGAATACGGCTACCGCGCGAAGCTGCTGTTCAAGCCCTCGAACCGCTTCGAGGCCGTGCTCGCGAACGACTTCGAGCACCATTGGGACAGCAGCATCCGCACCGCCGTCGGCGGCGCCTCGGCCGTCGTCACCGCGGCCGAGATCGCCAACGGCGTCACGCCGGGGCCGCGCAACGCCGACGACGCCGACACCTCGTTCGGCTACATCCGGTCCGAGGAATGGGGCACCTCGCTGCACCTGCGGGCGCGCATCGGCGCCGACACGCTGACCTCGATCACGGCCTACCGCGGTTCGGACTACGTCAATTCGACCCCGGCCGACCTCGTGCCCGGCAACGTCTCCGCCTTCATCCCGTTCAACGTCGGCGTGCTGAACACGAGCAAGTACAGCGAGGAACTGCGCTGGGCCTCGCCGACGGGCCGGTTCCTCGAATATGTCGCCGGCCTGTTCTACAACAAGCTGGACGCGACCCAGAGCCAGCTCCAATGGGCGACGCTGGGCGCGCCGCTGGTCTCGTCGACGGGCGTGCCCGACACCAAGTTCTACGCCCTCACCGGCGCCATCGGCCAGCCGGGCAATGCCTCGCTGTTCGACGCCCGCAACACGACGACGGCCGCCTACGGCCAGCTGAAGTTCAATTTCACGAAGGACGCGAGCCTGGCGCTGGGCCTGCGCGAGACGCACGACAGCAACTACCAGTCGCTGAGCTACATCACGATCCCGTCGCAGGGCTACACCGGCAACGCCAACGACACGTTCACGGCGACGAGCGCGGCGCCGCTGTACCCGAACGGCACGGCCAAGGGATCGAACTTCTCGTACCGCATCTCGCCGCAATACAAGCTGGGCCCCGACGCGATGGTCTACGCCAGCTACTCGACCGGCTACAAGCCGTCCGGCATCGCCTTCGTCAGCAACAAGTACGACCCCTATCTGGCCGAGACGGTGAAGGCCTGGGAAATCGGCGAGAAGGCCGAGTTGCTGGACCACGAGCTGCGCCTGAACTTCGACATCTATTCATCGCAGTTCACCGATTTCCAGGCCACGACGCTGACGACGATCCCGGGCGCGCTCACGCAGCAGCTCGTGATCGGCAATGCCGGCGGGCTCGTCAGCCGCGGCGCCGAGGGCACGGCCGCGTGGCGCGCCAGCGGTGCCTTGACGCTCAACGCCAACCTCACCTATACCGACGCGCATTTCACGAATTACGCCTACAACGCGACGACCAATTACACGAACACGCGGCTGACGAATGCGCCGCGCTGGTCGGGCTTCGTCGGCGCCGACTACAGCACGGCGCTGAGCGACAAGCTGGCGCTCAAGGCCTCGGTGCAATACAGCTTCCGCAGCAAGCTGTGGACCGTGGTCGGCCAGCCCGCCTATTCGCAGGTCGGCGGCTACGGCCTCGTCAACGGTCGCATCACGCTGTCGCCGACGGACGGCAATTTCGAGTACGGCGTCTACGCGCGCAACCTGTTCAACCGCTATTTCTCGACCGGCTGGCAGAACTACGGCGCGCTCGGGCTGCTGCACTACACATCGCCCGATGCCTATCGCACGCTGGGCCTGTTCGCCAAATACACCTACTGAACCGACGATGTCGTTCGCGATCAACCGCCGCCGTCTGGCGGCCCTG
>JAGWVB010000318.1 GCA_018971105.1 Burkholderiales bacterium
CGCGCCCGGCGCCCGAGCCACGCCAGCGCGAACGCGACGAGGCGCTCGCGCTGCGCGAGGCGATGTCCGACGAGGTCGATGTCGAATCGCTGCTGCTCACCGACGACGGCCTGAGCTTCCGGCGCGAAGGCATCGGCACCGAGGTGCTGACGCGGCTGCGGCGCGGCCATTGGGCCATCCAGGCCGAGGTCGACCTGCACGGCCTGCGGCGCGACGAGGCGCGCGATCGGCTCGCCGATTTCGTGCGCGGCGCGGCCCGGCGCGGCCTGCGCTGCCTGCGCGTCGTCCACGGCAAGGGCCACGGGTCGCCCGGGCGCGAGCCGGTGCTCAAGGCCAAGGTGCAACGCTGGCTCGGCCAGAGCGCCGAGGTCATCGCCTTCGCCCAGGCCTGCGGCCCGCAGGGCGGCGCGGGCGCGCTCATCGTGCTGCTCGTCGGGGCGCGGCGCCGGCCCCCCGCGGCGCCGGCGCTCGACTGAACGCGGGCCCGCTTCAGCGCTGGCAGCGGCCCTGGCGCTCGATCCAGTAGGCGACGTTGCCGACGATGGCGATGCTGCCCGAGACGACGGCGCTGGCGGCGGTGATGACGCCGACCGCCGTCAGCACCGCCAGGCAGCCGTCGCCGCGGCAGCCCGCGAGCTGGCCGACGACGGCGGTCTGCAGCGTGATCTCCTTCGTCGTCACCCTGCAGCCGGCGTCGTAGACCTCGCGCGTCTGCGGCACGACGATGCAACCCGCCAGCAGCGCCGCGAGCAGCGCCGCAGCCACGGCCGCCCTCATCGCGCGCGGCCGGCGTCCGGCGCGTGGTCGGGCGCGGGGTCCGGCGTGTTGCGCATCCAGTCGGCGGTGTCGAAGAACGACGCGGCCAGCCGCTGCGCGAGCGCGCCCTCGAGCCCGAGCTCGGCCATCGCCTGCTGCATGCAGGCGAGCCACTGGTCGCGCTCGACGCGGGTGATGACGAAGGGCAGATGGCGCGCGCGCAGGCGCGGATGGCCGTGACGCTCGACATAGAGATCGGGCCCGCCGAGCCAGCCGCTGAGGAACCAGTAGAGCTTGTCGCGCGAGCCCTCGAGCGTCGTCGGGTGCAGCGCGCGCAGCGCCGCGTAGGCCGGCTCGAGGTCCATCAGGTCGTAGAAGCGGTCGACGAGCGCGCGCACGCCGGCGTCGCCGCCGATCTGCGCATAGGGCGCGGTCGCGGCCGGCGCGCTCACGTGGCCGCCGTCAGGCGCTGCGCCAGCGCCACCAGCGCCAGCGACGCCGGGCAGCCCGGCACGGTCTCGAGCATGAGCTGGCGCCGCAGCACGCATTCGCGCACCGCGGTGTCCGACGGCACCTCGCCGAGCAGATCGAGCCGCACCGGCGCGTCGAGCTGCGGACTGACGTAGCGGTCGATCACCTGCTGCAGCTGCAGGCGCACGGCGCGCGCCTCGCCCAGCCGGCGCGTCTGGTTGACGAGGAGCTGGAAGCGGCGCCGGCCCTGGGTCTGCGCCAGCACCTTGATCGTCGCGTAGGCGTCGGTGAGCGAGGTCGGCTCGGGCGTGATCACGACCAGCACCTCGCCCGCGAGCGAGACGGTGTAGAGCACGACATCGGAGATGCCGGCGCCGGTGTCGAGCAGCACATGGTCGAAGCGCGGCTCGACCTCGGCGATGACCTGCTGCAGCTGGTCGCGCACCTCGGGCGTCATGCGCGAATACTCGACCATGCCCGAGCCCGCGAGCAGGACCCAGAACCCGCCGGGCGCCGGGAGGATGGCGTTGGGCAGCGTGCTCTTGCCGGTGAAGACGTCGTGCAGCGTGATCTTGGGGTAGAGATTGAGGACCACGTCGAGGTTGGCCAGGCCGAGGTCGGCATCGAGCACCAGCACCTTGCGCCCGGCGCGCGCGAGCGCCGCGGCCAGGTTGGCGGCGACGAAGGTCTTGCCGACGCCACCCTTGCCGCTGGTGACGGCCATGATGCGGGAGCTGGGCGTGGTCGACGGCAACGGCGCGGTCATTCGGTATCCTGGTTCTGGAAGGTCTCGAAGAGCGCGCGCCGCTCTTCGTTGCTGACCACGGAGACGGCGCTGGGCTCGAGCAGCACGACGTTGCGGCCCGCGCTCTTGGCGCGGTAGAGCTGCTGGTCGGCGCGCTCGACCCACAGCGCCGGCGTCGAGCGCACCCATTGCGGCGCGAAGGCGCCGCCGATGCTGACCGTGACCTGCAGCTCCTGCCCCTGCGCCACCGCCACCGGCATCGATTCGACGCGCCGGCGCACCCGTTCCGCCACCGCGAGGCCGAAGGCGCTCGCGCAATTCGGCAGGATGATCGCGAACTCCTCGCCGCCGATGCGCGCCACGAGGTCCATCGGCCGCACGCTGTCGATGAGCGCGGCGGCGACGGCCTTGATCACGGCATCACCGGCGATATGGCCCCAGCTGTCGTTGACGCGCTTGAAATGGTCGATATCCAGCGCCAGCAGCAGCGCCGGCTCGCCGCTGCGGGCGACGCGGTCGATCTCGCGCGCGAGCGAGAGCTCGAAGGCGCGCCGGTTCGCCAGCCCGGTCAGCGCGTCGCGGCTCGAGAGTTCGACCAGGGCGTCGATGAGTTCCTGCAGCCAGGCCGCGCTGCCCGGCTCGCCCACCGGCTCCGCGCGCCCCGACTGACGCAGCAGCTGCAGAGCCTGCTCTGGCCGCAGCGTCGCTTGCAATTCCTGGCCGGCGGCGGATGCTGGTTTCAAGTTTCGGTGCGCAAGGGCGATAACAGGGTACGGAACGAAGGAAAACCCATCCGAAGTCGGGCTCCCTCGCGGGAGGCAGTCTAGCAGCCGCCGTCCGCGTGACCGGAATCGAAAAGCCGCCCCCGCGCCGGCCAATTCGGGTTCCCGCGGCCCGCCGGCGCGACCCCCAGGCACAGCAGACCAGATTCCATGACCGCGAACATCGCGCCCCAGCTCACGACGGCGGAAGCCGAGTTCAAGCTCACCGCGGCCGACTTCGACCGCGTGCGCAAGCTCATCCACGACCGCGCCGGCATCAGCCTGCATGCGGGCAAGCAGGCGATGGTCTACAGCCGCCTGTCGCGCCGCCTGCGCGAGACCGGCCACCCCTCGTTCGCCGCCTACCTCGGTTGGCTCGAGGGCGCGACCGGCCCCGGCGCCGAGGGCGAGTGGCAGGAATTCGTCAACTGCCTGACGACCAACCTCACCGCCTTCTTCCGCGAGGAGCACCATTTCCACGCCCTCGTCGACGACCTGCGCGCGCGCGCCGCGCGCCCGATCCGGATCTGGTGCAACGCGGCGTCGACGGGCGAGGAGCCGTACTCGCTGGCGATGACCGTCGTCGAGACGCTGGGCCCCGCGGCGCAGGTCAAGCTGGTCTGCAGCGACATCGACACCAAGGTGCTGGCCACGGCGCAGCGCGGCGTCTACGGCGCCGACGCGCGCGGCATCACGCCCGAGCGGCTGCGGCGCCACTTCATGCGCGGCACCGGCGCCAACAGCGGCTCGATCCGGGTGCGGCCCGAACTGGCGCGGCTGATCGAGTTCCGTCCCTTCAACCTCATGAGCGCGAGCTGGTCGGCGCTCGGCGATCCCTTCGATCTCGTGTTCTGCCGCAACGTGATGATCTATTTCGACGCCCCGACGCAGCGCCGCGTGCTCGAACGCATCCACGCCGCGATGCGGCCCGGCGGCCTGCTCTACGTCGGCCATTCCGAGAACTTCACCGAATCGCGCGACCTCTTCCGGCTGCGCGGCAAGACGATCTACGAACGCGTCTGAGGCGGGCCGCCGACCGGTCGGCGCGGACCGGCCGGCCCGGCTGATCCGATTCAAGCGTCGCGGCCGCGCGCCGATATCTCGAAGGATGTCCGCCTTGAACCCCGCCCCCGTCCCGAGCGCCGCGCCCCCGCGCAGCGGCCGCCTCGAACAGCTGAAGTCGCGGCCGCGCAAGCCGGGCGAGGCCTCGTTCTTCTTCTACGACGCGCATTTCCGCAACGAGGCCGTGAAGGTGCTGCCGGGCGAGTTCTTTGTCCACGACGAGGACATCCTCGTGCTGACGACGCTGGGCTCGTGCATCGCCGCCTGCCTGTGGGACCGCGAGCGACGCGTCGGCGGCATGAACCATTTCCTGCTCCCCGACGCCGCCAGCGGCGCCGACAGCGGCCGCTACGGCAGCTACGCGATGGACCTGCTGATCGGCGAGATGGTCAAGCGCGGCGCGACGCGCTCGACGATGGAGGCCAAGGTCTTCGGCGGCGGCGCCGTGATCAGCGGCATGAACACGATCAACGTCGGCGAGCGCAACACCAGCTTCGTGCTCGACTACCTGCGCACCGAGCGCATCACCGTCGTCAGCAAGGACGTGCTCGACATCTATCCGCGCAAGGTCTGCTTCCTGCCCGCCAGCGGCAAGGCGATGGTCAAGCGCCTGGCCTCG
>JAGWVB010000319.1 GCA_018971105.1 Burkholderiales bacterium
TCGGATACGTCGCCGCCGCACCGACCCGCGAGAATCGAGGCTCCAGGAGTTCCGATGACCAGCCCCCTCTCCCCCCTGCCGCGCGCCGCCGTCGCCGCGCTGCTGTTCGTCGCCGCGATCGGCGTCGCGGCGCAGCAGCCGGCCGCGCACCACCGGCCCCACGCGCAGCACAAGCCCTACAAGTCCCGCGCCCGGGCGCCGGCCAGGCCGGCGCCGCCGCTCTCGCCCGAGGAGCAGGCGCGCATCGAGTTCGACCGCATCGTCTACGAGCACGAGAAGACGCGCATCAACTTCGACCGTCCGCAGCCGCTGCTGCGCGCGGTCGTCGTGCTGCGCGTGACGCTGGACCCGCAGGACCGCTGGCATGCCGAGGTCTTCCGCGACAACCCGGAGCAGCCCGAGATGACCCGGGTCGCGCTCGAGACGGTCGAGCATCTGCCGGCGCCGGCCGAGCTCAGCCCGCCGACGCTCGAGCGGCTGCACACCGAAGGCCTGATCGAGGCCTGGCTGTTCCAGAACAACGGTCGCTTCGCGCTCAAGTCGCTGGCCAAGCCGCAGCGCGGACTGTGACGGTCTGGCTGCGCGACGGCGCAGCTGCGTGACGGCCTGACCGGCTGACGGCCAGACCGCGGGGGCGCCGAGCCGGCGCGCGCCGTACGGACATCCGAGTCGGGTATCGTCCGGCCTGAGCCGAGCCCCGAATCGGGTGATCCCTGATGCTTTTGCGGCGCGGGCGGTGGCAGGCTCGCGCTCCCCACAAGACATCGATCATTCATGACAGTACAAGCTCCCGCCGTCGACGCGGAAGGCGACGGCGGCCATGTGGCGCACGCCGGCATCGCCGCGCTCACGCTCGGCGCCCTGGGCGTCGTCTACGGCGACATCGGCACCAGCCCGCTGTACACGGTGGCCGAGATCTTCAGGCCGGCCACCGCCGTGGCGCTGAACCCGGAGAACCTGATCGGCGCCATCTCGGCGATCTTCTGGGCCCTGATGCTGGTGGTGACGCTGAAATACGTCATCCTGATCCTGCGCGCCGACAACCACGGCGAGGGCGGCGGGCTGGCGCTCACGGCGCTGGCCGCGCACGCGGTGCAGGGGCGGCTGCGCACGCGCAACTTCCTGCTCCTGCTCGGCGTCTTCGGCGCCACGCTGTTCTACGGCGACAGCATCATCACGCCGGCCGTCACCGTGCTCGGCGCGGTCGAGGGCCTCGAGGTCGTGTCGCCCGGGCTCAAGGCCTATGTGGTGCCGATCTCGATCGCGATCGTCGTCGGCCTGTTCATGGTCCAGCGCCTGGGCACCGGCGTCGTCGGGCGCTGGTTCGGCCCGGTGCTGATCCTGTGGTTCGCCGTGCTCGGCATCACCGGCATCATCAACATCGCCCACGAGCCGGCCATCCTCGCGGCGCTGAACCCGATCCACGCCTGGGAGTTCCTGAGCGTGCGCGGCTGGCACCTCTTCGCCACGCTGGGTGCGATCGTGCTCGCGCTCACCGGCGCCGAGGCGCTGTATGCGGACATGGGCCATTTCGGGCGCGCGCCGATCCAGCTCGCCTGGATCGGGCTCGTGCTGCCGTCGCTGGCGCTGAACTACATGGGCCAGGGCGCGCTGCTGATCCACGACCCGACGGCGATCGCCAACCCCTTCTTCAACCTCTTCCCGCAGTCGCTGCAGCTGGCGGCGGTGGTGCTCGCCACGGTGGCCGCCATCATCGCCTCGGGCGCGGTGATCTCGGGCGCCTACTCGATGACCAAGCAGGCGATCCAGCTCGGCTTCCTGCCGCGCATGCAGGTGCGCTACACCTCGGCGTCGCAGAGCGGCCAGATCTACATGCCGGCCGTGAACTGGCTGCTGATGGCGGGCGTGGTGGCGGCGATCGCCGGCTTCGAGAGCAGCGCGGCGCTGGCCTCGGCCTACGGCATCGCGGTGACGATGACGATGATGATCACGACCGTGCTGACCTGGTTCGTCGTGCGCGACGGCTGGAAGCTGCCGGCGGCGATCGTCGGCCCGTCGACGGCCTTCTTCCTCGTGCTGGACGCGCTGCTGATCGCCGGCTGCGCGGTCAAGTTCTTCGACGGCGGCTGGTTCCCGCTCGCGATGGGCCTGTCGCTGTTCGTCGTCATGAGCACCTGGTCGCGCGGGCGCGAGCTGCTGCTCGAAAGCATCCGCAGCGAGGGCCTGGAGCTGCAGCCCTTCATCGACAGCCTCGACCCCGAATCGATCCACCGCGTCGAGCGCACCGCGATCTACGCCGTCGCCAACCCCGAGACCGTGCCGCAGGCGCTGCTGCACAACCTCAAGCACAACCAGGTCCTGCACGAGCGCAACGTGATCCTGCATGTGCGCTTCGCCGACCGGCCCTACATGGC
Organism: Burkholderiales bacterium; assembly: GCA_018971105.1. GTDB lineage: Bacteria > Pseudomonadota > Gammaproteobacteria > Burkholderiales > Burkholderiaceae_C > Rubrivivax. The sequence continues at coordinate 2,376 of JAGWVB010000319.1, forward strand.
CGAGGACGAGCGGGCGCAGATCGAGGAGCTGGGCCACAACTTCTGGCGCGTCACGCTGACCTTCGGCTTCATGAACACGCCCGACGTGCCGCGGGCGCTCGGGCAGTGCGAGAAGCGCGGGCTGCGCATCCCGGTGTTCGAGACCACCTATTTCCTCAGCCGCGAGACCGTCGTGCCGACGCCGGGCAGCGGCATGATGTTCTGGCGCGAGCGCCTGTTCGCGGCGATGAGCCGCAACGCCGGCGGCATCGTCGAGTTCCTGCGCCTGCCCGACAACGCGGTGGTCGAGCTCGGGACGCGGGTGCAGATCTGAGGGCTCAGCCCGGCCCGCGGAGGGTCCGGTCCTTCGACCCAGCACGCGTGAGCCCGCAGGGGTTCACCCGGTCCGGTCCCGGTGCCGCCCGGCCGCCCCGAGGGCCCTGAGCGCCCCAAGGGACCCGTAGGGGCCCCGAGTGGCCCTTGGGGGCGGCGAACGAAGCGAGCGTGGGGGTTTCAGTTCAGCGCCCGGCGGCCCGGCGCGCCGCGACGTCGATGTCCAGCCGCTGCCACACGTCGTACCAGAACACCGGCCGGCGGTAGCCGTCGAGCCAGGGGTGGGCGACGATGGCGGCGAGCAGGTTCAGGTGCGGCTTGTAAGGCGCGTAGACGGCGGCCAGGCGCTTGGCCTGGCGGAACAGCGCGTCGCGCTCGGGGCCGTCGGGCAGGTCGCTCATGCGGCGGAAGACCGCATCGAAGGCCGGCAGCTTGAAGCGCGCGAGGTTGCCGTCGCCCGCCTCGGGGCCGTACAGGCGCGCGAGCGCGTCCTGGCCGTCGGGCCGGTCGGCCGAACTGCCGAGGAACCAGACCATCAGCGAGCCGGCGCGCGCCGCCTTCAGGTTCTCCTGCCATTGCGCCGGCTTGAAGGCGACGCGCAGGCCGACGGCGTGCAGCGACTTCTCGATCAGTTCGTCGATCTGGCGGTCGAGCGCCGAGGTCTCGGTCGCGAATTCGAGCCGCAGCGGACGGCCGTCGGGGCGCTCGCGCCAGCCGTCGCCGTCGCGGTCGACCCAGCCGTAGAGGTCGAGCAGCGCGCGCGCGCGCGCCGGGTCGTAGTCGGCGCCCTCGGTGTGGAACTGCGGGTCGTAGCCGCTGCAGTAAGGCGGCACGAGCGAGGGCGCCGGCATCGCGAGGCCGCGGTAGACGATGCGGATCTCGCGCTCGATGTCCAGCGCCAGGCAGATCGCGCGCCGCAGCGCGATCTGCGGCGGCGTCATTCCGCCGACCACCGGGTCGTCCATGTTGAAGTAGCTGAAGGTCGTGTACGGCACCGGCACGCGCCAGCCGCGCACGCCGCGCCGCGCCAGGTTCGGCGCGACCTCGCCGCCCGGCATCGCCTGCGGGACGAATTCGAGCGGCACCGCGGCGTAGTCGATGGCGCCGTCGAGGAAGGTCAGCCAGCGCGGCTGCGACGCGTCGATGACCGAGACCTCGACGCGGTCGACGAGCGGCAGCCGCCGTCCGCGCAGGCGCGCCAGCATGGCCTGGCCCTCGGCGTCGTCGGGCGCCGGCTCGGCGTCCCAGGTCACGGTGCGGTAGTTCGGGTTGCGTTCGAGCACGATGCGCGACGAGCGCACCCATTCGACGATGCGGAACGGCCCGGTACCGACCGGATGCTCGTCGATGCGGTCGCCGTAATGCTCGACCACCTCGCGCGCGACGGCGCCGAAGGTCTGGCTCATCGCCAGCAGTTCGTGCAAGCGCGGCCGCGGCTGTTCGAGCGTGAACTGCAGCGTGTAGCGGTCGAGCGCGCGCAGCCCGGCGATCTCGGTGTCGTAGTCGAAGGGCCGCGCGCCGTCGAGCGCGCGCTCGCGCAGCGCCGCCAGGCCGACGATGCGCACCTCGTCGAGCGTGCTCCAGTTCGGCGAGCGCGTGACGGGGTCGGCGAAGCGCTTGAAGCTGTAGACGTAGTCCTGCGCCGTCAGCTCGCGCCGGCGGCCGGCGAAGGCGGGGTCGTCGGCGAA
>JAGWVB010000320.1 GCA_018971105.1 Burkholderiales bacterium
TCGAGGTCGCGCGCCGCGACCGCCCCGGCGTGCAATGGCAGGGCGACTCGGTGCTCGAAGGCGACTTCGATTGCAGCGGCCACGCGTCGACGGTGCTGCTCGGCACCTCGAAGACCGAGACCGTGGTGGCCGTGTTCAGGCATGGCGTCGACGGCGCGCCGACCTGGCTCACCTACCCGGCGCGCGATGTCGAACCGGCCTCGGTCATGCTGACGACCGAGGACCTGGATTTCGACCCCGTGCGCTTCGCGCGCGAGAACGGTGCCGTGCCTGCCGGCATGGAGCCCTCGCTGAGCTGCGAGGGCCTGGACCTGACCGATGCGGTGCCGCATTCCGTGCACATCTACTGGAATCGCAAGTCGGAGCGCTACGCCGACTGGCGCCAATAGCGCCTACCGCTCCAATGGCGCCAGCAGCGCCGCCGACCGCGTCCATCGCGCCGCCAGCGGCGGCGCATCACGAGCGCGCCGCCGGCGGCGGCGCATCACGAGCGCGGCGGCGAGATGTCAGGCGGCAGGAAGGGCGGGTCGGCCGGCGGCGGATCCGCGGGCGCGGCCGGCGGCGGCGGGCGCGGCGTCTGCGGGGTCTGCGGGGTCTGCGCCGGCGGCAGTTGCGCCAGATACTGCAGCGCCAGGCTTGGGTAGAGCGGCTTCGAGAGCATGCGCGCCACGCCGCTGGCGATGTAGGCGCTGGCCATCAGGCTCAGCACCATCGCGTGGCCGTCGACCATCTCCATCACGATGATGAAGGCCGTCAGCGGCGCCTGCGTCGCGGCGGCGAGGAAGCCGGCCATGCCCAACGCCATCAGCACCACCGGCGCATGGTGCGTCAGCAGGCCGATGTCGTTGCCGATCGCCGCGCCGATCGACAGCGAGGGCGCGAAGATGCCGGCCGGCGCGCCCGACCAGGTCGTGATCCAGGTCGCGATGAACTTGAAGAGCGCGAATTCGGGCGGCGCCACGGCCCGGCCGTCGAGCATCGTGCGCGTGTAGCCGTAGCCGCTGCCGAAGGTGCTGCCCTGGTTGACGAGGCCGATCAGCGCCAGCGCCAGGCCGCAGCCGGCGGCGAAGACGACCGGGCGCGCATGGCGCCAGCGCGTGAAGACATCGCGCGACTTGCCCGACAGCGACGCGATGACGAGGCGCGCGAACAGGCCGCCCGCGGCGCCGCTGGCCAGCGCCGTCAGCAGGCCGGGCCAGAGCAGCGAGGTGTCGATGGTGCCGACATGGATGACGCCGAAATAGGTGCCGTTGCCGTCGATCGAGACCGCGACCAGGCCCGCCAGCACGATGGCGGCGACGACGATGCCGCTGTTGCGCTGCTCGGGGCTGCGCGAGAGCTCCTCGATCGCGAACATCACGCCCGCCAGCGGCGTGTTGAAGGCCGCCGCGATGCCGGCCGCGCCGCCGGCCAGCAGCAGGCCCTGCGGCGTCACCGACGAGCGCGCCGGCAGCCAGCGCCGCGCCGCATGCATCACGCCGGCAGCGATCTGCACCGAGGGCCCCTCGCGGCCGAGCGAGAGCCCGCCCAGCAGGCCGAGCGCGGTGAGCGGGATCTTCGCCAGCGTCAGCTTCATCGAGACGAAGCCGCTGCGCTGGTCGGCGCTGCAGGCCGGGTCCAGCGCCGCCATCACCTGCGGGATGCCCGAGCCGGCGATGCGCGGCACGTAGCGGCGCGTCAGCCACACCACCGTCGCCAGGCACAGGGGCGTCCACAGCAGCGGGCTCCAGGCATGGGCGCCCTCGAGGCGGTGGAACAGCGACAGCGTCCATTCGCACAGCCAGGTGAAACCGACCACGGTCAGCCCGGCGACCACCGCCGCACTGACGACGACCGTGCGCTCGAGCCACAGGCGCCAGTCGTAGACCTCGCGCCGGAAGGCGGCGACGAGGCGCAGTTCGGACTTCCTCATGCGGCGCTGCCGCCCCGCGCCGGCGCCGGCCCTGGTGCGGACAACCGTCTCATCTCATCGTGCGGCCGGGACCGGCGAGCCGGAACCTGCAGCGAGCGATGCCGGTCGCGGCGCCATCGGCGTCGGGGAGCGGGCGCGGGGACGTGCACCCGTCGACCGCGAGCCATTGCGTCAAGGGGCTGATCGCCTTGCTCGACATCGATCCCGCGGCGGCGCAGATCCCGCCCGGCCCGGGTTGAGGGCGGGCCGCCGCACGGGCGGCCCGGGGCCGGCATCACTTCGTCGGGTAGACGAGGTCGACGCGGCGGTTCTCGGTCCAGGCGGCCTCGTCGTGGCCCGGGTTCTTCGGGTGGCCCTTGCCCCAGCTGATGGCTTCCATCTGGCCGGCGCCGGCGCCGGCCAGCTCGAGCGCCTTCTTCACCGCATCGGCGCGGCGCTGGCCCAGCGCGAGGTTGTATTCGGTGCTGCCGCGTTCGTCGGTATTGCCCTCGACGCGGATCGACACCGCCGGCGCCGAACCGAGGAAGCGGCCATGCTGCTCGATCAGGCCGTTGAACTCGGGCTTCACGGCGTAGGCGTCGAAATCGAAGTAGACGCTGCGCTCGTTGTGGATCGGGCTCTTCGGGTCGAGGTAGGCCGGCAGGCTGACCGTGGCGACGGTCGACTGCGGCACCGCCGCCGGGGCGGCGGCGGGCGCCGCCGTCGGCGCGCTGTTCACGACCGGGGCGGGCTTGGGCGCCTCGGTCTTGGGCGGCGTGGTGCTGCATCCGGCGAGAGCAGCCAGGGCGAGCGCGGCAAGGGCGTAGGGACGTATTTGCATCATCTCAGGGTCTCCGTGGGGGCGGCGTTGGGGTTCCAGTGCCGCAATGCTCCGATGCGTTGCGGGGCGGCAGGTTCAATCGGGTTCGGCAGCGGGCGGTGCGCGTCGTCACGCGCCGCCCGAGCGATGATGTTACAAGAGGATCTGCACCCACCGGGCAGACGACCTGCCGACGCCGCCGCGCGTCGCGCGGGACCGGCCCGGCCCCGTGGTCGATGCCGGCACGCTGGCGCGCCGCTCGGAATAGAGAAATGGATGGATCGATGGACTATGCAGTCGTCAAGGCCGTGCACCTGGGGGCCGTCGCGGTCTCCGGGGTCGGATTCGTCGCCCGCGCCGCTGGCGCGCTGGCGGGTGCGCGCTGGGTGCGGTCGCGCTGGGCGCGCACGCTGCCGCATGGCGTCGACACGGTGCTGCTGCTGTCGGCGCTGACGCTGGCCTGGATGCTGCGGCTGTCGCCGCTCGCGACGCCCTGGCTGATGGCCAAGATCGTCGGCCTGCTGGCCTATATCGGGTTCGGCGTGGTAGCGTTGCGGCCCGGCACGCGATTCGGACCGCGCGCGGCCAGCGCCGTGGCCGCCGTGCTCGTGTTCGCCTGGATCGCCTCGGTGGCCGTGAGCAAGAACCCGCTCGGCTGGTTCGCGCCGCACTGACCGCGCCGCACTGACCGCGGCTGCACCGGCCGCCCCGCACGGGCGCCGGCCGCGGCGCGCGCCGCCGCGCTCAGGTGCAGGTGACGGTGAACGGCGTCACCGAGCCGGCCGTCGAGACGGTGCCGGTGGCGTCGGTGACGACGCAGCTCTGGCCATAGGGTTGCGTCGCCACCGTCACGGTGTAGGTCGTGCCGGCGACCAGCACGCCCGGGAACGACGCCGTGCCGTTGGCCGCCACCGGCAGCAGCACGGAGCCGTTGAACAGCGTCACGGCGCGGCCGGCGAGCAGGCCGTTGACGGTTCCGGTCAGCGTCGCGGTGTTGACGCAGGCCACGGCGATCGTCGTCACCGAGTTCGCATTCGAGTTCACCGAGCCGGCGCCGTTGGCGACCTGGCAGACCTGGCCCGTCGGGTTCGTCAGCACGGTGACGGAGTAGGCGGCCCCGGCCGCGAGCTGGGTGCCGAAGGTGAAGTTGCCGTTGGCCGTCACGTTCAGCGTGTCGGTGCCGTTGTTCTGCAGCACGGCCGTGAGGCCGGTGCCGAGCCCGGTGACGGTGCCGCCGATGCTGGCCTGGCCGCCGCCGCCGCAGGCCGACAGGGTCAGGGCCGCCATCGCGGCGGCGATGCGGGTGTGCTTGGAAATCATGGTGGCTCCGGTTTGCAGGGGGCTGGTATCGGCAGCGCGGGTGTGGATCCGCGCCGTGGCGGCCTTCACTATCGGCTGCCGGCGAACTGGATTGTGAGCCGAGCCGGGATGCCCGATTGCAGCGTCATCGTATAGACCCGCTGCACGCTCCCCAGGCGCACCCCGACCTGGTAGGTGCCGGCGGGCAGCGGCAGGTCGGTCAACGGGTCGGCATCGACCAGCGTCACCAGGTTGCGGCCCTGCAGGTCGTCGACCTGCAGCGTCAGCGGCAGCGGCTTCGACCGCCCGCCGCGCGGCGCCAGCGCGCGCCGCAGCCAGGCGCGCAGCCGGGGCGCGCCGGGGC
>JAGWVB010000321.1 GCA_018971105.1 Burkholderiales bacterium
TTGCACCGCCAGCCCGGCGATGATGGCCACCGCCAGCGGCTGCTGCATCGCTGCGCCCTGGCCCAGCGCCAGCGCCAGCGGCGCCAGCGTCAGGATGGCCGCGATCGTGGTCATGGCGATCGGCCGCATGCGGTTGATGCCGGCCTGCACCAGCAGCTCGGGCAGCGGCCGGGCCGGGTCGCGCAGCTGCAGCTCCTGCAGCTCGCTGAAATAGAAGATCGCGACCTCGGTGACGATGCCCACGATCATCGTCATGCCCATCATCGCCGAGATGTTCAGTTCGATGCCCGAGGCCCACAGGCCGATGAACACCGCCGGCAGCGCCGCCAGCGGCATGAGCAGGATGACGAGCGCGACCTTGAAGCGCTCGTAGAGGAAGAGCAGGAGCAGGAACACGAGCAGCACGGCGGCGACGAGGACCTGCATCAGGCCGTGGAAGGCGATCTGCTGCTGCTGGTACAGGCCGCCCAGGCGGTAGTAGACGCCCGGCGGGTAATAGCCGGGCGCGCCGATGACGCGCTGGACATCGGCGATCGTCGAGCCGAGGTCGCGGCCCTCGATGCGCGCCGTCACCGCCGCCATGCGCTTCAGGTTCTCGCGCGTGATCTCGGCCTGGCCGGTGAGCACGTCGACGCGCGCGATCTCGCGCAGCGTGAAGCCGTGGCCGTCGGCGGCGCGCAGCGGCAGCGCGGCGATCTGCTCGGGCGTGGCGCGCGCCGACGCCGCGCCGCGCACGCGGATGCCGATCATCTTCGGCCCCTGCTCGATCTGCGTCGCGACGCTGCCGCCGATCAGCGTCGCGAGCTGGTCGCGCGCCTGCTGCGCGTCGATGCCCTGCAGCGCCATGCGCACCGGGTCGAGCTGGATGTCGAGCGCGTCGCCGGCGAGCTTGACGCCGTCGTTGACGTCGACGATGCCGCCGACCTTCGCGATGGCGACGGCCGTGCGGCGCGCGAGCCGGGCGAGCTGCTGCGGGTCGTCGTCGAAGATCTTGATCTCGACCGGCTGCGGCACGGCCGTGAGGTCGCCGATCAGGTCCTCCATCAGCTGCGCCATCTCGATGTCCAGCCCCGGCACCCGCGACTCGATGCGCTGGCGCACGTCGGCCATCACGTCGTCGATCGAGCGCCGCGGCTCGGGTTTGAGGCGGACGAAGAAATCGCCCTCGTTGGCCTCGGTGATGCCGCCGCCGAGCTGGGCCCCGGTGCGGCGCGACCAGGTCTGGACCTCGGGCGTCGTGCGCAGGATGTCGCCCACCTGCAGCAGCAGCCGGTTGGTTTCGGTCAGCGAGGTCCCGGGCCGGCTGCGGTAGTCGAGGATGAAGCCGCCCTCGTCCATGTGCGGCATGAAGCCGCTGCCCACGCGCAGGTAGGCCAGGCCGCCGCCGCCGACGAGCAGCGCCAGCGCCAGCAGCGCCAGCAGCGGCCGGCGCAGCAGCGCCTGCAGCGTGCGCGCATAGCCGCCATGCACGGCGCTGAGCCAGGGGCCATGCTCGCGCGCGTGCTCGCGCCGCGCGTCCTCGGCGCTGACATAGCGGTCGGCGAGCAGCGGCACGGCGAGCCAGGCGACGAAGAACGAGATCACCAGCGCCGCCGCCATCGTCAGCGCCAGCGCCTTGAAGAAGGCGCCGGTGACGCCGCTGAGGAAGGCCAGCGGGACGAAGATGACGACCGTCGACGCGCTCGAACCGGCGAGCGGGCGGAAGAACTCCATCGCCGCGTGCAGCACGCCGCTGTGGCGCGCGGCGCCGCCGTCGCCGGTGCCGTCGCCCGCGCCGCCGCCCCCGATGCCCTCGCCGAGCCGGCGCACGATGTGCTCGCTCATCACGATGGCGTCGTCGATCACCAGTCCCACCGCCGCCGCCATGCCGCCCAGCGTCATGATGTTGAAGCTCATGTCCATCGCGTACAGCAGCACGACGGCGGCGGCCAGCACCGTCGGCACCGTGATCATCGCGATCGCGGTGATCTTGACGCTGCGCAGGAACAGCCACAGCACGATGCCGGCGAGGACGACGCCGATGAGGATGGCGTCGCGCACGCTCGCCGCCGAGCTCACGACGAGCTGGCTCTGGTCGTACCAGTTCGCGAGCCGCACGCCGGCCGGCAGCGGGTAGGCGGCCAGGGCCTGGCGCACGGCGGCGGCGATCTGCACGCTGTTGGCGCCGGGCTGCTGGTAGATGTTGAGCAGCACCGCGTCGCCGCCGTCGGCCGTGACCTTGATCCACTGCGGCGCGCTGCCGCGCGTGACGACGGCGACGTCGGCCAGGCGCACGACGCCGCTGGCGCTCGAGCGCAGCACCAGCGCGCCGATCTGCTGCGGGTCGTGCAGGCGCGAATCGGCCAGCGCCAGCAGCAGCTTGTAGCGGTCCTCGAGATGGCCGAGCGCCTGCACGCCGTTGCTCGACGCGAGCACCGCTTCGACATCGGCCAGCCCCAGCCCCAGCGCCTGCAGCCGCGCCGGTTCGACGATGACCTCGATCTCCTCGCTCGCGCCGCCCTGGACCTGGACGCGGCCGATGCCGTCGATCGCCGACAGCAGCGGCCGCAGCTGGAACACGGCGAGGTCGTGCAGCGCCGTCGGCGAGCGCGTGGCCGAGCTCAGGCTGTAGGCGATGACGGGGTCGACGGTCGGGTCCATGCGCTTGCTCGACACCACCGTGCCGGGGGGCAGCTGCGGCAGCGTCTGCGCCACCGATTCCTGCACCTGCAGCGCCGCCAGGTGCATGTCGGTGCCCCAGTGGAAATCGACCGAGACATCGCTGCTGCCGCGGCTCGTCGTCGAGCGCACGCCGGTGACGCCGGGCACGCGGCGCACCGCTTCCTCGAGCGGCTGCGTCACCTGCAGCATCATCTGCTGCGCCGGCCGGTCGCCGGCGTCGGCGCTGACCATCACGCGCGGGAAATCGACGTTCGGGAACAGGCCCACCGGAAGCTGGAACGCGGCCATGACGCCGCCCGCGGCGAGCAGCGCGAGCAGGAACAGCACCGAGCGCCGGTGCTGCTGCAGCCAGGCGGAAACCGTCACGGGTCCACCTTCAGCGCCATGCCGTCGGCGAGTTCGTAGTTGCCGCGCACGACCAGCGGCAGATCGGGGTGCAGCGCCCCGGTGATGCCGCTGCGCTCGGGGGTGTCGATCGCCAGCGTCACGGCCACGCGCAGCGCGCGGCCGTGGTCGTCCTGGAACACATAGGCCTGGCCGCTGGCGTCGCGCAGCACGGCCTGGCGCGGCACGACCCAGCCGCTCCAGGCATCGAGCGCGAGGCGGGCCTCGATCGCGGTGCCCGGCATCCAGCCGGACGCCAGCGCCGGCCCATCGAGCACGACGTCGACGAGATGGGTCTGCGCATCGACCATGCCGCCGATCGAGGCCACGCGCGCCTGCGCCTTGCGCTGGCCGTCGAAGGTCGCCCGGACGATGGCGGACTGGCCCGGGCGCAGGGCCTGGGCGACATCGGGCGGCACGCCGACGACGAGCTCGGCGCGCCCGAGCGGCGCCAGCATCAGCGCCGGGCTGCCGGCGGCGAGCATGCTGCCGGGCGTGGCCAGCACGGCGGTGACGACGGCGTCGCGCGGCGCGCGCTGGCTGATCTCGCCGCGCCCGAGCTGCTGGGCCTCGGCGGCGGCGAGCTGCGACTGCGCATCGGCCAGCGTCTTGCGCGCCGCGTCGACCTCGCCCTGCGTGGCCAGCTGGTGCGCGGCCAGGCGCTGCAGGCGCTGCAGGTCGAGGCGGGCGTAGTGCACCGCGTCGCGCGCCTGGACATACGCGACATCGCCGCCGGCGACGCCGCGCACCGCGAGCAGCGCCTGGCCGCGGTGGACGACGCTGCCGGGGCGCACGAGCAGGCGCAGCACCTCGACCGGGCGCGGAAAGCCCAGGCCCACGGCCTGGGCACTGCCGACGCGCACGCTGCCCAGCGCCGTCGCCTCGCGGCTCAGGCTGCCGCGCTGCAGCGCGGCGACGCGCACCTGCGCGGTGGGGCCGGCATCGGCGCCGGCCGCGGCGGCTGGAGCGGCTGGCGCGAGCGCGAGGATGAGCGCGGGCACGAGCGCGGGCACGAGCGCTGGCCTCAGCGCCGACCTCAGCGTCGACATCAGCGCCGCGCAGGCCGTGGCAGGTCCGATCAGGCGCCGCCTGGGGCGGGCGGCGGGCAGCGAAGTCTCGGGCATGGAGGAGTCGTTCATCGGGGCTTATCGAGGGGCGCGGCCGGCTGCGGGAACGCGCGGCGCGGGGCCGGCGAAGACGCCGCGCCCGGTCAGCAACTGCAGCGCGACGGTCTGCTCGGCGATCTGCTGTTCGTTGGCCTGCAGCGCCAGGCGCTGTTCGAGCCAGGCCATGCGTTGCGCCTGGGCC
>JAGWVB010000322.1 GCA_018971105.1 Burkholderiales bacterium
CCTGCCGCTGGAGACCGGCGCGCTGATCGGCCGCGAGGGACCGCTGGCCCAGCTCGACGACCTGCTGCGCCAGTCGCGCCTGGTGACGCTGACGGGGCCCGGCGGCAGCGGCAAGACGCGGCTGGCGCTGCACGAGGCGCGGCGCCGGGCAGCGCGCCATGCCGACGGCGCCTGGTTCGTCGAGCTCGCGGCGCTGCCGGCGGGTGCCGATGTCGCGCTCGCCGTCGCCGCGGCGCTCGGCGTGGCCGAGAGCACCGGCGAGGCGGTCGAGGCGGCGCTGGTGCGGCATCTCGCGGCGCGCGACCTGCTGCTCGTGCTCGACAACTGCGAGCACCTGGTCGCCGGCGCCGCGGCGCTCGGCGCACGGCTGCTCGCCGCCTGCCCGCGGCTGCAGGTGCTGGCGACGAGCCGCCAGGCGCTCGGCTGCCCCGGCGAATACACGCTGGGCGTGCCGCCGCTGGCGGCGCCGGAATCGCTGCGCCTGTTCGCCGAGCGCGCGCGCGCCGTGCGGCCGGGCTTCGAGATCGACGCCGCCGCGGCGCCGGTGGTGGCGCAGATCTGCGCCCGGCTGGACGGCATCCCGCTCGCGATCGAGCTTGCCGCGGCGCGCATGCGCTCGCTCGCGCCGGCGCAGATCGCGGCCCGCCTCGACGACGCCTTCAAGCTGCTGACGAGCGGCCACCGCACGCTGCTGCCGCGCCAGCAGACGCTGCGCGCGCTGATCGACTGGAGCTGGGACCTGCTGGACCCGCCGCAGCGGCTGGCGCTGGCGCGCTGCAGCGTGTTCGCGGGCGAATTCACGCTCGAGGCGGCCGAGGCCGTGCTGGCCGACGAGGCCGACGCCGGCGACGCGCCCGACGCCCTCGACAGCGTCGCCGCGCTGGTCGACAAGTCGCTGCTCGTCGCCGCCGAACGCGAGGGCCGGGTGCGCTACGCGATGCTGCAGACGATCCGCCAGTACGCGGCCGAGAAGCTGCTCCCGGCCGATGCGCTGCGCACGCGGCGCCGCCACGCGGCGTACTACGGCGGCTTCGTCGTCGCCGCGCGCATGCGCGTCGACAGCGCCGACCACGCGCAGGCGATGGCCGAGATCGCGCTCGAACATGAACAGGCGCGCGCCGCGCTCGACGCCGCCACGGCCGAGCGCTGGTTCGACATCGCGCTGCCGCTGGGCATCGCGCTGGCCAACTACTGGAACCTGCGCGGCATCCTTGCCGACGGCGTCGAACGCGTCGGGCGGCTCGTCGACGCCGGGCCGCCCGACGGCGCCGAGACGGCGGCGCTGCTGCGCCACGGTGCCGATCTGGCGACGCGGTGCGGCCGCAACGACACGGCGCGGGCCTGGCTCGAACGCGGGCTGCCGATGGCGCGCGCTGCCGGCGCCACGCGGACCCTGGGCCAGCTGCTCAACGGCCTCGGATCGCTGGCCCACGCGGAAGGCCGCTTCAAGCGCGCCGAGCGCCATTTCGCCGAATACCTGGCCGCCGCCAGCGCCGCCGGCGACCGCGACGGCCAGATCCGCGCCGTCAACAACCTCGCGATCGTGCTGCGCCGGCTCGGCCGGCCCGACGAGGCGCGGCGTCATTTCCACGGTGCGCTGGCGCTGCTGCACGAGGTGCCGAACCCGCGCCTCGTCGCCTACCTGAAGGTCAACGTCGGCGACCTGGAGGAGGAGGACGGGCGACCCGCCGTGGCGCGGCCGTATTACGAAGCCTGCCTCGAGGCGCTGCTGCCGCTGGGCGAGACCTGGGGCATCGCGCTCGCGCGCGGCGGGCTGGGCAAGTGCGCGCTCGCGCTGGGCGAGACGGCGCTGGCGCGCGCCCACCTCAAGGCCGCGCTCGAGCTGCTGCAGCAGCTCGGCGAACGCTCGACGATCGCCGAGGCGCTGGACCAGCTCGCGCGCGTCGCGCGCGCCGAGGGCGACGCCGAAGCGGCCGGCGCGCGCGCGCTCGAATCGCTGCGCCTGCGCATCGAAGCGGCGAGCCTGCCCGATCTCGCCGCCTCGTTCGACACCTGGGCCCTGCTCACCGGCGCGGCGCAGCCGGCGGCGGCGGCGCGCCTGCTCGGCTGTGCCGCGGCCGTGCGGCTGGCGCATCGGGCGCCGCTGGAATCGGCCCGGGCGGGCCAGGAACGGGCGCTGCGCGACGAGCTGCGGCGCCGCCTGGGCGACGCCGCGTTCGAAGCCGCCGTCGCCGAAGGTGCGGCGAACGATCCGATGTCGATGGCCCGCGCCCTGGCCGGCCCGTGAGCGGCGCCGACGCGCCAGTGCCATAAATCACGCGCCCTCCGGCCGCGGCGGCGCCGCCCTGTCGCCCAGGCCGGCATCGGGGTTAATCTCTATTCCACCGGGGTTTGTAGGGCCGGCTTGCACGCTTTCGAGGATCTGACGGACCGCCATGAAGATGCCGGAAGAGCCGATCGGCCACCTGTTCTACACCGGCCATTCGCGCTTTCTCAAGTCGAACGAGCACATGGCGCGCGCGCTCGTCGCAGCCAGCGGCCATGGCTCGATCCATGCCGCCGAGGACATCTGCGACGCCAACGGCGTCAAGCTCTGGGCGCGCAACAAGCTGCTCGACGAGCAGTTGCTCGAGCGCCTGCACGACCGGCCGCTGCGCAAGCCGATCGAGCTCTGCGTCGCCCCCGGCGACCCCGTGCGCCTGGCCGCGGTGCGCGAGGAGATCGAGGAGCAGCTGCTGCGCTCGGACGAGCTCGGCAGGGCGCTGGCGCCGGGGCTGGCGAGCTCGCTCAAGCTCATCGAGAGCCTGGTGCCCAACCCGACCGAGCTGCTGCTGTACACGGTGATGCGGCATGCGGGACGGCGGCAGATGGAGCATGCGGCGCTGGTCTGCCTGCTGGCGCTGATGATGGGCCAGCTCGCCGGGCTCGACACGACCGACAGGCGCAACCTCGCGCGCGCCGCGCTGCTGCACGACATCGGCGAGTTCTACCTGCCCGAGCGCCTGTTCGCGCCCGGCGGCGGTCGCCGCACGAGCGTCGAGATCCGGGAGATCCGCCGCCACCCGCTGCTTGGCGCCCAGGTCGCGACCGAGCTCGCCAGGCTGCCGACCGAGGTCGGCCAGTTCATCGCCGCGTCGCACGAGCGGCTCGACGGTTCGGGCTATCCCCTCGAGCTGACGGCCAGGAGGCTCGATCCGGCGGCGCAGGCGCTGTTCTTCGCCGAGGCGATGGCGCCGCTGCTCGGTGCCGGCGCGAACCGGCTGCGCCGCGCCGCCGTCGCGTCGCGCATCGGGCGCGCCGAATTCGCGCCGGCGATGACGAACTGGCTCAACCGCTGCGCCGCGGTGCAGGCGGCCAGCAGCCTGGCGCCGGCCGCGGCGAGCGACATCGACGCCGGGCTGCGCCGCGTCGCCGCGCGCCTGACGCGCGCGCAGGCGCTGCTGCGCGGGCCGCGGCCGCAGGCCTCGCCGCTGGAGCGCGTCGCCGCCGCGCATTGGCTGGCCAGCGTCGACGCGCTGATCCAGGTGCTGTCGTCGACCGGCGTGCTCGAATCGGTGCAGCTCGGCCTTTCGATCGAGGCGAGCGACGCGACCGAGGCGATCGAACTCGCCGTGCTCGGGCGCGAGCTCGACTACCGCGTCGGCGACCTGCGCCTGCGCGTCGACCTCGAGCGCATCGCGGCGCCGGCGATCGCCGACGTGGCCTGGATCACCGAACTGCTCGAGATCCTCGATCCGGACCTCGTGCCGACTCAAGTCGACGCCTTGGCGGCCGATACGCAATCGGGGCGGTGAACGCGCCGGCGCGACGCCGGCGGCGCCGCCACGCGAAGGACCGGCCATGAATCCCGTCAGCAGTGCCACCGTCGTCAACGCCAGCAATGCCGACCCCGGCACGGTCCAGGGCAGCGCGGCGATCAGCGTGCTCAAGCGCGCCATCGACAGCCAGGCGCAGGGCGCGGCGCAGTTGATCGCGGCGCTGCCGCAACCGGCGCCGGTGGCCGCCGGATCGCCGGGCGCGCTGCTCAACGTCTACGCCTGAACCGCGGCGCCGGGCCTGGGCGCCGCCGCCGGCGCGCGGCCGGCCGTCGCCCGCCCGCGAGCGGGCTCGGGCGGCGAGGTGCTCAGGCGCTCGGGTGCCCATGCGCTCAGGCGATCAGGGGCTCGGGATGCTCGCGCAGCAGCGTGCGCAGGGCCGGCAGGCAGGAGCCGCAGGCGGTCCCGCAATGCAGCCGCTGCTGCAGCGCCTGCAGCCGCTGCTCGGGCGTGCCGGCGCACAGCGGCAGCGTGGCCGCGATCGCCGCCGCGCTGACATCGTGGCAGGCGCAGACCTGGGCTGAGCGCGGCGCCACCGGCGCCGGCGCCACGCGGCTGCCGGCGAGCAG
>JAGWVB010000323.1 GCA_018971105.1 Burkholderiales bacterium
GCGCCGGCTGGCGCCGCGCCGGCGCCGCGCTAGGCTGCCGGCGGCGCGGGCGCGCGCCGGCCCAGCACCTCGAGCGCATGCTCGTAGCCCTGGCGCACGACCTGGTCGTAGCGCTTCCAGTCCAGCATGCCCACGCGCTCCAGCGGCGGGTTGAAGTAGAGGTCGGTCAGGCCGCGCGCATGCCGCTGGCGCGACCGGCTGTACAGGATGGTGGCGTTGATCAGCAGCGACACCGGTCCCGGCAGGTGGTAGCGGCGCGAGTGGCGCGGGCGCAGCCGATCGAGCAGCATGGCCCAGCCGCTGGGCATCGCGTCGAGCTCGATGCGCCGCCCCTTGCCGCTGCTGAGGTCGACGCCGATGACGCGGCCGATGCCGCGCGCGCCGCGCATCACGTCGACGGGGAAGTTGTTGAAGGTGCCGCCGTCGCAATGCAGCTCGCCGTCGATGAGGACGGGCGGCAGCGCCCCCGGGATGGCGACGCTCGACATCAGCGCTCGCACCAGGTCGCCGCGCTGCAGCACGACCTCGCTCGCGCGCGTGTAGTTGGTGGCGATGCAGAAGAAGCGCTTCCACAGGTCCTCGATGCCTGCGCCCGCGCCGACCTGCTCGGCCACGGCGCGCGCGACGATGCCGTGCAGGCGCCGGCCCTTGATGAGCGAGACCAGCGGCACGAGCGTGAAGTCGCCGGTCGGGTTGCGCGCGAAGGCGGCGCGCGCACGCGCCTCGATGCGCTGCGGCGCCTGGTCGGTGGCGATGAAGGCGGCCATGATCGCGCCGATGCTGGTGCCGCCGACATAGTCGACCTCGATGCCCTGCTCGCGCAGCGCGCGGTAGACGCCCAGATGCGCGAAGCCGCGCGCCCCGCCGCCGGCGAGCACGAGGCCGACCGCATGGCGCGACTGGATGCGCGCCAGCCGCGCCATGTCGCCGGCATGGCCGCGGCGCAGGTGCACATGGTCGCTCACGGGCCGCCGCGCGAGCCAGCGCGCGGTGCCGCTGGGCATCGCCGCCTCGGCGCCGTGCAGCAGCACCAGGACCTCGGCCGCCTCGGCCAGCTGCGGGCGGTCGACGAGGAACGCGGTCTCGGTCGCATGCAGCACCGGTGCGGCCCGCGCGTCGGCCAGCAGCAGGATCTCGTCCGCATGGCGCGTGCAGCGCTGGGTCCAGTCGCTGGGCGTGGCGTCGGCGACGAGCAGCACGTAGTCGTGCGCGCCTTCGTAGGCGTCGAAGTGCATGGCCCAGCGGCGCTGCGCCTGTTCCTCGTCGTCGCCGGCAGGCGCCGCGTCCGGGGCGCCGAACTGCCGCTGCGCGCCGGCGGCGTCGAGCAGGCCCACGGTGCCGTGGCGGGCGAGTTCGCGTGCCAGCGTCTGCGCGAAGTCCGCGACGTCGACGCCGCCGCTGACCGGCAGCAGCGCCATCGTCACCGGGCGGCCGAGCGCCGGGAGCGCATGCTCGGTGCGCCAGCGCTCGATGATGCGGCGCGTCAGCGCCAGCGTGACCTGCGGGTGCTGCGCCTGCAGCTGGGCGTAGGCCTGCCGGTCCAGGCGCACCAGCACCGAGTCGCGGATCGCGACCAGGGTGGCCGAACGCGGCGCCTCGGTGATCAGGCTCATCTCGCCGACGACCTCGCCGCGCGCGACCTCGCGCACGACGCGGCGCTCGCCGTCGTCCTCGATGTAGACGCGCAGCCGGCCGCTGATGAGCAGGTAGAGCGCGTCGCCGGGCTCGCCCTGACGCATCAGCGTCTGGCCGCCGGCCAGGCGTTGCCAGCGCACGCGGTCGCGGATGGCGTCGACGAGCGCCGCATCGAGGGTGCCGAGAAAGGCCTGCAGGTGCTGCAGCAGCAGGTCGTCCTGGCGCGGCGGGTGGGAGCCGGCGCCGGAGCGCGTGCCCGGGCTGTTGCTGGGGCTGGTGCCCGGGCTGGGGGAAGCGGCTTCAGGCATGGTCCGATGGTGGGCGGCGCGGCCATTTTGCTGCAACGGCCACCAGGGAAAACCCGTGCTCGAGGCGGGCCCGCCGCCGCGCTCGCCGCCGCGCCGGCGGGGCGAGAATGAGGCCGGGCAGGGCATGCCACGCTGCGCATCGGCAGCGCCATCTCCCTGTGCGGCTGGCGGGACCTCCTCATGAGCGAAGAACGATCGATGGCGGGGCCGGGCTGGATGGCGCGCGTGGCGCAGACGCTGCGCGGGCGCCACGCCGGCGCGGCGGCGGCGCCGCTCGATGCGCGGCTGCAGGCGCATGCCGCCAAGCTGTGCAGCGCCGCCGACGCGGTGGCGCAGATCCGCCACGGCGAGCATGTGTTCGTCGGCACCGCCTGCGCGACGCCGCGCGCGCTGGTGCAGGCGCTGGAGGCGCGCAGCCCGACGCCGGGCGATGTCGAACTCGTGCATTTCCTCACCGACCATGCCGTGCCGCACGATGCGCGCGGGCAGGCGATGACGGCGTTCAGGCACCGCTGCTTCTTCGTCGGCAGCGACATGCGCGCTGCCGTGCGCCAGGGCCTGGCCGAGTACGTGCCGATGTCGATCGCGCGCGTGCCGCAGCTCATCGCCAACGGCCGCATCCGCGTCGACGTGGCGCTGATCCAGGTCTCGATGCCCGACGCCTTCGGCTATGTCAGCCTGGGCGTGTCGGTGGACATCGCGCCCGCGGCCGTGGCCAAGGCGCGGCTCGTGATCGCCGAGGTCAACCCGGCCATGCCCTGCACGATGGGGCGCTCGATGCTGCATGTCGACGCGATCGACTGGCTCGTGCCGGTGGCCACCCCGATGATCGAGTACCAGCACGAGGCCCTGCCCGGCGCCGTCGTCGAGCAGATCGCGCGCTACATCGGCGGCATCATCGAGGACGGTTCGACGCTGCAGATCGGCCTCGGCCGGGTCACGAACGAGGCCTTGAAATTCCTCGCCGACCGCCATGATCTGGGCATTCATTCCGATGTCATCACCGACGCGATCATCCCGCTGCTCGAGCGCGGCATCCTCAACGGCCGGCGCAAGACCGACCAGCGCGGGCAGATCGTCACCAGCTTCGCGATGGGTTCGCGCCGGCTCTACGACCTGATCGACCGCAACCCGCTGTTCTCGTTCCAGCCCATCGAGGAGGTCTGCCGGCCCAGCGTCATCGCGGCGCAGCACCGCATGGTGTCGGTGACGCAGGCCTTCGCGATCGACCTCACGGGCCAGGTCTGCGCCGACCAGCTCGACGGCGCGTACTACAGCGGCCTGGCGGCGCAGGCCGAGTTCCTGCGCGGCGCGTCGCGCTCGCCCGGCGGCAAGCCCATCATCTGCCTGCCGGCCACGGACGCCGACGGCACCGGCTCGCGCATCCGGGTGCAGCTGCGCCCGGGCGAGGGGGCGACGATCGCGCGCAGCGACGTGCATTACGTCGTCACCGAATACGGCATCGCCTACCTGTTCGGCAAGTCGATGCGCGAACGCGCGATCGCGCTCATCGAGGTGGCGCACCCGCGCCTGCGGCCCGAGCTGTTCGAGCAGGCGCAGGCGCTGGGTCTGCTGCCGGCCGGCCAGAGGCTGAAGAACCTGCGCGCCTACCCGCTGCAGGACGAGGAGACGGTGGTGCTGGGCGGCGGCCGGCAGGTGCTGCTGCGGCCGTCGACGGCGAGCGACGCGGCCGGCATCCGCGAGCTCTTCCACAGCCTGTCGGACCAGGATGTCTACACGCGCTTCTTCCGCAAGCTGCGCGCGTTGTCGGACGCCGACGTGCAGCGCCTGTGCAACCTCAATTTCGAGACCGAGGCCGGTTTCGTCGCCGCGACCGGCCCGCGCGAGGACCCGCAGATCGTCGCCCAGGGCTGCTACTTCGTCGACCCCTCGACGAATCTGGCCGAGACCGCCTTCATCGTCAGCCCAGCCTGGCAGGGCTGCGGCCTGGGCAAGGCGCTGCAGGCGCACATGGTGCGGGACGCGATGCGGCGCCAGGTGCTGGGCTTCGTGGCCGAGATCATGTCCAGCAACGACGCGATGATCCGCCTGGCCAAGGGCGGCCGCGCCAACGTCAGCGTCGAGCAGATGGGCAGCACGGTGCGCGTGACTTCGCTGTTCTGAGCGCCCCCAGACCTGCCGCTGCGCGTCGGGCCGCCCGAAGGGGTCCAGGAAACCTGGGGCGGCCCGGCGTTTCCTCGATAGGCGCCGCGCCGCGCCGCGCGGCCTGAGCGCCGGTCCGCCCGCTCGACGCCGCGCACGATGTCGCGGGCCTCGGCCAGCGTGACCGGGGCGTCGGCCGAGCCGGCCCGCGCCTGGCGGCAGAGCGCCTGTTC
>JAGWVB010000324.1 GCA_018971105.1 Burkholderiales bacterium
GCGAAGGCCGCCGCGGCGCGCAGCAGGCGCGGCACGACGAACGATTCGATGCGCGCCTGCGGGATCAGGAAGGCCGGCCCGCCGCAGTTCATCGACACGACCTCGCCGCCCGGGGTCCGGATCGGCACCGCGGCCGCATGGATGTTCGGGTGCCATTCGCCGAGCGAGAGCGCATAGCCGCGCGGCGCCGCGTCGGCCAGCGCCAGCTCGAGCGCGCGCCCGGCCTTGCCGCGCAGCGGCGCCGGGCCGTCGCGGAAGCGCGCCAGCACGGCCTGGCGCGTCGGCGCGTCGACGCCGGCGAGCCAGGCGCGGCCCAGCGCCGAGGTGCCGATGTCCATGCGCGTGCCGATGTCCGAACCCAGCAGCGCCAGCGCCGAGCGCGCACGCGCGGCCTCGACGACGAGCATCTCGTCGTCGACGCGCACGCCCAGGAAGGCGCTCGCGCTGCAGGCCTCGGCCAGCGCGACGACATGGCGGCGCGATTGCCGGCGCACGTCGATGCCGACCAGATAGCCCTCGGCCAGCCTGACGACGCCGGGGGCGAGTTCGTATCCCGGACCGGGGTCGGCCGCGCGCAGGTGGCCCATCCGCACCAGCGCCTGCACCAGCATGGCCACGCTGCGCGGGGCGATGCCGGTGAGCCGGGCGACCTCGCCCGGCTCGAGCGGCCGCCGCGCCGCCGCATGGCAATCGAGGATGTCGAGACCCTGGGTCAGGCCCAGGAGCGTACGGGATGCGGGGGGCGGCGTGCGGGGCATCTGCGGCCTGTCGACTGGGGGGGGGGGATGCTGAACTGTAGGGACCGCCCCAGGCCCTGGCAAACGACCGCCCTTGCCCAGGTGCGGAACAAAGGTATTGATCGAATCACAGACCATGCATCCTCGAGAGGATGCCGCGGAGGTTAGCAAACTGTTACATTCGCGCGAGATCGACGTTCGGGGTGCCTGCGGCGACCGTGGCAGCGCTGCCGCGCCGGGTCACGTTGGAGCCGCCTTGCAATACGACGCCACTGAATCGCTGCCGCCGGCGCCACCACCGGGTCCGGCAAGACCCGCGGCGCAGCGGGCGGCGGCGGTCGCGCTGCGCACCGACCCCGACCTGCTCGCCGCCGACGCGGCGATCGCCGACGGCGATGCCGACCTGGCGCGCGAGCGCGCCTACCACGCCCTGAACCGCGCCAAGGCCGCGGGCCAGACCCTGCTCGAGGCGCAGGCGCTGGCCAGCCTGGCGCATTACGACCGCCTGTCGTCGCGCGTGCGCCGCGCCGCCGAGGCGAGCGCGCGCGCGGCGCTGCTGTTCAAGTCGGTGGGCGAACTCGCCGACGAGGCGATCGCCCACACCAGCCATGCCAACGCCGCGATCGTGCTCGGCCGCGCCGAGGAGGCGGTGGAGGCGGCGCAGCTCAGCGTCGAGCTCGCGCGCCTCACGCCGCCGGGCGTGCACAGCGTGCTCGCGCACAACGCGCTGGGCATCGCGCTGGGCTGGAGCGGCAATTTCGAGGCCGCCTTCGACGCCTTCGACGCCGGCAGCGAGGTCGCGCGGCGCTGCCAGCCGGCGCTGCCCGACTACCAGCTCGCCGCCAACCGCGCCTGGGCCGAGGCGCTGCGCCTGATGGCCGAACGCGAGGCCGGCCGCGATGTCGCGAGCGAGCGCCTGCAGCGCCTGCGCGAGCTCGTGCAGCGCTTCCGGGTCTGCGAGGCGACGGGCCGCGCGCAGGCCCTGCTCGAGGGCTTCGAGCGCCCGCTGCGCGCGCTCGCCTCGCTCATCGAAGGCCTGCTCCACGCCTGGGCCGGCGACCTCGCCGCCGCCGCCGCCGCGCTGGCCGCGACGCGGCGCTGGCTCGAGACCATCACCTTCACGAGCTGGATCGATGCCGCCGTGTGCTGGGTCGAGGCCGAGCTCGCCTGGGCCGCCGGCGACGCCGGGCTGGCGCACGACTGGCTGCGCCGGCTCTGCGTCTGCGCCAACGAGGTCGAGCATGAGCAGCTGGCCTGCCTCAGCCACCAGCTCGCGAGCCAGTTCCACGCCCGGCGCGGCGAGCATGGGCTGGCGCTGCAGGCGCTGCGCGCGCTGCGCGAGCGCGAGCTGGCGAACCGGCGCGAATCGCTGCTCGGCCGCACCCAGTCCGTGCAATGGCAGCTCGAGGCGCGCCGCGCCCAGGCCGACCTGGGCGTGCTGCAGGCCGAATCGCGCCTGCTCGAGCGCCTGTCGTACGAGGACACGCTGACCGGCATCGCGAACCGGCGCCGCTTCGAGGCCCACCTCGCCGAGCGGCTCGACGCCGCGGCCTCGCTGCGCCAGCCGCTGGCGCTGGCGCTGCTCGACATCGACGACTTCAAGCGCATCAACGACGCCTGCGGCCACGACGCCGGCGACCTCGTGCTGCGCCGCCTGGCGCGGCTGCTGGGCAGCGAGCTGCGCGAATCGGACCTCGCGGCGCGCCTGGGGGGCGACGAATTCGTGATCGTGTTCGACCGCACCGAGCTCGCGCAGGCGCAGCAGATCTGCGACCGCATCGTCCACGCCGTCGCCACGCTCGACTGGAGCCCGCTGTGCGGCAGCAAGGCGATGGCGGTGAGCATCGGCGCGGCGCAGGCGCTGCCGGGCGACACCGGCGTCGCGCTGCTGCGGCGCGCCGACCGCGCGATGTACCAGAGCAAGCGGCCGCAGCGGCACGGCGCTTGAGCGGCCGGGCGGCCGGGCGGCCGCCCGGCCGGCCCGGCTAGCGGATCCCGATCACCTTGTGCGTCTGCACCGACAGGCGCCAGCGCGGATGCGCGCGGCAATAGTCGATCGCGGCGCGCAGGTGGGCGTCGCGCTCGGGGCCGTCCATCGCCTGCAGCAGCCAATGCCCGAAATCGAGGTCGGCCATCGCCTCGAGCGCCGCCGGCAGCAGCGCCGGCTGCGGGTAGACCAGCTTGAGCTCGTGGCCGCGGCGCTGGACGAAGGCGGCGCCGGCCTTCGGGCTCACGCAGATCCAGTCGATGCCGGGCGGCGCCGCGAGGCTGCCGTTGGTCTCGAGCGCGATCTCGAAGCGCTCGGCGTGCAGCGCGTCGACGAGCGCCGCGTCGAGCTGCAGCAGCGGCTCGCCGCCGGTGAGCACGACATAGCGGTGGCCCTGGCCGGCCGGCCACAGCGCGGCGACGGCGGCGGCGAGCGCGCGCGCGTCGGCGTAGCGCCCGCCCAGCGCGCCGTCGGTGCCGACGAAATCGGTGTCGCAGAAGCGGCATACCGCGCCGGCGCGGTCGGCCTCGCGGCCGCTCCACAGGTTGCAGCCGGCGAAGCGGCAGAACACCGCCGGGCGCCCGGCGCGCAGGCCCTCGCCCTGCAGCGTGTGGAAGATCTCCTTGACGGCGTAGCTGGCGGCCATCACCAGGCTCCGAGCGGGCCGGGCGCGGCGCCGCGCACGAGCATCGCGCCGCAGCCCGGCGTCTCCTCGACATCGACGCGCACGAGCGCCGGCAGCTGCTGGCGCGCGCGCTCCATGACCCAGGCCGCGAGGCTCGCGGCGTCGCCGTCGGGCAGGCCGGCGAGTTCGAGCAGCGGGCGATGGTCGAGCTCGGCGAACACGGGGTCGAAGATGCGCTTGACGTCGCCGAAGTCGATCGTCCAGCCCAGCAACGCGTCCAGCGGCGCCGCCAGATGCAGCCGCAGCAGGTAGCTGTGGCCGTGCAGGCGCGCGCGCGCGTCGTCGGCGGGCGCGGCGCGCAGCGCGACGGCGCTGTCGAAGCGGCAGTCCTTCCAGATGCGGTGCTGCGCGCCGTCGTGGTTCGCGCCGCAGGAGCCGGTCTCGAACACGGTGAGCCAGTCCAGGCCGGGCAGGCGCGGCGACGCCGCGTCCAGCCGCGCCCGGATCCAGGACGCGAGGTTCTCGCTCGTCGGGTTCTCGAGCCCGGCGATCTCGTTCAGGCAGCGATGGTCGAGTGCCTCGTGCAGCGGCGCCCATTGCGCGTCGATGGCCTCGGCGGCGGCGGCGGCGCGGATCACGACCTCGAAGCCATGGCCGTGCATGCGCCCGCATTTGTGCCCCGGCGGCACCTGCGGCAGCCGGTGCGCGGCTTCGAAGCGATAGCGGCGCCAGGTCAGGGCCCGGCCGTCGGCGTCGATCTCGACCCCCTGCAGCGGCGCGCTGCGCAGCGCCACGCGCAGCGCCCGGGGCCCCGCGCCGGCCGGCCATTCGAGCTGGGCGCCGATCCAGCGCGCGAGCGCCGCGTCGCCCGCGTCGTCGACGACCTCGTTCAGGCAGCGATGGTCGAGCGCGGCGACGCAGCGTT
>JAGWVB010000325.1 GCA_018971105.1 Burkholderiales bacterium
CGCCGCCGCGTCGGGCGCTGCCAGCGCCGCCCCGGCCGCGGCCAGGAGGGCGCACAGCAGCGGGACGAGGCGGATGCGGATGCGGGGCATGAAGCCGCGGAGGATATCAGCTGGCATCGGTGCCGCGGCTGGGGGTAAACCTCGGGCGGCCGGTAAGCGCAGGCAACGTGCGGATCAGCCTGCAATCGGCGGCCGGCGCCACGCCACGCTCTTGATCCTGCGCAAGTCCGGCGCCGCCCCGGGTGCGCCGCGTCAGGCCTTTGCAAGGGGCGGGCCGAGAATGGACCGACCACAACGGCGCATCAGCGTCCGGAAAACAGGAGACCGCATGAGCAGCTACGCCGACTTCCACCGACGCTCGATCGTCGACCGCGACGCCTTCTGGGCCGAGCAGGCCGCCCTGATCGACTGGCAGACGCCCTACACCCAGGTCTGCGACTACAGCCAGCCGCCGTTCGCGCGCTGGTTCGTCGGCGGCAAGACCAACCTCTGCCACAACGCCGTCGACCGCCACCTCGCCGCGCGGGCGGACCAGCCGGCGCTGATCTTCGTCTCGACCGAGACGGACCGGGAACACACCTACAGCTACGCCGAACTGCACGCCGAGGTCCAGCGCATGGCGGCGATGCTGCTCGCGCTCGGCGTGCGGCAGGGCGACCGCGTGCTGATCTACATGCCGATGATCCCCGAAGCGGCCTTCGCGATGCTCGCCTGCACGCGCATCGGCGCGCTGCATTCGGTCGTCTTCGGCGGCTTTGCCAGCGGCAGCCTGGCCAGCCGCATCGACGACGCCGAGCCGGTCGTCATCGTCAGCGCCGACGCCGGCAGCCGCAGCGGCAAGGTGATGGCCTACAAGCCGCTGCTCGACGAGGCGATCGCGCTCGCCCGGCACAAGCCGGCCAAGGTGCTGATGGTCGACCGCGGCCTGGCGCCGTTCACCCGCGTCGCCGGCCGCGACGAGGACTATGCGGCGCTGCGCGAGCGCGAGAAGGACACCGTCGTGCCCTGCACCTGGGTCGATTCGACGCATCCGAGCTACACGCTGTACACCAGCGGCACCACCGGCAAGCCCAAGGGCGTGCAGCGCGACACCGGCGGCTACACCGTGGCGCTGGCCGCGAGCATGAAGCACATCTTCGGCGGCAACGCCGGCGAGACCTACTTCAGCACGAGCGACATCGGCTGGGTCGTCGGCCACAGCTACATCGTCTACGGCCCGCTCATCGCCGGCATGGCGACCATCCTGTACGAGGGCCTGCCGACGCGCCCCGACGCCGCCATCTGGTGGAGCCTGGTCGAGAAGTACAGGGTCACGGTGATGTTCTCGGCCCCGACGGCGGTGCGCGTGCTCAAGAAGTCCGACCCCGAGGCGCTGCACCGCCACGACCTGTCGAGCCTGCGCGCGCTGTTCCTGGCCGGCGAGCCGCTCGACGAGCCGACCGCGAAATGGATCAACGAGGCGCTCGGCCGGCCCATCATCGACAACTACTGGCAGACCGAGACCGGCTGGCCGATCCTGGCGCTGTGCAACGGCGTCGAGCAGGCGCCGACCAAGTTCGGCTCGCCGGGCAAGGCCGTCTACGGCTACGACGTCAAGCTCATCGACGAGGCCACGGGCGAGGAGCTGACCGGCGCGAACGAGAAGGGCGTCGTCGCCATCGAGGGCCCGCTGCCGCCGGGCTGCATGCAGACCGTCTGGCGCGACGACGCGCGCTTCGTCAGCACCTACTGGAAGAGCATCCCGGGGCGGCTGCTGTACAGCACGTTCGACTGGGGCATCCGCGACGCCGACGGCTACTACTACATCCTCGGCCGCACCGACGACGTCATCAACGTCGCCGGCCACCGCCTGGGCACGCGCGAGATCGAGGAGAGCATCTCGAGCCACGCGCTGGTGGCCGAGGTCGCCGTGGTCGGCGTCGCCGATGCGCTCAAGGGCCAGGTCGCGATGGCCTTCGTCGTGCTCAAGGACGCCAGCCGCGCGGCGACGCCGGAGGCGGCGCTGCAGCTCGAAGGCGAGATCATGAAGGTCGTCGACAAGCAGCTCGGCGCCGTCGCGCGGCCGGGACGGGTGCGTTTCGTCGCCGCGCTGCCCAAGACGCGTTCGGGCAAGCTCGTGCGGCGCGCCATCCAGGCCGTCTGCGAGGGCCGCGACACCGGCGACCTGACGACGATCGAGGATCCGAACGCGCTGCAGCTGATCCGCGACCTGATGAAGCCGGCCTGAAATCCGGCCCGGGCCCCGCCGGGCCCGGGCTAGACCCGAGAGCCCGCCCCGACGCGGGCACGGGATAATGCGCTCCTACAGCATGCGCCTGAGGGTCACCGGGGAGGGGGCCGGCGCGGCCGGGAAGCGTCCATGAGCAGCACAGAACAGACCGTCATCGACATCATCGCCAAGACCTGCGGGCTCGAGCGCGAGCGCATCACGCTTGACGCCACCCTCAAGGACCTGGACGTGCATTCGCTCGACGCGGTGCAGGTGCTGTTCGAGATCGAGGACCGCTACAACATCTCGGTGCCCGAGCGCGACGACCAGTATTCGACCGGCACCGTGCGCGACCTCGTCAACGGCGTCGACAAGCTGGTGGCGGCCAAGGCCGCCGCCGTCTGAACCGGACCCCGGCGATGCGCCGCGTCGTCGTCACCGGCATGGGCTGCGTGAGCCCGCTGGGGCTTACCGCCGCGGCGACCTGGGACGCGATGCGCGAGGGCCGCAGCGGCATCGCGCCGCTGGCCGGGCTCGAAGCCCGGGACCTGCGCACCGCGGTCGCGGCGCAGATCAAGGGCTACGACGCGCTCGCCCATTTCGACGAGAAGCGGCTCGTGCTGCTCGACCCGGTGTCGCAGTACGCGCTCGTCGCGGCGCGCCAGGCGCTGGCACAGGCCGGGCTGCGGATCGAAGGCGAGGCGGCCGACCGCGCCGCCGTCATCGTCGGCACCGGCATCGGCGGCGCGACGACGCAGGAGCAGATGGCGCGCCGGCTCTACCTCGAAGGCAACCCGCGCGTCCATCCGATGGCCATCGTGCGCGTGATGCCCAACGCGCCGGCGTCGCAGATCTCGCTCGAGATGGGTTTCCGCGGCCCGGCGTTCGCCGTCGCCAGCGCCTGCGCGTCGGCCAACCACGCGTTCGCGCAGGCGCTGGCGCTGCTGCGCAGCGGCGGCGCCGACGTCGCGCTGGCCGGCGGCGTCGAGGCCTGCATCACCGTCGGCACGGTCAAGGCCTGGGAGGCGATGCGGGTGATGGCCGACGACACCTGCCGCCCCTTCAGCATCGACCGGCACGGACTCGTGCTGGGCGAGGGCGCGGGGATGTTCCTGCTCGAGACGCTGGAGCATGCGCGCGCGCGCGGCGCCGAGATCCTGGCCGAACTCGCCGGCGCCGGCATGTCGGCCGATGCCGCCGACATCGTCATGCCCGATGCCGGCGGCGCCGCGCGCGCGATGCGCAGCGCGCTCGCGCAGGCCGGCCTGGCGCCGCAGGACATCGGCTACATCAACGCCCATGGCACCGGCACGCCGGCCAACGACCGCACCGAGACGCAGGCGATCCACGCCGTGTTCGGCGCCCATGCGCGGCAGCTGGCGGTGTCGTCGACGAAGTCCATGCACGGCCATGGCCTGGGCGCGGGCGGCGCGATCGAGCTCGTGGCAGTGATCGGCGCGCTGCGCGAGGGCGTCATCGCGCCGACGATCAACTACCTCGGGCCCGATCCCGCGTGCGACCTCGACGTGGTGCCGAACGTGGCGCGCGAGCGGCCGGTGCAGGCGGCGCTGTCGAACAGCTTCGCCTTCGGCGGGCTCAACGCCGTGGTCGCGCTCAGGCGCTGCGACGACTGAGCATCAGGGCGGCCGCGGCCCGGCGCGCTCAGCGCAGGAAGCTGTCGGGGTGATCGCAGCTCGGATCGATCGCGTAGGCGGCGCTCGTCATCACGCCGGCGGCGTCGATCGAGGCCTGGAACCACAGGCAGTCGTGCGTCGGGTAGCGCCAGGACCAGGTCTGGCCGCCGCCGCGCGCGCCGCGGCGCTCGCCCGGGCTGCCGATCCAGCGCAGCAGCTCGGCGGCAGGGATGCCGGGGTGCGACTGCACGCGCAGGAATTCGGCCTCGCCCAGCACCTGGCGCGCGCGCTGCACGCGGCCATCGGCGCCGATGTCGATCATCCAGGTCTCGCGGCCATAGGGTCCGGTCGCGTATTCGAGCCGGTGCCCGCCGCCCGGCAGTTCGTAGCGTGCCGTCGGCGCGCCGCGCGCCGCCAGCACCGCGGCCTC
>JAGWVB010000045.1 GCA_018971105.1 Burkholderiales bacterium
GAAGACGATCTGCCGCCGGCGCAGCGGCGGCTGGCCCAGATGGTGGCCGACAACGTGCAGCGGCTGAAGCGGCTGGTCGACGACGTGCTCGAGGTCGCGCCGGGAACCCAGCTCGAGGCGGCGCCGATCGATGCCACCGCCGCGGTCGCCGATGCGGTGGCCGACTGGGCGCGCACCACCCACGTCGACCTCGGCGACGGCGGCCGGCTGCGCGCCGAACTGCCGCCGCAGGCGCTGGGCGTGCGCTTCGACCTCGATCACCTGCGCCGGGTGCTGGTCAACCTGCTCGACAACGCCCAGCGCCACGGGGGCCCGGCACCGGGCTCGATCCTGCTGCGGCTGGGCGCACGCGACGAGCAGTGGGTCGTGCTCTCGGTCGCCAGCGACGGGGCGCCGATCGCGCCCGAGATCGAGCGCCACCTGTTCGAGCCGTTCTTCAGCACTCGCAGCCGCGGATCGGGCCTGGGCTTGTATATTTGCCGCGAACTGTGCGAGCGTTACGGCGCCAGCATCGAGTACCGGCCGCGTCCGGCCGCAGAGCGCTGGCGCAACCAGTTCGTCGTGCGCATGCGCCGGGCCCCTCTGACCGTTCCGGTCGGCACCCCGTCCCTGGAAGTCGACTGAGCCCTTGAGCCCTGCCCCAAGTCCCGCCGCCCCATCCGCCCATGCCGCGCGGCTGTTGGTCATCGACGACGAACCCGATCTGCGCACGCTCTACGAGCTGACGCTGCTGCGCGAGGGCTACGACGTCGAGAGCGCCGGCTCGGCCGAGGAAGGCTGGGCTCTGCTGCTGCAGGCCGGGCCCACGGCGTTCCAGCTCGTGATCACCGACATGCGCCTGCCCGACGGCAGCGGACTGGATCTGTTGCGCCGGATGGAAGAGGCCGGCCGGCGTGAGAAGGCCATCGTCATCACTGCCTACGGCTCGCCCGAGAGCGCGGTCGAGGCGCTGAAGGCCGGTGCCTACGACTACCTGACCAAGCCGGTGGACCTGCGCCAGTTCCGCACCGTGGTCGCATCGGCCCTGGGTCGGCTGCCGGGCAGCAGCGTGCCGACGGGCGTGGCCAGGGCGGCGGGCGACGCTGCGGCCGTCGGCAGCGCGGCGGCGGCCGACCCGCATCCGGCGCTGGCGCGCATCGTCGGCCTTTCGCCGGCGATGCAGCAGGTGCGCTCGCTCGTCGAGCGCGTCGCGCGCAGCATGGCGCCGGTGCTGGTGCAAGGCGAGTCGGGCACCGGCAAGGAACTGGTGGCGCGCGCGATCCACGAGGTCTCGCCGCGCGGCGCGATGCCCTTCGTTGCCGTGAACTGCGGCGCGATTCCCGAGGCGCTGCTCGAGGCCGAGTTCTTCGGCTATCGCAAGGGTGCGTTCACGGGCGCGAACGACGACCGCGAGGGCTATTTCCTCGCCGCCCAGGGCGGCACGCTGTTCCTCGACGAGATCGGCGACCTGCCGCTGCAGATGCAGAGCAAGCTGCTGCGCGTGATCCAGGAGCGGTCGGTGCGGCCGCTGGGCGCGGTGGCCGAGACGGCGGTCAACGTGCGCATCGTCAGCGCCACGCACAAGGACCTCGGCGCCGAGGTCCAGGCCGGTCGTTTCCGCCAGGACCTGTATTACCGCCTCAACGTCATCCGCATCACGGTGCCGCCGCTGCGCGAGCGCATCGCCGACCTGCCGGCGATCTGCGCCGCCGTGCTGCGCCGCATCGCGCACGACGCCGGCGTGACGCCGACACCGGCGCTCGCGCCCGAGGCGATGCAGCACCTGATGCGCTATGCCTTCGCCGGCAATGTGCGCGAACTCGAGAACCTGCTGCACCGCGCGCTTGCGCTCGCGACGAGCTCGACGATAGACCGCGCCGACCTCGGCCTGCCCGAGGAGGCGATGCGCGCCGACGGCGTGGCCGGCGACACCGTCCCCGCGCCGCTGCCCGCGCCGGCGGCAGCGCCGCTGGCACCCGAGCCGGCGGCGCTGCCGAGCGACCTCGCGGCCTACCTCGACGGCGTCGAGCGCGAGATCCTGCGCCGCGCGCTCGAGCGCCATCGCTACAACCGCACGGCGGCCGGCGCCAGCCTGGGCCTGTCGCTGCGCCAGATGCGCTACCGCATGGCACGCCTGGGCGTCGGCGCCGACGACGACGAACCCGGCCACGGCTGAGCCGGCCGGCGCGCCGGCGGATGCATTCCGGGTCTAGGGGGAAGTCCGGGGCGGACACTAGCGGTAGTGCCTTGTTAGGGCACCATACCCCAGATATAGTGGCGACAGGTGATAATCACGTGTCCCCTGAATTCCCGCCCACCGGCCCCCGCCGCCCCACCGCAACGCGCGGGTCCGGCGCGCGGCCGGTCCGAGTCCGGCACCTGAGCGCGAGTCGCCGGCTCGCCCCTTTTTGAAGTCCACCGTAAACGTCCGACCGCCGGTCGGGAGCGCCGGCATCGCCATCGCGGCACAGCAGCGGCGCTGACGATCGAGAGCCAGACCACCCTGCCACAAGACGAGGAACGCATGCCACAAGCCAGCACGAACCCCATGCCGCAAACCACCACCGGCGCGCCGACGCCGCGCCCCGTGCCTGCCTCCGCCGCCGCGGCGCCGAGCTACGCGGGCTACCAGATCATCCGCCGCAACGGCGCGGTGGTGGCGTTCGAGCCGAACAAGATCGCCGTCGCGCTGATGAAGGCCTTCCTCGCCGTGCACGGCACCCAGGGCGCGGCATCGGCGAGCGTGCGCGAGACGGTCGAGCGCCTGACCGACGGCGTCGTCAAGGCGCTGCTGCGCTCGCGCCCGGGCGGCGGCACCTTCCACATCGAGGACGTGCAGGATCATGTCGAGCTCGCGCTGATGCGCAGCGGCCACCACGAGGTCGCCCGCGCCTATGTGCTGTACCGCGAGCGCCGCACGCAGGAGCGCGCGCGCCAGGTCACGGCGGCGGCGCCGAAGGCGCCCGAGATCTATGTCACCGACAACGGCAACCGCGTGCCGCTCGATCCGGCGGCGCTGCGCGAACTCGTCGAATCGGCCTGCGCCGGCCTGGGCGCCGACGTCAAGGCCGACCCCATCCTGGCCGAGACGCGGCGCAACCTCTATGACGGCGTGCCGCTGGACGAGGTGTTCAAGGCCGCGATCCTGGCCGCGCGCACGATGATCGAGAAGGAACCGGCCTACACGCGCGCCACGGCGCGGCTGCTGCTGCACACGATCCGGCGCGAGATCGTCGGCGGCAACGTGACGCAGGGCGAAATGGCCGAGCGCTACGCCGACTATTTCGCGCGCTTCGTCAAGCAGGGCGTCGAGGCCGAGCTGCTCGACGACAAGCTGCTGCAGTTCGACCTCGCCCGCCTCGGCGCCGCACTCGATGCCGGGCGCGACCTGCAGTTCGACTACCTCGGGCTGCAGACGCTGTACGACCGCTACTTCCTGCACATCGACGAGCGCCGCATCGAGATGCCGCAGGCCTTCTTCATGCGCGTGGCGATGGGGCTGGCGCTGAACGAGATCGACCGCGAGGCGCGTGCGATCGAGTTCTACAACGTGCTCTCGACCTTCGACTTCATGAGCAGCACGCCGACGCTGTTCAACAGCGGCACGCGGCGCTCGCAGCTCTCGAGCTGCTACCTGACGACGGTGGCCGACGACCTCGACGGCATCTACGAGGCGCTGAAGGAGAACGCGCTGCTGTCCAAGTTCGCCGGCGGCCTGGGCAACGACTGGACGCGCGTGCGCGCGCTCGGCTCCTATATCAAGGGCACGAACGGCAAGAGCCAGGGCGTGGTGCCCTTCCTCAAGGTCGTCAACGACACCGCGGTGGCGGTGAACCAGGGCGGCAAGCGCAAGGGCGCGGTGTGCTCGTACCTCGAGACCTGGCACCTCGACCTGGAGGAGTTCCTCGAGCTGCGCAAGAACACCGGTGACGACCGCCGGCGCACGCACGACATGAACACCTCGAACTGGATCCCCGACCTGTTCATGCGACGCGTGGTCGAGGGCAGTGAATATCCCAATGACCCCAGCCGGGGTCAGTGGACGCTGTTCTCGCCCAGCACCTGCCCGGACCTGCACGACAAGTTCGGCGCCGCGTTCGAGCAGGCCTACACCGCCTACGAGGCCCAGGTGGACCGCGGCGAGATCAAGCTCTACAAGCGCATGCGGGCCTTGGACCTGTGGCGCAAGATGCTGTCGATGCTGTTCGAGACCGGGCACCCCTGGATCACGTTCAAGGACGCCTGCAACGTGCGCAGCCCGCAGCAGCATGTCGGCGTCGTGCACTCGTCCAACCTGTGCACCGAGATCACGCTCAACACCAGCGACACCGAGATCGCCGTCTGCAACCTCGGCAGCATCAACCTTGCGCAGCACCTGAAGGACGTCGACGGGGTCCTGACCATCGACCAGGACAAGCTCAAGCGCACGACGGCGACGGCGATGCGCATGCTCGACAACGTCATCGACATCAACTACTACGCGGTGAAGAAGGCGCGCGACAGCAACCTGCGCCACCGCCCGGTGGGCCTGGGCATCATGGGCTTCCAGGACTGCCTGTACCGGCTGCGCGTGCCCTACGCGAGCCAGGCCGCGGTCGAATTCGCCGACCGCTCGATGGAGGCGGTGTGCTACCACGCCTACTGGGCCAGCACCGAACTCGCGGCCGAGCGCGGCCGCTACAGCAGCTACCGCGGATCGCTGTGGGATCGCGGCATCCTGCCGCAGGACTCGCTGGACCTGCTGCGCGAGGCGCGCGGCGGCCACCTCGAGGTCGACCGCTCGGCGACGCTGGACTGGGAGGCCCTGCGCGCGCGCATCCGGGAGCATGGCATGCGCAACAGCAACTGCGTCGCGATCGCGCCGACGGCGACGATCAGCAACATCATCGGTGTCGACGCGTCGATCGAGCCCAGCTTCGGCAACCTCTCGGTCAAGAGCAACCTGTCGGGCGAGTTCACGATCATCAACGAATACCTCGTCGCCGACCTCAAGCGGCTCGGGCTGTGGGACGACGTGATGGTGATGGACCTCAAGCATTTCGACGGCTCGCTGCAGCCGATCGACCGCGTGCCCGAGGAGCTCAAGCGCCTGTACGGCACGGCGTTCGAGGTCGACGCGACCTGGCTCGTCGAGGCCGCATCGCGGCGCCAGAAGTGGATCGACCAGGCGCAGTCGCTCAACATCTACATGGCCGGCGCGTCGGGCCGCAAGCTCGACGAGACCTACAAGCTGGCCTGGCTGCGCGGCCTCAAGACGACCTATTACCTGCGCACGAAGAGCGCGACCTACACCGAGAAATCGACGGTCGCCTCGGGCTCGCTGAACGCGGTCTCGATGAGCGGCGCGGGCGCGGTGCAGGCCGCTGCCGAACCGGCGAGCGACGTGAAGTTCTGCTCGATCGACAACCCCGATTGCGAGGCCTGCCAGTAGTCGTCGCGATGCGCATCGACGCGCCGTCGATGCGCTCGTGCAACAACGAGTCGCGCACCATGTCAACCAGTGCTTGGTGTTTGCGCACAACACTCCGATAATTCGCAACGACAGGACACACACACATGCTGGTCTGGGAAGACGAAGTCAGAAACCCCGCGCCACTTGCGCATCAGCCGGCGTCGCAGGACGCGACGCTGCAATTGATGCCGGCGGTCGCCGCCGCCGCGACGCCGCGTCCCGTCCAGACGCCGGTGCGGGTGCAGCCGGCCGCGACCGCCCCGAGCCAGGCCGTGCGCGCCGAGGCCACGTCGACGCGCCGCGTCAATGCCGCCGACAAGCGCATCATCAACGGCCAGACCGACGTCAATCAGCTCGTGCCCTTCAAGTACAAGTGGGCCTGGGAGAAATACCTCTCGAGCTGCGCCAACCACTGGATGCCGAGCGAGATCAACATGTCGCGCGACATCGCGACCTGGAAGGACCCGAACGGCCTGACCGAGGACGAGCGCCGCATCATCAAGCGCAACCTAGGCTTCTTCGTCACCGCCGATTCGCTGGCCGCGAACAACATCGTGCTCGGCACCTACCGCCACATCACGGCGCCCGAATGCCGGCAGTTCCTGCTGCGCCAGGCCTTCGAGGAGGCGATCCACACCCACGCCTACCAGTACATCGTCGAATCGCTGGGCCTGGACGAGAGCGAGATCTTCAACGCGTACCACGAGATCCCCTCGATCCGCGACAAGGACGAGTTCCTGATCCCGTTCATCGACGCGATCATGGATCCGGCGTTCACGACCGGCACCCCGGAGGCCGACCAGACGCTGCTCAAGAGCCTGATCGTCTTCGCCTGCCTGATGGAAGGCCTGTTCTTCTACGTCGGCTTCACGCAGATCCTGTCGATGGGGCGCCAGAACAAGATGATGGGCGCGGCCGAGCAGTACCAGTACATCCTGCGCGACGAGTCGATGCACTGCAACTTCGGCATCGACCTGATCAACCAGATCAAGCTCGAGAACCCGGGCCTGTGGACGCCGGCGTTCAAGGCCGAGATCAAGGCGTTGTTCGACCGTGCCGTCGAGCTCGAATACCGCTACGCCGAGGACACGATGCCGCGCGGCGTGCTCGGGCTGAACGCGTCGATGTTCAAGGGCTACCTGCGCTACATCGCGAACAGGCGTGCGACGCAGATCGGGCTCGACGCGCTGTTCCCGAACGAGGAGAACCCGTTTCCCTGGATGAGCGAGATGATCGATCTGAAGAAGGAACGCAACTTCTTCGAGACGCGGGTCATCGATTACCAGACCGGCGGCGCGCTGGCCTGGGACTGAAGAGATCAAGAATGACGAACCCAGGCAGGCATCAGACCGACGCCGGGTTCGTGACCCCGTTCACCGCACTGGCGGCGACCGCAACCGGGCCCGGGCCCGGCGGCCGACCTTCGGGCGGTGGATCTCCGCGCAGCAGCTGCGACGCGGAGCCTTTTGCAACTTGATCAAGGAGATCGTAATGGCAACTGCGAAGAAGGCCGCTCCGGCCAAGAAAGCCGCCGCGAAGAAGGCCGCCCCGGCGAAGAAGGCCGCCCCGGCCAAGAAGGCCGCCCCGGCGAAGAAGGCTGCGCCGGCCAAGAAGGCGGCGGCGAAGAAGGCCGCGCCGGCGAAGAAGGCCGCTCCGGCCAAGAAGGCGGCGGCGAAGAAGGCCGCGCCGGCGAAGAAGGCGGCAGCGAAGAAGGCCGCGCCGGCGAAGAAGGCTGCTCCGGCCAAGAAGGCGGCTGCGACCAAGAAGCCGACCGTGAAGAAGGCGGCGGCGAAGAAGGCGGCGAAGAAGGCCGCCCCCGCCGCCCCCGCCGCGCC
The DNA here is from genome assembly GCA_018971105.1 of Burkholderiales bacterium. GTDB lineage: Bacteria > Pseudomonadota > Gammaproteobacteria > Burkholderiales > Burkholderiaceae_C > Rubrivivax. The sequence continues at coordinate 7,267 of JAGWVB010000045.1, forward strand.
CGCTGCGGCTGCACCCGCGAAAACTGCGCTGAACCCCGCGGCCGCCTGGCCGTTCCCGACGGGCAACAAGCCCTGATGGCCGCCGCGGGTCCTGCAAGGACCCGCGGTTGCTGCTCCCAGAAAGGCCTAGCGACGCTGGGCCTTTTTTTTGGGCTAGATTGCGCCCTTGAAACCGCACGCTGGCGCAATGAATGAGTCCGAACATTGAGCGTCTTGAGCGCGAAATCCACGCTACCGCGGATCCTGTTGCGCGCGCCGAGTTGTATGCGCAACTTGCAGGCTATCTTGTCAGAACCGGTTTCTTCGAAGAGTCACGACGCATATTGGGTGATTTGCGAGCGGATTTCAGTCATGGCCGGAATCCACGCGTGTCCGTCTGGATCATGTTCGTAGAGGGGTTGCTCCACTATTACGCTGAATTCAGTCCAAAGGCAATGGAGCGTATGAGGGGAGCGCAAGCAATCGCACTCGCCTCAAATTGCGCACCAATCGCGGCACTGGCGTCCGCTTGGAAGGCGCAATTTGAATTTGAAGCTTCCAAATTCGATGCAATGACCGAGTCGCTGAAAATAGCTCTGTCGCATGCGGAAGAAAATGATCATGATGCTCTTTCCCGTATTGGGATAATTCTGTGCAACGCGTTCGAATATTGCTCCAATAAAGTTCAGGTGCAGCATTGGTTCCGACGTACTCACGCACATGCGGTGGCGTCTGGAGATCAAGCCAGCATTGAAGCATTGCAGCACAATCGTGCCGTGATCCGAATTTCGGCTCTTTTCGTTGGACAATGTTTTAATGAATTGGATTCGGAATCGCTGCGTTTCATGAAGACTGAAATTAGTTCGGCCATGGGGTTGCAGGCGCTGATTGGCATAAATGCTCTAACAAACCAAATCCTTCTTGCGCAGGCCCAATTACAGATCATTGAGGGCAAGTTCACTCAGGCGATCGATACGCTGCTGCGAGTCCCCGACTTGCGGCCCTACGCCAGTCACAACTACTGCCGCGAACTGATCGATCTTGAGATCGGCTACAGCTTGTTCCGCAGCGGGCAGATGGATGCAGCGTTGCATCGGTGTACAGGCCTCGACACTTCAGCTTTCGATCGGCTTGATACGGATGATCGACTCGTGGCGGCCTGGATGCGTCGCTGCATGTGTCGCGCCGATGCCCGACAAGGTGACGCCAGAACAGCACAATCGGAATTCTTGGCCGCGCGGCGCCGCTACGTCGAACAACGCCGCCACCTCGCAAACCTCCTCTCCGCATTCGAACTCGCTTGAGTCCAATACAATTGCGCTTTGATCCGTCCGGTCGTCGCGTTTATGAATGTATCGATTTCCATCGTCATGGGCTCGTCGAGCGACTGGGAAACCCTGCGCAATGCCTCGACCGTGCTCGACGAGTTCGGCATCGCGCATGAGAAGCGCGTCGTCTCCGCGCACCGGATGCCCGACGAGATGTATGCCTACGCCGAGGCGGCCGCGCAGCGCGGCCTGAAGGCGATCATCGCCGGCGCCGGCGGCGCCGCACACCTGCCCGGCATGCTCGCGGCCAAGACCGTCGTGCCGGTGCTCGGCGTGCCGGTCGCGAGCCGCCATCTGCAGGGCGTCGACTCGCTGTACTCGATCGTCCAGATGCCCAAGGGCATCCCGGTGGCGACCTTCGCCATCGGCGCCGCCGGCGCGGCCAACGCGGCGCTGTTCGCGGTCGCGATGCTCGCGGGCGAGGACCCGGCGCTGCGCCAGCGCCTGCTCGACTATCGCCAGCGCCAGACCGAAGCCGCGCGCGCGATGAGCGCGGATCTGAAGTGACGCCGCCGCGCGGTCCGGCCCCCGAGCCCGCGCTCGAGCGCGGGCGCACGCTCGGCGTGCTCGGCGGCGGCCAGCTCGGCCGCATGTTCGTCCACGCGGCGCAGGTCCACGGCTATGCGGTCGCGGTGCTCGAACCCGATGGCGCCAGCCCCGCCGGCGCCGCCGCCGAATCGCATCTGCGCGCGGCCTACACCGACGCCGCGGCGCTGGCCGAACTCGCGCGGCGCTGCGTCGCCGTGACGACCGAATTCGAGAACGTCCCCGCGGCGTCGCTGCGCGGGCTGGCCGAGGCCGGCGTCGCCGTCGCGCCGCCGGCCGCCGCGGTCGAGGTCTGCCAACACCGTGCGCGCGAGAAGCGCTGCTTCGCCGCCGCCGGCGTGCCCTGTGCGCCCCATGCCGAGGTCGTCACGGCGGCCGACGCCGCATCGCCGTCGATGGCGGCGCTGCTGCCGGGCCTGCTCAAGACCTCGAGCATGGGCTACGACGGCAAGGGCCAGGTCGCGGTCGATGCGCCGGCCGACCTGGCGCGCGCCTGGGCCGAGCTCGGCGGCGTGCCCTGCCTGCTCGAGCGCAGGCTCGAGCTGCGGCGCGAGATCAGCGTCATCGTCGCGCGCGGCCGCGACGGCGCGATGGTGCACCTGCCGGTGCAGCAGAACCTGCATCGCGACGGCATCCTCGCCGTGACCCAGGTGCCGGCGCCTGACATCGATGCCGACACCGCGGCGCGCGCGGTCGCGCTCGCCGAGCGGCTGGCGGCGGCGCTCGATTACGTCGGCGTGCTCTGCGTCGAGTTCTTCGTCCTCGGCGACGGCTCGCTCGTCGCCAACGAGATGGCGCCGCGGCCGCACAACTCCGGCCACTACAGCATCGACGCCTGCGACCTCTCCCAGTTCGATCTCCAGGTGCGCACGCTCGCCGGCCTGCCGCTGACGGCGCCGCGGCTGCACTCGCCGGCGCTGATGCTCAACCTGCTGGGCGACCTGTGGCTGCGCGACGGCGCCCTGCGCACGCCCGACTGGGCCGCGGTGCTGGCGCTGCCCGGCACGCGGCTGCACCTGTACGGCAAGAGCGAGCCGCGGCGCGGGCGCAAGATGGGCCACCTGACGGTGACCGCGGCCGACCCGGCGCGCGCGCGCGAGGTCGCGCTGCTGGCGGCCGACCGGCTCGGCCTGCCGCGCTTCTGACTGCGCGCGATGGCGATCGTCAACGGCACCGACCCCGTCGCGCTGCGCGATGCCGCGGCCCGGCTCGCCGCGGGCGCGCTCGTCGCGTTCCCGACCGAGACCGTCTACGGCCTCGGCGCAAACGCCGACGACGATGCGGCGGTGGCCCGCATCTATGCCGCCAAGGGCCGGCCGGCCGACCATCCGCTGATCGTCCATCTGGCCGATGCCGGCGCGGCCGGTGCCTATGCGGCGTCGATCGGCGCGCCGGCCCGGCGCCTCATCGACGCCTTCTGGCCCGGCCCGCTGACCTTGATCGTCGCGCGCCGCGCGGGCCGCGGCCTGGCCGCCGCCGCGCACCAGGACAGCATCGGCCTGCGCGTGCCCGCGCACCCGGTCGCGCTGGCGCTGCTGCGCGCGGCGGCGGCGCTCGGCGTGAGCGGCATCGCCGGGCCCAGCGCGAACCGCCACGGCCGCGTCAGCCCGACCATGGCGGCCCATGTCGAGGCCGAATTCGGCCCCGGGCTGACGGTGGTCGACGGCGGCAGCTGCGCCGTCGGCATCGAATCGACGATCGTCGACTGCAGCCGCGCGCGGCCGGCACTGCTGCGCCCGGGCCAGCTCGGTCGCGCCGCCATCGAGGCCGTGCTGGGCCGGCCGCTGGCCGCGCCCGATGCGGCATCGCCGCGCGCCCCGGGCTCGCTGGCCTCGCATTACGCGCCGGCGGCGCGCGTCGAATTGCTGGATGCGGTCGCATTGCGTCATCGCCTCGAACAGCCGGCGCCGCCGGGCGGCGCGAGGGTCGGGGTATATTCCCGCCTCGCGCTGACGCCCCGTGGGCCCGGGGATCCCGGTTCGGCGGGGTCCGGCCGGCTCGTGCGTGTCATGCCGGACGACGCGGCGGCAGTGGCGCACGAGTTGTTCGCGGTGCTGCGCGGTTTCGACGCAGCGGGCGTGGACGCCATCTGGGTCGAACGCCCGCCGCCCGGCCCCGCCTGGGACGGTGTGCGCGACCGCCTGCAACGCGCCGCGGCCTGATGCCGCCCCCTGCACCGGGGCGGACGGCCCCAGGCACCGAGGTTTCCGGAGCAAAGATGATATTCAGCAGCATGGCCACCAGGACCCGCAGCGCGGTGCGCAGGGTGGCGGCCCTAGTCAGGCTCGGCGGCCTGTGCAGCCTGGGCCTGATCGCCTCCTGCGGCGGCGGCACCTCGCAGGTCTCGAACTTCGTCCCCGGCCGCCTGATCGTGTTCGGCGACGACACCAGCAGCATCGGCCCGACCGGCCTCAAGCAGAACGTCAACGGCCTCACCGCCACCGGCAATTTCGACTGCACGCTGGAGCCGATCTGGGTCCAGACGATCGCCAGCAACTACGGTTTCGCGTTCGCGCAATGCAATCCGCAGGCCGCCACGCCGCGCGCGATCATGCTCGCGCAGCCGGGCGCCAAGATCGCCGATGTCGCGGCCCAGGTCGATGCGCAGGTCAACAACGGCGGCTTCCTGCCCAACGATCTGGCGACGATCGAGGGCGGCCAGAACGACCTCTGGGCGCTCTACGCCCAGTACCCCGGGCGCTCGCTCGACAGCCTGAAGGCCGAGGCCGCCGCCGATGGCGCGGCCCTGGCGCGGGTCGTGAACCGGCTCGTCGGATTCGGCGTGCGCGTCATCGTCGCCGACCTGCCGCCGCTGGGCATGACGCCCTACGCGCTGCAGCAGGAGGCGCTGGTGAATCCGAACGGCATCGTCGAGACCGACCCGGTCAGCCTGATGAACGTGCTGTCGCAGTCGTTCAACAACCAGCTCGGCGTGACGATGGTGCTGGACGGCCGCTATGTCGGCCTGGTCCAGGCCTCGCTGCGCTTCCAGGCCATCGGCGTGAGCCCGAACGGATTCGGCTTCAGCGACATCGCCGACCCCATCTGCACCCAGCCGGTGCCGCTGTGCACCTCGAACACGCTTGTCGCGGGGGCCACGACCACGGCCTACCTCTGGGCCGACAACTACAACATGTCGACCGGCGGCCAGAACCAGCTTTCGTCGCTGGCACTGGCGCGCATCCGCGGCAATCCCTTCTAGTGCCGGTCCGAGTCCATCCCCTCTAGGGGTGGATCGCCCGGCGCCGCCGCGTCTGCCTGGGCCCACATCGCCGCGCCCGTCACCGCCGCGTCGCAAAAGCGCCACGCCAGCGGGTATACCCCAGGGCTGCGCCCCTGCGGTGGGGCCAAAACTAGTCCGACGCCGGGCACGTAGGCCCGAGGCCCCGCCGCACCGGCAGTCGATGACTATGGAGTCCCCATGAAGATGAATTTCCGATCCTGGATCGTCACCGCGCTCGGCGCGGCGCTGCTCGCCTCCTGCGGCGGCGGCGACCCCGCCGTCCCGGGCAGCGGCACGCCCGCGGGCGCGCCGACGACGAAGGGCAATTTCACGCGCATCGTCAGCTTCGGCGACAGCCTCAGCGATGTCGGCACCTATGCCCCGGTGACCTCGCTCACCGGCAACGGCCTGCCGCCCTATGCGGGCGGTCGCTTCACGACCAACTTCGTCACGCCCACCGGCACCGTCGTCGGCACGGTCTGGGTCGAGAACGTCGCCGCGACGCTGGGGCTGCACATCACGCCGGCGCTGATGGGCTACGGTCCCAATACCATCGCCTGCCCGTCGCAGGACAACACCTGCACCGGCTACGGCGAGGGCGGCTCGCGCGTCACCGACCCCAACGGCATCGGCCACAGCGGCGGCGCCCTGACGGTGCCGGTGGTGACGCAGATCGCGAACCACCTGGCGCGCTTCAAGTCCTTCAACAGCACCGACCTGATCTTCATCTGGGCCGGCAACAACGACGCCTTCGCGCAGTTCGCCGCCTTCGGCGCCGCCGCGGCGCAGATCCAGGCCGATGCGGCGGCCGGCAAGATCACCGCCGACCAGGCCAACACCGAGCTGTTCCAGGCCCAGACGGCGGGCGAGCAGGCGATGAAGCAGGCGGCGCAGGATCTGGTCAACGACATCCAGACCCAGATCCTCGCCAACGGCGGCAAGTACGTCGTCGTCATCACGCCGCTGGAGCTGACGCTGACGCCATTCACCGCCGCCTTGCTCGCGAACCCGGCGACGGCGCCCGCGGCGCCGGTGGCCACGACCTTCGTCGACACCTTCAACCTCTGGCTGCGCAACGGCCTCACCGGCCTGCCGGTCGAGCTCATCGACGCCAATGCCGCGCTGCAGGCCATCGCTGCCAACCCGGCCGCCTACGGCCTGACGAACGTCACGACGCCGGCCTGCGATGCCAACAAGATCAACGCGATCTTCACCGCGGCGGCCGGCGGCTCGTCGCTGTTCTGCAACGCCACCCCGGGCGCGCCCTACAACACGCTGGCCGCCGGCGCCGACCCTTCGACCTGGCTCTTCGCCGACTCCGTCCACCCGACCACCGGGGGCCACAAGATCTTCAGCAGCCTGATCACGCAGCAGCTGAAGGCCTTCGGCTGGATCTGACCCACCGCACCTGAGAAAGACTCGCATGCATTCCCACATCCGATTCCTCATGCCGGTGGCGGCCGCCGTCCTCCTGCTGGCCCAAGCGCCGGCGCAGGCCCAGTCCAACACCTTCAAGTTCGGCGTCATCCGCTACGACCCGCATTCGACCAGCGACGGCATCACCGGCATCGGCGTGCCGCCGGGCGCCGATTCCGATGTCAAGCCCGCCAATACGCTGCTGTTGACCTACGAGCGCGAGCTCGTGCCCAACGTCGGCATCGAACTCGTGCTCGGCGTGCCGCCCAAGGTCAAGACCGTCGCCACCGGCAGCGTCGCCTACCTCGGCGAGGTCCTGACGGCGAAGAACATCGCGCCGGCGCTGATCATGAACTACCACTTCGGACAAGCCGGCAGCGCCTGGCGTCCGTACCTGGGCCTGGGCGTCAACTACACCCATTTCGGCAGCCCGTATTCACCGTACGGCTGGCAGGTGCATCTGGCCGATTCGATGGGGATGCTGATCCAGGGCGGCATCGACTACGCGCTCAGCCCGCAATGGGGGCTGTTCGCCAGCGCCGCGCGCGTCGACGTGCGCACCAAGCTCGTCGCCGTCGGCGCCACCGTGCTGCAAAGCGACATCAATCTGCGGCCCTGGACCTATCAGCTCGGCGCGTCCTACAAGTTCTGATGGTGCGGGCGGGCGGGCGGGCCGGCCGGCGCGGCTGGTCCTAAACTCGCTCCATGAATGCCAACGCGACGCATGTGCTCGCTTTCGATACCTCGACCGAGCGCCTGGCCGCGGGCCTGCAGAGCCCCGGCGGCGCGCCGCTGACCTTCGAAGGCGGTGGCGGCGCGCTCGCTTCGACGACGCTGCTGCCGCGCCTGCGCGCGCTGCTCGAACGCGCCGGCATCGGCTGGAACGACCTCGGCGCGATCGCCTTCGGCGTCGGGCCGGGCGCCTTCACGGGTCTGCGCACGGCCTGCTCGGTGGCGCAGGGCCTGGGCTACGGGCTCGGCCGGCCCCTGCATCCGATCGACAGCCTGCTCATCGTCGCCGAGGACGCGCGCGCGCAAGCCGGCGGCGATGGCGATGCTGATTTCGAAGTCGGCGTGGCGATGGACGCGCGCATGGACGAAAGCTACGCCGGGCGCTACCGTTGGCGTGACGGGCGCTGGCAGGTGGTGCAGGCGCCGGCGCTCTACGATCTCGACGCGTTGGCCGCGGCCTGGTCGGGCGCGGCGCCCGATGCCTGGGCCGGATCGGCGCTGGCCGCCTTCGGCGACCGGCTGGCCTTGGCGCCCGCTGCGCGGCGCCTGACGCAGGAGGCCGACCGCGCCGCGGCGCTGCTGCGGCTGGCGCTGGGCTCGGCGGCCGCCGGTGCCGGCATCGATGCCGCCGCGGCCTTGCCGCTGTACCTGCGCGACAAGGTCGCGCTGACCACGGCCGAGCGGGCGGCGCGAGCGGCGGCGGCTGGCGCCGCGGCGGCACGGCCCGGCCCTGCCGTCCCGCCATGAGCGCGCAACCGCAAGCCGACGCCGCCTGCCGCGCGATGACGCTGCACGAGCTCGACGCGGTGGTCGCGATCGAGGTCCGGGCCTATGAATTCCCGTGGACACGGGGGAATTTCATCGATTCGCTCGCCGCCGGCTACCTCGCCGAATGCCTCGTCGGGCCGACGGGGTCGACGATCGGCTACTTCGTCGCGATGCCCGGGGTCGATGAACTGCACCTGCTCAACATCACCATCGACCCGGCGCAGCAGGGCCGCGGCCATGGCGGCAGACTGCTGGGCGAGGTCGCGCGACGCGCGCGCGCGCTGCGGCTGGCTGCGATCTGGCTCGAGGTGCGCGCCAGCAACGAGCGTGCGCGCCAGCTCTACCGGCGCCACGCCTATGTCGAGATCGGCCTGCGGCGCGGCTATTACCCGGCGACCGTCCGGCGCGAGGACGCGGTGGTGATGAAGCTCGCGCTGCCGCCGGCCGAGGGCGCGGCTTGAGCTGGACCGAACGCCAGCGCGCGCTGCTCGGCGCGATGGGTCTGCGCGTCTGGGGCGAGCCGGCGCCCGAGGCGGCGGCGGGCGGCGGCGGCGAATCTGCGGCAGCAGTCGAAACGGCGCACGCATCGGCATCCGCACCCGCACCCGCACCCGGAACTGCACCCGCATCCGCATCCGCACCCGGAACGGCAACGGCATATCCAAGGACACCGGGCCCGGCACCGACCCCGCGCACCGCGCCGGGTCCGGCGCCGTCGAGCGCGGCGGCGCCCGCGCGTGGCCAGGACCCCGAGCCTGCGCCGGCAGCCGCGGCGCCGGCGGACCTTGGCGCCGTCGCGGCCATGGACTGGCCGGAACTGCGCGCGGCCGTCGCCGCCTGCCGCGCCTGCGAGCTGTGCCAGACGCGCAGCCAGACCGTGTTCGGCGTCGGCCATGCGCGGGCGCATTGGATGGTCGTCGGCGAGGCGCCGGGCGAGCAGGAAGATCGCCAGGGCGAGCCCTTCGTCGGTGCGGCGGGTCAACTGCTCGACCGCATGCTCGCCGCGCTGCAGCTCAGCCGCGCGGCCGGCGGTGATGCCGACGCCGATGCCGATCCGTCGCGCCGGGTCTACATCGCCAACACGCTCAAATGCCGGCCGCCGCGCAACCGCAATCCGAGCGCCGAGGAGCTGCGCGCCTGCGAGCCCTTCCTGGTGCGCCAGATCGAGCTGCTGCGCCCGCGCATCATCCTCGCGATGGGCCGTTTCGCGGTGCAGGCGCTGCTGCGCAGCGACGAGCCGGTGGGCAAGCTGCGCGGCCGCGTCCATCGCTACCAGGGCGTGCCGCTGGTCGTGACGTATCACCCGGCCTACCTGCTGCGCAGCCTGACCGACAAGGCCAAGGCCTGGGAGGACCTGTGCCTGGCGGCGGAAGTCGCCGCATCCGCAGGCCCGGCCGGGGACCGATCCGCAGGCCGGTCCGAAGAACGATCCGAGCGCGGCGGCGGCGCCTGACCGGCGCGGCCTCGCTCAGCCCTTTGGCGCCGTCGCCTTCTGCGGCCGCTTCCAGCCTGCGATGCTGGCCTGGCGCGCGCGCGCCACCGTGAGCTGGCCGGCCGGGGCGTCGCGGCCGATGGTCGAGCCGGCGCCTATCGTCGCGCCGTCGCCGATCACGATCGGTGCGACGAGGACGCAATTGCTGCCGACATGGACATCGTTGCCGATCACGCTGCGGTGCTTGTTCGCGCCGTCGTAGTTCGCGGTGATGCTGCCGGCGCCGTAGTTGACGCGCTCGCCCACCGTCGCGTCGCCGAGGTAGGCGAGGTGGTTGGCCTTGGCGCCCGCGGCCAGCGTCGAATTCTTCACTTCGACGAAGTTGCCGATATGCACCGCCGCGCCCAGATCGGCGCCCGGGCGCAGCCGCGCATAGGGCCCGATCAGCGCGCCGGCGCCGACCCGCGCGCCGTCGATATGCGTGTACGGGTGGATCACGGCGCCGGATTCGATGCGCGCGTCCTTGATGCAGCAATGCGCGCCGACGCGCACGCCGTCGCCGAGCGTGACCGCGCCTTCGAACAGGCAGCCGATGTCGATCTCGACATCGCTGCCGCAGGCCAGCGTGCCGCGCAGGTCGAAGCGCGCCGGGTCGGCCAGGCGCACGCCGGCCTCCATCAGCGCCTCGGCGCGCGCGCGCTGGAGCCGGCGCTCGAGGTCGGCGAGCTGCACCGGGCTGTTCACGCCCAGCACCTCGGTCTCGCTCGGGGCGGCGCTGCCGACCACCGGCACGCCTTCGGCGACCGCCATCGCGACGATGTCGGTGAGATAGAACTCGCGCTGCGCGTTGTCGTCGCGCAGCGCCATCACCCAGCGCCTGAGCAGCCGCGTCGGCGCGGCCATGATGCCGGTGTAGATCTCGCGGATCCCGCGCTGGGCGGCGCTCGCGTCCTTGTGCTCGACGATCGCGCGGATCGGCGCGCCGGCGCCGCCGTCGCGCACGATGCGGCCGTAGCCGCTGGCATCGGCGAGTTCGATCGTCAGCAGCGCCAGGCGCGCGCCGCCGCAGGCCTCGACGAGCGCGCGCGCCGTCGCGCTGCGGATCAGCGGCACGTCGCCGTTCAGGATCAGCGTCACCGCGTTGGCGTCGTCCAGCGCCGGCAGCGCCTGCTGCACCGCGTGGCCGGTGCCGAGCTGCGGCATCTGGCGCACGCAGACGATGCCGGGCGCGTTCGGCGGCGCCGCCACCGCGGCCTCGACCTCGGGCGCGCCATGCCCGGTGACGACGACGGTGCGCGCCGCGCCGAGGCCGGCGCTCGCGTCCAGCACATGCTGCAGCAGGCTCACGCCGGCGAGCCGGTGCAGCACCTTGGGCAGCGCCGATTTCATGCGGGTACCCTTGCCCGCGGCCATGATCACGACGTTGACTGCCATGCCGATTCCCGAGTCAGAAAACCCGATTATCGGCGCGCCTGCAGCGGGCTCCTGGCGCGCCCAGACGGCCGCAGACCGCCGCCGCAGGCACGCGCGCGCCGCAGGCGGGCCGCGCCCGCCCCGGCCGGGCTCAGGGCTGGACGACGACCTCGACCCGGCGCGGGCTCTGGCCCGGCGGGCTCGGGAATCCGGTGAGCGCGGCCTCGAACAGCGCCGTCATCAGCGGCCCGCTCATCGAGCGGTTGCCCTCGCTCGTCGCGCGCACCTCGTACAGCGGCTTGCCGCTGGCGCGGTCGCGGATCAGCAGGCCGGCTTGGCGCTCGAAGCGCGGGATGTAGTCGTAGCGCCAGCCCAGGCCCCAGCGCGGACCCATCCAGGGCCCGTAGCCCCAGTAGCCGAAGCCGCCGCGCCACCAGAACGGGTCGTCCCAGGGCGCGATGACGAGCCGGCCGTCGCTGGCACCGACCTGGATCAGGTATTCGGGCTGCTGGCCCGGCGCCACGGCCGTGAAGCCGACGCGCGCCAGCGCCGCCGCGGCGCTGACCTCGATCGCCTGCATCTGCAGCGGGTCGGTCTGCTGCGACGGCAGGCGGTCGAAGGCGTAGGTGCCGGGCTTGTTCGCCGCCGGCCAGGCGCCGAAGCTGGTGACGTCGGCGGAGATCGTCGCGAGGCCGGCACAACCGGCCAGCAGCAGCGCGGTCGCACCGAGCCCGGCGCCGATCAGCCATCTGCGGGTCGTCTTCATCGTTCAATCCTCCGTCGTGAGGGGCCGGTCGAAGCGGATCTCGGCCGGGTCGCTGCAGGGTTCGTCGTCGAAGGCGATGTCGCCGCCGCGATCGGCAACCCCAGTGGCCTTGACTTGCCTGAAGGGGTATAGGTTCCGGTCCATCAGGTGACTCGGCACGACCTGGCCCATCGCGCGCAGCATGTTGTCGCTGCGGCCGGGGTACTGGCGCTCCCAGTCGCGCAGCATCGCCTTGACCTGGACGCGCTGCAGATGGTCCTGGCTGCCGCAGAGGGTGCAGGGGATGATGGGAAAGGCGCGATGCGCGGCCCAGCGCTCGAGGTCGGTCTCGGCCACATAGGCCAGCGGCCGGATCACGACGTTGCGGCCGTCGTCGCTGACGAGCTTGGGCGGCATGCCCTTCATGCGGCCGCCGAAGAACATGTTCATCAGCAGCGTCACGATGATGTCGTCGCGATGGTGGCCGAGCGCGATCTTGGTCGCGCCGATCTCGCCCGCGACGCGGTAGAGGATGCCGCGGCGCAGGCGCGAGCACAGGCTGCACATCGTCTGGCCCTCGGGGATCAGGCTCTTGACGATCGAGTAGGTGTCCTGCTCCTCGATGCGGAACGGCACGCCGCGCGAGGCGAGGTAGGCCGGCAGCACGTCGGCGGGGAAGCCGGGCTGCTTCTGGTCGAGGTTGACGGCGACGAGCTCGAAATCGATCGGCGCGCGCTCGCGCAGCGAGAGCAGGATGTCGAGCAGCGCGTAGCTGTCCTTGCCGCCCGAGAGGCAGACCATGACCTTGTCGCCGGCCTCGATCATCCCGTAGTCGGCGATGGCCTGGCCGACCTGGCGGTGCAGCCGCTTGCTGAGCTTGTTGATCTCGAACGCGGCGCGGCGCAGGTCGAGCGTCTCGGGGGCGTTCACGGCGTCTGCTCCTTGACGCGGAAGACCTCGACGCCGACGGCGTCGCAGTCCGGATAGACATCGGGCTTGGCCGTCGAGACGCGCGCGGCGCGCACCTGCGGATGCGCCAGCATGAGCGCGAGCACGTCGTCGGCCAGCGTCTCCTGCAGATGGATGTGGCCGCGGCCGACGCGCTCCATGATCGTGCGGCGGATGAAGTCGTAGTCCAGCACCTCGGCCAGCTTGTCGGCCTTCGGTGTCGAGACCGCCAACGGCACGTAAAGATCGACGTTGATGAGTACCCGTTGTTCGCCGCGCTTCTCGAAATCGTGCACGCCGATGTTGATCCAGACCTCGTAGTCGCGCAGGAACAGGCGCCGGCAATCGATCAGGCTGGGGTGGTTGAGCAGGCTTTGCATCAGGGGGCTTTCGGTGCGCGGGCGAGGAACATCACGTCGCGCGGCTGGGGCTGGAGGTGCTGGCCGCCATCGACGAGCAGCGTCGTGCCGGTGACCGCCGGCGCGGTGAGCAGATACTGCACGGCGCGCGCGATGTCGGCCGGCGTCGAGCCGCGGCGCAGCGGCGTCATGCGGTGCGCGGCCTCGAATTCGGCCTCGCTCATCGCGCCCGAGAGCAGCGTCACGCCGGGTGCCACGCCGCACACGCGCAGGCGCGGCGCCAGTGCCTGCGCCAGCAGCGTCGTCGCCGCCTCGAGCGCGGCCTTGGACAGCGTGTACGAGAGGTAGTCGGGATTCGGGTTCCAGAGCTTCTGGTCGAGCAGGTTGACGACGCAGCCGCCGTCCGTGCCGACGCGCCCGTGCAGCGCGCGCGCGAGCAGGATCGCAGGGGCCACGTTGACGCGCCAATGGGCCTCGAGCGTGGCGCCGCGGAAGCTCGCGACATCGTCGTACTCGAACAGCGAGGCGTTGTTGACGACGGCGTCGACGCGCCCGAAATCGGCCTCCACGGCGGGCAGCAGCGCCTCGCATTGCGCCTCGTCGGCAAGGTCGGCGGCGTAGGCGCGCGCGCGGCCGCCGGCGGCCTCGATCGCGGCCACGAGCGCCGCTGCCTCGGCATGCGCATGTCGATGATGGACGGCGACGCGCCAGCCCTGCGCCGCCAGCGTGGACGCGATGGCGGCGCCGATGCGCTGGGCGGCGCCGGTGACGAGGACTACGGGGGCGGTTTGCATCGTTCCTACAATGCCGGCCATGGAATCGACCGGGGTCGCGGGATTATCGGCGCCGGCGTCGTTGCCGGCGTCGGCGCGCCTGGCCGCGCGCATCGACGCGGCGATCGGCGCGGCCGGCGGCTGGCTGCCCTTCGACCGCTACATGGCGATCGCGCTCTACGAGCCGGGCCTGGGCTATTACGCGCGGCCGCATCGCGTCGGCGCGCGCCAGTTCGGCCGCGCGCCCGCCTCGGGCAGCGACTTCGTCACTGCGCCCGAGCTCACGCCGCTGTACGGGCGCGCGCTCGCGCGCCAGGTCGCCCAGGTGCTGGACGCGGCGCAGGCCGACGGCGTGACCGAATTCGGCGCCGGTTCGGGCGCGCTCGCGGCGCAGCTGCTCGAGGCGCTGGGCGGGCGCGTGCGGCGCTACGCCATCGTCGAGGTCTCGGCCGCGCTGCGCGCGGCGCAGGCCGAGCGCCTGGCGCGCTGGGCCGACCGCGTCGTCTGGCTCGACGCCTGGCCCGACTCGATCACCGGCGCCGTCGTCGGCAACGAGGTGCTCGACGCGATGCCGGTGCAACTGCTGCACTGGGACGGGGCGCAATGGTTCGAGCGCGGCGTCGCGGCGGCGCCCGGCGGCGGCTGGTGCTGGGCCGACCGGCCGACGGCGCTGCGCCCGCCGCTCGAGGTCGACTGGCCGGCCGGCAGCGTGACCGAGATCCACCCCCAGGCCGTGGCCTGGGTGCGCGAGCTCGCGCGCCGGCTCGAACGCGGCGCGGCGCTGCTGATCGACTACGGCTTCCCCGAATCCGAGTACTACCTCGCGCAGCGCAGCGGCGGCACGCTGATGTGCCACCGCGGCCACCGCGCCGACACCGACCCGCTCGCCGAGGCGGGCGCCAAGGACATCACGGCGCATGTCGATTTCACGGCCATCGCGCTGGCGGCGCAGGAGGCCGGGATGAGCGTCGTCGGCTACACCTCGCAGGCGCGCTTCCTCGTCAACTGCGGCCTGCTCGACGGGTTGGCCGGTGCCGATGCGCGCGCCGCGGCGGCGGTGCAGATGCTGCTCGGCGAGCATGAGATGGGCGAGCTCTTCAAGGTGCTGGCGCTGGCGCGCGGCCTGCCGGGCTTCGACCCGCTCGGGTTCGCGGCGGGCGACCGCACGCATCGGCTCTGAGGCGGCAAGGGGGGAGGTCGATGCGCTGGTTCCTGATCTTCCTGCTCGCCTGCCTGCTGTTCAACGGCCTCGCGCCGGGGCTGCGCCGCATCGGGCTGGGGCGGGTGCCGGGCGATTTCAAGCTGCGCATCGGCGGCCGCGACTGGCACTTCCCGCTCGGCAGCTCGCTCGTGCTCAGCGTGGCGATGATGCTGCTGACGCGCTGGCTCTGACCGCGCTGGTCGGACCTGAAGATGCAAGCCGCGCCGACTCGAGCGCGCGCACGCGCGCTGCGTGCACGGCGCCGCCGATCTGCGCTCCCTTCGCGCCCGCCGCGGCGGCCGTC
>JAGWVB010000326.1 GCA_018971105.1 Burkholderiales bacterium
CGAGGGCGTCAGGCCCGCCCCAGCAGCACTGTGGCAGATTGAGTCTTTGTTGCGCTTCGTCATTCAGGGTTATCGGGGAAAGCCATGCTTTCCAAAACGAGTCTGTCGCTATCATTGCCTCTCCATCACTACGCTTTTTCGATCATGCCCACCTATCGCGAACTTCAAGAGCAGGCTCAAAAACTTCTGGAGCAAGCGGAAGCGTTGAGAGTCAAGGAGATGAATGGCGCTCTGGACTCGATTGTAAAGACCATGGGCGAGTTTGGCATAAGCCTTGAAGAGCTGTTTGATCATTTGAAAGCATCCGGCTTCAAGCCGAAATCGCAATCGGCAGCCAAGGCTAAAGCGAAAACCAAGGTTGAGGCTAAATACCGCGATCCAGCAAGCGGCGCGACATGGTCGGGGCGCGGTCGAACGCCTGGTTGGTTGCGGGAGGCGGAGGAGAGGGGCAAGTCGCGCGAGAAGTTCTTGATCAAATAAAGTCTGGCCACCTCGATCCGTTTTTTGAGATGTCGAACTATGCCCAAATGGACTCTAACCAAGATCCGTCAGCAGCGTTTGATAAACGCGCTGCGGGACGGCGACAGTGAATGGATCAGAAAGGCTCTTGGATGGGGTCTTGATCCGAATGCCTGCGTCCCGTTCAATCGCGCGGTGCCCGACCCGCGGATATTGTGTGCGGCTCTGACAGCGCCTCAGCGCGGCGACAATCACGACGTCATTGCAGCCCTGTTGGAAGCGGGGGCAGACCCGAACAAGCCAGAAGATTTGCCTCCGCTTTTTTGGGCGATGCATAAGGTCCACGCGAGGCTGCTGCTGCGCGCAGGCGCGGATCCTTCGGCCAAGGACCATGCGGGCCACACTGCCGACAAACATGGGCAGTGGAAACAAAACAAGGCCGAAGGCGTGTCGGTTCTGGTCGAGTTCGCGAGGCGCCGAGCCGCTGGACGCCTCTCTACGCCTCTCGCGCACCGCGGATTCGTTGAGTTCGCGGCGCGTAGAGCGATCATGGCCAAGGCCGACTACTTTACTGACCTTGGGCTCCCGGGGTCCGAGGTTTCGCCGGACGCTGCGGCGGATTGGATCGTCAAGAACTTCGATCAGCTTGACTACGTCGATGAATTTCGCGGACAGCTCGGCGGAGTGCCTGGGCATGTGTGGTGCGCCGTGATCGGCCGACCTCCCTCCATGGTTCAAGAAGGCCGGCTGTGGTGGCTCACTGAGAAGCCCCTCGCAGAGGAACTGGCCACCTACAAGTCCGAGAAGCTCAAAGCGGAGCTGGACGATTCGACCCCGGAGGCAAAGGAAGGCACACGAGATCGTTGGAGCGAATCAGGCGGTCCACTCTAGGGCGCGTGCCGGAGGCGCTCCGTGCTGCGGATCAAGGGCATGAACTCTTGTCCTGCGAGCATGCTTCTCAGCAAGGGCGGGTATGCGTCGAGCGAGCCTGGCGTCAGTGCGAGCTTGCCTTCAAGCGCCTTCATTTGCCCGCATGTCCAATGGGGATCATAGGGGGACTGCGCGCTTCTCCGACCTCTCGCTCACCAATGAAAAATAAGTCGCCCGCAGGTAGTGGGCCATCATCGGCGTGTGGCCCGCGTAGGGGTCGGCGGCGGTGGCGGGCAGGGGATTCAAGATGGTTTGGGCATCGAAGGTCGGTGGTGTCGCGCCGGTCCGCGTCGCGGCCCGGCGGACCCGATTGTCGACGCTCGTCGACGAGGTCCGCGGCTGTACCCTCTGCGCCGCATCGCTGCCGCTGCCGCCGCGACCGCTGCTGCAGATCGGCGCGACGGCGACGATCCTCATCGCCGGCCAGGCGCCGGGGCGGCGCGCGCACGACAGCGGCATCCCCTTCGACGATGTCAGCGGCGAGCGGCTGCGCGCCTGGATGGGCATCGACCGCGCGGCCTTCTACGACGCCAGGCGCATCGCGGTCGTGCCGATGGGCTTGTGCTACCCGGGTACCGGCCGCGGCGGCGACCTCGCGCCGCGCCCCGAATGTGCGCCGGCCTGGCGCGCGCGCCTGCTGGCCGCGCTGCCGAGGCTGCAGCTGACGCTGGTCATCGGCCGCTACGCGCTGGACTGGCACCTGCCGCAATACCGCGGCGCCGGCGTCGCCGACGCGGTGCGCGACTGGCGCCGCCAAGGCGGCGCGCTGCTGCCGCTGCCGCACCCGAGCCCGCGCAACCAGCGCTGGCTGCGCGACCATCCCTGGTTCGAGGCCGAGCTGCTGCCGGTGCTGCGCGAGCGCGTCGCCGCGCTCGTAGCCTGAGGCGCGTCGCCCGCGCCGCGGGAGAGGACCTCGTTGATTCGCCTTCGACGACGCCTACGCGCCGGGGATCGGCGGCGCCGAGCGCGAGCCGCCGCGCGGCGATGGCGGGGCAGGCGCACGCACGACGGGGCCGTCTCGGTTGCGGATCGGCGCGACCGCCGGCGATGGCTCCTTGTCCGGGCAGGGGTGGTCCAGGTGGGCAGGCGGCGTCGCCGGCGCTGCCACCGCGACGCCTGCGCCCTGTACGGCCGGACCCGCCCGCGGCCGCTTGCGCAGCGCCTCAGCGCCGGGCCCGCTGGCGCTGCGCCGCGAGCAGCGCCAGCGCGGCCAGCGCCAGCGCCAGCGTGCCTGGCGACGGCACGTCGTTGTTGACGCGCAGCCAGAAGTTGTCGGCATAGCTGTCGAGCTGGAGCGTGTCGCCCTGGGGGTAGCCCAGCGCCGTGCCGCGCATCGCGAAGCCGAACTGCATCGCGCCGGCGCTGAAATCGGGGTTCAGGGTCGCATCGACATTGCCGCTGCCCAGATTCCAGAGGCCGAAATCGCTCGCCACCAGGTCCGGCATCGCAATCGACGTGTAGCCGGCGCTCGGCGCGACGCCGGGCGAGATCGCCATGTAGAGCTGGCCGCCCTGCTCGATCAGGACGCGGCCGGTGATCGTCACCCCGGCCAGCGGCGTGCCGTTGTCGGTGAACTTCGCCGCGCGATCGATCGAGAAGTCGATCGACGAGATCGCGCCGGCGCTGGTCGGGTCGTAGCTGAAGGCGCTGTAGACGAAGCCGGCGATGTAGCTGTAGCCGGTCTGCCCGGTGAGTCCCTGGGCCAACACCTGAAGTCCCGGGCCCGGGTTGCCGGCTGCCGAGGCGCCCGCCACCGTCATCGTTCCCGGCAGGGCCCAGGTCGGCGTCGAGGAGAACTGCGCCAGCGCCATCGTGCCGTCGCTGTAGATCGGGCCGGCCTGGGCCAAGGCGGCGGCACCCAGGGTGCAGGCGCATGCGAAGCGGCGGGCGTAAATCTTGTGGTTCATGGGTACCTCGGTGTCGGCTGTGGCGATGGCGCTGCACTCGCACGGGCCATGCGCGCCGCCGCCGCCACCGCTGCCGGCAGGCCGGCGCGCCGAGGAGCCTGGCCGAGGTGACGTGTAGGTGACAGGGTGTCGCGCACCGGCCGGGTCATGCGATGCTGTCAAGCATGTCGACATCCCACCCGCCGCTGCTGGTCCCCGGCGATGTTCTGCCGGGCGCGCTGATCGGCGCCGAACTCGACCGCATCGCGGCCAGCGACGCGTTCAGGCGCAGCCCGCGCCAGGCCCGGATGCTGCGCCACCTCGTCGCGCTATCGCTGGGCGGCGACCGCGCAGGGCTGCGCGAGCTGCCGCTGGGCGTGGCGCTGTTCGACCGCGACCCGGCACGCTTCGATCCGCGGCAGGATTCGATCGTCCGCGTCGAGGCGCGGCGCCTGCGCCACCGCCTGGCTGCCTATTACGCCGACGAGGGGCAGGACGCGCGGATCGAGTTCCTGCTGCCGGTCGGCTCCTACGAAGTCCTGGCGCGGCGCCGCGAGGTGCCGCCGCCGCAGCAGCGCCGGCGCGCCTCGCTGGCGCTGTTCGATTTCGTCGAGGACGCCGACAGACCGGCGGCGCCGGGGTCGATCGCGCATGCGCTGGCGACCGAACTCGCGGCGCTGCTGACCCGGCTGCATGGGCTGCGCGTCGTCGTCGGTGGCGCCCTCGACGGCGGCGCGCCGGCGCGCCAGGCGGCGGCGAAGGCGCTCGGCGTCGATGCGCTGCTCATCGGGCGCGTGCTGGCGGCGCCGCCGCGCATCGAGATCGACCTGCTGCGCGCGGCTGACCTCGAGTCGCTCTGGTCGGGCGCGCAGCCGCTCGCAGCCGGCACCGCCGCCGCGCTGTGGCCGCTGGCGCGGCGCTTGATCGCCGAGCTGCAG